>LFJH01000079.1 GCA_001189335.2 Candidatus Paraburkholderia schumanniana
GGGCCGCAGGCCCGTGCGCAACGCCCAGGTGGGCAAGAAATGCAGGCGCAAAGCTTCACTCACGATGACCCCGCCTCTGTTTGCGACCGAATCGATGAATACAACGGCTTGTTCAGCGTTGCCTTAGGTTGAATGCGTAATGCAAAATGTACGTTGGTTTTTTGTATGCGTCATGCAAAACGCAAAGCGCCAAACGCGCGGTCGAAAGCCCCGAGTGGCCGGTTGTCCGCTCGGCTGCCGTCAAGAAGGGAAGCTAGAAGCGCTTTTGCATGAAGTAGCGCGACTGGCCCGTGTGGAAATCGGCGATCTCGCCGAACAGTTCATAACCGTAGCGGGCTAAAGGGCGCGCGCCGCGGGATTGACCGTATCGAGCCAGGCTCCGCGGCAGCCGCGCTTTTTCGCCTCGGTCTCGGCGGCGGCAAGCGCGCGGGCGCCGAATCCGCGTCCGTGCGCATCTTGGCGTATCCACAGCCATTTCACGAAGAGCCAGTCCCAGGCGGTGTAGCCAGCGAGACCGCCGACGAAATCGCCGCCGCGATACACCGACACGGCCAGATCGCGCTGATGGCTCGGCCCGAGCTGCGCACGGTTGAATGCGGCAAGCCCGCCCGCGACTTCGCGCTCGAAGCTCGCGTCGAGCCAGTCGGTCACCGAGAGCGTCGCCTCGCCTGCATCGTTCGTGTTCATGCGGGGCTCGCTTATGCCTGCCCGGACTGCCCGGCCGGCGCCACCGATGCGCCCTTGATGCCATGACGCGCGAGCGCCTCCGCGACGAAGCCGGAGCGCTTCACGTCCTCGACGAAATCGCGCAAATGGGCCGCCTCCTCGCCGCGGCTCTTCGGCAGGCCCATCGCCTGCTGGATCACCATGAAGCGCCCGTCGAGCAGGCGCACGCCGGACATGCGCGCCGCATCGGCTTCGAGCTGCTGCTTCACGCCCGCCGCGACTTCGAGGTTCTCGGTCAGAAACGCGTCGACCACGGTCTGCGACGACGCCGTGCGCACGATCTGCGCATGCTTGATTTCCCGCGTGAGGAATAGATCGTAGGCGCTGCCCTTGCCGACCATGATGCGATTGCCCTCGCGATCCACTTCCTCATTGCGCGTGATCGGCGAAGCGTCGCGCACGAGATAGCAGCCTTCGATCAGCACGTAGGGCGCGGTGAACGCGATGCCCGCGCCGCGCAGCGGATCGATCGCGAAGAAGCCGATGTCCGCGGCCTCGTTCGTGACGGTCTCGACGGACTTCGCGGCCGTATCGAACGCGGTGAATGTGACCGGCGCGCCGAGCCGCGATGCGAGTTCACGCGCGAGATCGACGGAAACGCCGCCCGGCTCGCCGCCATCCGTGCGATGCGCGAGGATCGGATTGCCGAGATTGATCGACGCGCGCAGCGTGCCGGTGGGCGCGAAGGCGTTGAGCAAGGAAAATGAGAGGGTCATGGCTGCTTCCGGTTGATTGAAGAGGCGTGGCGATGCGAGCGATCCGATGCAGATTCGTTGCAGAATACGCGAACCGCAACCGGCCTGGCAAAGGAGCGACCAACCATGCAACGCGAACGCATCGACAGTCGGGAACTGATTCAGCGTCTGAAGCTCGAGCCGCATCCCGAAGGCGGATTCTTTCGCGAGACGTACCGCGCGGTACCGCGCGGGCGGACGTGTCACGCGCGAGCGTGAAAGCGATTTGCGCGCCGCGTTCACCGCGATCTATTTCCTGCTCTGCGATGGCGCGCATTCGGCGTGGCATCGCATTCGCTCGGACGAGGTCTGGCATTTCTACGCGGGCGATCCGCTCGATGTCCACGTGCTCGATGGGAACGGCACGCTCGTGACGCATCGTCTGGGCAACGCGCTCGTGCATCCGGATGCCGTGTTTCAGGCCGTGGTGAAGGCGGGCGATTGGTTCGCGGCCGAATGCCACGATAGCTCGGGCGCGGCGCTCGTCGGCTGTACGGTTGCGCCGGGCTTCGAGTTCAGCGAGTTCGAACTGGCCGAGCCGGGCGCGCTCGAAGCGCTTCATCCGCAGCACCGGGACCTGATCGCGCGGCTCGGACCCAAAGTATGACGATGTGCCCACCAGTCCGGTTATCATCGCGCGCATCTCGACTACACAGACAAGGTCGGGCATGAGCGGAGTGCGCCGCGGGATTCAATCTATCGAAGTGGGGGGAGCGCTCCTGCGCACCCTGGTGGATCATGGCAGCACGATGCTGCTCGGCGACCTCGCGAAGAAGGTGGGCATGCCGTCGGCGAAGGCGCATCCGTATCTCGTGTCGTACGGCAATCTCGGCCTAAGTCAGCAGGATCCCGCGACGGGCCGTTACGAACTCGGCCCGTTCGCGCTGCAAATGGGGCTCATCAGTCTGCAGCGCGTCGATCCGGTGCGCCTCGCGATCGCCGAAGTGGCGAACATGACGCCGCGCATCGAGCACACGGTCGCGCTTGCAAGTGCGGGCAGCTACGGTCCGACGATCGTGCATATTCAGCAAGCGAGCGTGCCCATCCACGTGACCATGCGCACGGGCACGGTGATGTCGCTGCTGCAGACGGCGACGGGCCGCGCGTTCGCCGCATATCTGCCGTCGATGACAGTGGATGCGCTCGTGGCGATCGAGCGCGCCGGCGCCCTGCAGATCGGCGCCGAGCGACGCGAATACACGCGCGCGCAGATCGACGCGATGCTCGCGGAAGTGCGCGGGCATGGCATCGCGAGAGCGGTCGACGAGCCCGTCGCGGGCATCAGCGCGATGAGCGCGCCGGTGTTCGACCACGCGCACAATATCGTGCTTGCGATCACGGCGATCGGGCCGAGTGGTTCATTCGATAGCGCCTGGAACAGCGACATTTCAACCGCCCTGCGCACCTGCGCCGGGCGCGTATCGAAGATGCTCGGCTTCGTCGCCGTCTGATTCAGCGGCGCTCAGAGAGGCCGCCAGTGTCCCGGCACCCACTGCCAGTGGTTGCCTTCCCATCGATAGTGCCCTTTCACCCAGCGATACCCCATCGCCGGCGGAGGCGGCATCACTTCCGCCACGGGCGCGGGCTGCGGCGGACGCGCGGGTTCGACCATGCAACCCGACAAGAGCACCCGCGGTCATCGCACTGATGAGCATCAGTGAAGCCTTCGCTTACATATGTTTTCGTCCTCTAATGTTCATATGGGGTTCGCGGCCTGCACGGCCGTCGTTTCACTTGAACGCGGGGAGCGTACGAAAGCCGTCACCCAAGCTTGTAAATGAATGTAAGTGCGGTGCACACGAAGCGTCACGCGTACGCGATCGCCGCATTGGGGTAAACGAAAATCCAACAATATAAAACGACTTGTACAATGATGAACAACTAACCGAAAGCGAAGCAATTCGCGCCCGAGCCGAACCGGCCCCGCGAAGAGGGCGCGATGGCTCGCCGATGGAGACGATCGAATGTCGTGAATTACGCCACCCTGCGTTTCGAATACCAGCGCGCGCCCGATCACGATGCGCCCGCATCTTCGCCTTACCCCGTTGCCGTGATTGGCGCGGGCCCGGTCGGCCTTGCGACTGCCATCGATCTCGCAGGGTGTAGGCACGGTGCTGCTCGACAATGACGACACCGTGTCGACCGGTTCACGCGCCATCTGCTTCGCGAAGCGCACGCTGGAGATATTCGATCGCTTGGGCTGCGGCGAACGGATGATGGAGAAGGGCGTGAGCTGGAACGTCGGCAAGGTGTTCCTGCAGGACGATCTCGTCTACACGTTCAACCTTCTGCCGGAAACCGGGCATGCGCGTCCAGCGTTCATCAACCTGCAGCAGTACTACGTCGAGGGCTTTCTCGTCGAGCGTGCGATGCAGCTGGAAAGTCTGCAGCTGCGCTGGAAGAGCAACGTCGTCGGCGTGACGCAGCATGACGATTACGTCGAGCTGCAAGTGGAGACGCCCGACCGCGTGTATGCGCTGAAAGCGCGATACGTCGTCGCCGCGGACGGCTCGCGCAGTGCGATGCGCAAGGCACTCGGCCTCGACAGCCACGGCCGCACGTTCAAGGATCGCTTTCTGATCGCCGACGTGAAGATGAAGGCGCCGTTCCCGACCGAGCGCTGGTTCTGGTTCGATCCGCCGTTTCACCGCAATCAGTCCGTGCTGCTGCATCGCCAGCCGGACGATGTATGGTATGGCGCATCGATTTTCAGCTCGGCTGGGATGCGGACCCCGTTGCGGGAAAGGCGCCCGAGTGCGTGATTCCGCGCGTGAAGGCGTTGCTCGGCGAAGATGCAGAGTTCGAACTCGAATGGGTCAGCGTCTATACGTTCTCGTGTCTGCGCATGGACCGCTTCAGGCATGGCCGCATCATCTTCGCGGGCGATGCGGCGCATGGCGTGTCGCCCTTTGGCGCGCTCGGCGCGAATAGCGGCGTACAGGATACGGACAATCTCGCCTAGAAGCTGAAGCTCGTCGTGAACGGCGATGCGCCGCACACGCTGCTCGACACGTATATGCCTCCGAGCGCGAATACGCCGCCGACGAAAACATCCTCAACTCGACGCGCGCAACCGATTTCATCACGCCGAAGAGCGCCGTCTCGCGCCTCTTCCGCGATGCGACGCTCAAGCTCGCGAAGGACTGTCCGTTCGCGCGCCGCATGGCCAACAGCGGACGTCTCTCGGTGCCCGCGGTGCTGCGCGACTCGCCGCTCAACATGCCCGATCGGGACGACGATGCCTTCAACAGCGCGATGGTTCCCGGTGCGCGTCGATGGCCGCGATGCGTGGCTCCTCGCAGAGACGCACGGCAGCGCGTTCACCGGCATCTATTTCTGCGGGCTCGGCCATGACCCGGACGCCTGTGCGCAGAGCCTCGCGGCATTGTCGAACGGCCCGCGGCCGGTGCGTACGCTGCTCGTCGTGCCGAAGGGCATGACGTGCTCGTCAAAGGGCGTGCTGGCGATCGAGGATGTCGAAGGCATGGTCGCGCATCGCTTCGACGCGCAGCCCGGCACCTTCTATCTGCTGCGTCCCGACCAGCATGTCTGCGCGCGCTGGCGCGCGTTCGATGCGGCATCGGTCACGGCGGCGCTCAGGCGCGCAACCTGCAACGGATGACAATTCACATGAAGCTCAATCTCGAACTGAATATCGCGGACCACGATGCATTCTATGAGCGCCTCATCGACACGCACAGCGGGCTCTCCGACGAACAGAGCCAGATGCTCAACGCGAAGCTGATCCTGCTGCTCGCGAATCACATCGGCGACAACGAGGTGTTGAAGGAAGCGCTCACGATGACGCGTCACGGGCTCGCCGCGAGCTAGTCTTTCAACGCGATGTCCACGCGCTCGCAGATGAACGCGCCGATGCCTGCGATGTCATCGAGGTCGAGCATCGGCAAGTCCGTTTCGATCGCGTCTGGCTCGTCAGTTACGATTGCAACTATCTCGACCTCGGTCTTGTAGAGCGGATCGCGGCCAGCCGAAGGCCGCACGACTTCGAGCCGCGGCAGCGTCTCGCGCGTGAACCCTTCCACGATGACGAGATCCGCATGCGACAGTCGCGCGGCCAGTTTCGCAAGCGGCGGTTCGTCCGCGCCGTTCAGCTCCCGCACGATCGCATAGCGATAAGGCGATGCGATCAGCACTTCCGCTGCGCCCGCGCGACGAAACCGCGCGCTGTCCTTCCCTGGCGGTTCCAGTTCGATCGAGTGATGGCTGTGCTTGATGACGTTGACTAGCAGGCCGCGTGCGCGCAGCCACGGCAGCAGTGCTTCGATCAGTGTGGTCTTGCCCTGGCCTGAGCGGCCTGCGATGCCGAAGAGCGGCGGATGAGGGGGAGTTCATGCGAAGGTCGGGTCTCGCTGGTGTGGTACTTGTCCGATCGTCATGAATGGCTTTGGCGATCAGGAGCGCGTCCCCGAGTTTAACGGTTGCGTCGTGAGAACAGGAAAATTGCGCGCCGGACTGCGGGATCCGGCGCGTAGCCACCCGCGCGAAGTACGCGGGGTGCCCTATCAGGACGAAGTGCAGCCCAAGGCTTCGAAGCCGCTCTTGCTGGTGTACGTCACCGTCGGCAGATATGCACCCATGTTTAGCGGCAAGACAGGGTTGTTCTGGATCGAGTAGGGGAAGGATGGATCCGGCAGCATGTTGCGCAGCATCACCATGCCCAGGTTCGGGTCGTTCCTGCCCTCATCCGCGTCCGACCATTGGAGCCAGTTTTTGCCGCAGCCCGCGTTGGCGTTGGAAGGCCGGTCAGCGGTTCTGCTGATGGCGATCACATAGTTTCCGTTCGCATCTGCCTTGATGCTTTCGTCGTAAAGGCACATGGCCGGCTTCTGCGTATAGAACTCATAGCTGCACATCGACCAGAAGCGCATGTTTTTTCCGGATTGCATCGTCAGATCGTTCTGGAACGTCGGGGGCGTGGTCGGCAGCTTGCCGGTCAGGACCGCGACCGCTCCCCTGTTGCGCGAGAGCATTGACGCCAGATAGGCGTTGTCGGGGTTGCTGTACAGGCCGTTGAACTTTAGCAAGGTATATGTATATGGCAGAACGGCGAGAAGCCCCCAGTTGTTGGGATCGAGCATGACCTGCGATTGCGCGAGCGAATACATGGCCGCGTAGGTCAGCGCATTGGGAAGCGGCGCGGCGAGCACCTGTTGCGCAGGATTGAGCAGCGCGCACGCGGCGTCGCCCGTTACCGTCGTCATGTCCGCGTTCTGAACGACGACTTGCGGCAGGTCCACGGCGCCCGTCGTCCCCCCTGGCTGTCCGGCACGTAGATCCGCAACATCATCGCCATCGAGCCATCCGTGCGGCCCGAATAGAGCGTATTGGCCGGCGCGCCGGATGACGGCCGCGCTCCGCCCGTTACTTCGACCGTGTAGTTGCGCGGGGGTTTGATAGCGCATATTGCCCGGGGACGAACGGATTGATCGAGCGAGCCGTCGCTGTCCGGGGCGATGTCGATCGCTCAGATGGTCGTTGGCGGAGGCGCCCACGCTGTAGCTCACGAGCGACATGTAGCGGGCATAGGGGTATTGCGATTTCAGGAATACGCGCTTGCCTGGCGGGATCGTGAAGCTGGCCGTCCAGTAGCCGGCGCTGGTGTCGACGAACGTGGAATCGAAGGGGCCGCGCCAGAAGCACGTCGTCGTCGGGAACGTGCCTTCGGGCGGGGAGATACGCGCGACCGCCTTGGGTGACGCCGCGTTCTGCTGCGTCATTTGCGTGGCGAAGGGCGAGCCGCCATCGTTGCCGCCGCATGCCGCGGCAAGCAGAACGGGCAACGCGGCGGCAAGGATTCTTTGGCAATCCGGGTTCAATGTCGGCAATCGCATGACTTTTTCCTGCAGGGGCCAAGATGACTGAACTTCGCAAGGAACCATTGGATGCTTCCTGCTCGAATGCATGAGAGGATCGCAATGGTCTAAGCGAGCAAGGGTTCGCCGCGCGCTCTGAGCTATAAATCTAGCCGACCCGATCGCCGATGAGAATTTGATTTCCTGAACTAAATGAATTCGAGCGCCGTAACAATTTCTCGGCACCTTGGAGGGTCAACCGAACGCGCGTAAATTGTCCCGAACGGATGAGCGAGATGTGGTTTCACACGTTGCGAGGATACGGGGCTTCATCTATGGAGTGCGAGATGCGTTGCGGCCATTTGGCGCCGCCTTCTGTAGCGAGCAAAGTGAATTCGCGCTATCGTCGTGCATTGTTCTTGGCGCACGTCATGCTCCGCGCATACGGTTTTGCCAGGACCGTCTCATGCTCAAGCGGTCTCATGCTCAAGCGTATACAGGATCCGACATGGCCGAAGACAATCCCAGCACCGCTCTCGCACCGCAGCAGTTTTCCATCGACGTGATGCTCGAAAAGTACGCCAAGGGCGACGAGACGAGCGTCGAGGATATCTATCGCCGTGTGGCGCGCGGCGTCGCGCTCGCCGAGCCGAAGGAGTCGCGCGCGAAAATCGAAGAAGAGGCGTTCGTCGACAACTTCAGACGCGGCGCGCTCGGCGCGGGACGCATCATGAGTGCGGCGGGCGCGGGCATCGACGCGACGCTCATCAATTGTTTCGTGCAGCCGGTCGGCGACGCGATTCAGGGCGTCGACAGCAACGGACTGCCGGGGATCTATGTCGCGCTGCTGCAGGCGGCCGAGACGATGCGCCGCGGCGGCGGCGTCGGCTACAACTTCTCCGCGATCCGTCCGCGCGGCGCGCGCGTGCATTCCACGGGATCGGCGGCTTCGGGCCCATGCAGCTACATGGACGTCTTCGATGCCTCGTGCCGCACCGTGGAGAGTGCGGGGGCGCGGCGCGGCGCGCAGATGGGCATTCTCGACTGCACCCATCCCGATCTGCTCGAATTCATCGCGGCCAAACATACCAAAGGGCGCTGGAACAATTTCAACGTGTCGGTCGCGGTGACCGACGAGTTCATGCATGCCGTCGCCGCCGACGCGATGTGGCAGCTCGTGCACAAGGCCGAGCCGTCGCCTTCGCAACGCGCGGCGGAAGACATGCATCAGCGCGAGGACGGCTTGTGGGTCTATCGCGAAGTGCGCGCGCGCGACGTGTGGAACACGATCATGCGCTCGACCTACGACATCGCGGAGCCGGGCGTCGTGTTCATGTCGCGCATGAACGACGACAACAACCTGCGCGCCGTCGAAGCGATCCGCGCGACCAACCCTTGCGGAGAGCAGCCGCTGCCCGCATACGGCTGTTGCAATCTCGGTCCGCTCGATCTCACGCGCTTCGTGCGCGATCCGTTCGCGCAGATGCGCGGCGGCACGCCTTCCTTCGACTGGGACGGCCTTGCGCGCACGACGCGCACGCAAGTGCGCTTCCTCGACGACGTGCTCGACGTGACGCTCTGGCCGCTCGACGAACAGGCCCGCGAGGCAGAGGCGAAGCGTCGCATCGGCGTGGGCTTCACCGGTCTCGGTGATACCCTCGTGATGCTCGGTCTGCGCTATGACGCGCAGGAAGGGCGCGACTTCGCCACGCGCATCGGGCGCATGATGCGCGACGAGGCATATCGCGCATCGGTGGAGCTCGCGAGCGAGCGCGGCGCATTTCCGCTCTTCGATGCAAAACACTATCTGGAAGACGGCACGTTCGCGTCCCGCCTGCCCGACGACATCAAGCGCGCGATACGCGAGCACGGCATCCGCAACAGCCACCTGTTGTCCATCGCGCCGACGGGCACCGTGAGCCTCGCGTTCGCGGACAACGCATCGAATGGCATCGAGCCCGCGTTTTCGTGGACATACCAGCGCACGAAGCGCATGGCGGACGGCTCACGTCAGACGTTCGCCGTCGAGGACCATGCGTATCGGCTTTATCGGGAGATGGGCGGCGATGTGAACGCGCTGCCCGATTACTTCGTCAGCGCGCTGGAAATGTCCGCGCACGATCACATGGAGATGATGGCGGCGGTGCAGCCGTTCGTCGACACGTCGATCTCGAAGACCGTGAACGTACCTGCCGATTATCCGTTCGACAAGTTCCAGGATCTGTATTTCGAGGCATGGCGGCGCGGCCTGAAAGGATTGGCCACGTATCGGCCGAACGAAACGCTGGGCGCGGTGCTTTCCGTGACGCCCGCCGAAACGCCGAGCGATTCACCGGACTCCGAGCTCGATCTCGATCCGCTGCGTATCGCGATCGATCATCGTCCGAAAGGTGAGCTGCCCGCGATCATCGAAAAGGTCGAGTATCTGACGCAGGCGGGCAAGAAGTCGCTCTATCTCGCAGTGTCGTTCATCGAAGTGACGGGGCGCATCGCCGGCGAGGACGTGACCATCGAGCGGCCCATCGAATTCTTTATCCCGACGGGACAGCGCGACGAATCGCAGCAATGGATTACCGCGACAATGCGCTCGCTTTCACTCGCCGCGCGTGGCGGATTCGCTGCGCGCACGCTGCAGGACATGCGCAAGGTGTCGTGGGATCGCGGGCAGGTGAGGCTGGGCGATGTGGAGCGTCTCGATGGACATCGCAGTCCGCGCTGGCACGATTCGGAAGTCGCGGCGCTAGCATATGCGATCCAGCAGATTCTTTATCGTCGCGGGTTCCTTGACGCAGAAGGCAACCAGTTGCCTTCGCGCGCGCTTGCGCGCAAGTGCGGCGATCGTGCGCCGCATGCGGTAGCTGCAGCCGACGAGCCCGAAGAAGTAGCCGAGGCTATCGCGCCAGGCGAAATCGATCCGCATAGTTTTCCCCTGATGCATGGCCGGAAGTGCGCGACGTGTGGTGCGAACGCGGTGATCCGCAAGGATGGTTGCGATTTCTGCACCGCATGCGGCGAAATCGGCGCGTGCGGTTAAGGCAATGCTGATTAAGTCTACCGCTTGTGCGCGTCAAGCGTTATAGAGCGCACAAGCAACGAGAAAGGCAAAAGACAATGAAGCAGCAGACGCTCGCGATGGCCGCGGATCAAGGTGCGGGG
>LFJH01000080.1 GCA_001189335.2 Candidatus Paraburkholderia schumanniana
AGTGATCAACTGGACGCGATCTACGATCGGATCGAACGTCTGAAGGCGGGCATCCGCGCGAAGGTCGAACACCCGTTTCGCGTGCTCAAGCGGCAATTTGGCTACACGAAGACCCGGTATAGGGGGGTGATGAAAAATACTGCGCAGATCACAACGCTGTTTGCGCTGGGCAATTTGTGGATGGCACGCAAGGCCTTGCGAAGCGCTTGAAATGCTTGAAGCGCTTGAGGATCGAAACGCGAGACTCAGAAAACGAGGCCGCCACGGTTCAAAAGTTGACTAATCACCCGCAGGCCATCGTCGCGATCGATACGATGCGAAGCGTAAAACGTCAGCGCTCTGAAATCGAGTTGTGCAGAGGTTCCCTTGATCTTCAGGTTCATGCGCGATTGCGTATCGGCCGCCCGCGGATCGCCGAGAATCGAGCGCGCGCCGAGAGAACGCGGGCCGAACTCCATGCGCCCCGAGAACATCCCGACGATCTTTTCCTGCGCGAGAATCGACGCCACCTGCTTCGCGCCTTCCTCACCCTCCGGCAGCTTGTGCCAGACGGCGCCCTGACGCTGCATGAACGAGAGGATTTCATCGTCGCGGTACGCCGGGCCGATGAAGCTGCCGCTCTGCGAATCGCTTTGCGGCACGACTTCCCGCCGCTTGCCGCCGAGCACGTTGAAGTCCGTGAGATACGCCGCGCCGATCGCGCCGCCTGCATCGCCCGCCGCTGGCTGAATCCAGATTTCGTCGAAAATGCCTTCCCGCAGGATCTTTCTGTTCGCGACGCAATTCAGCGCCACGCCACCCGCGAGACACAGCCTGGTCGCGCCGGTGAGCTTTTTGAGGCCGTGGCACAGCTTGATCATCACTTCTTCCGTGACAACCTGAATTGATGCGGCAAGATCCATCTCGCGCCGCGCGATACGCGTCTCGGGCGTGCGCGGAGCTCCGCCGAAGAGCGCGTGGAAGCGGTCGTTCGTGAGCATGAGGCCGCGATGGAAGTCGAAGTAATCGAGGTTTAGGCGGAACGAGCCGTCGGCCTTGATGTCGATGAGATGCTGCCTGATCTTGTCCGCATAGACCGGCTGGCCATAGGGCGCGAGACCCATCAGCTTGTATTCGCCGCTGTTCACCTTGAAGCCGCAATAGAATGTGAACGCGCTGTAGAGCAGGCCAAGCGAATGCGGATAGCGAATTTCCTTGAGGATATCGAACTTCGAGCCGCTGCCGAATGCGAGACTCGTCGTCGACCATTCGCCGACCCCGTCCACGCACAGCACGGCCGCTTCTTCGAAGGGCGACGGAAAGAACGCCGACGCCGCATGCGAATAGTGATGCCGCGAGAAATAGATCGGCACGTCGTCGCACGCGAGCATCTCGCGGATCTGTTCCTTGAAGTATGGCTTCACGCCGAAGAACGACTTCACCGCCTTCGTGAAGAAGGCCTGCGACTCCGGCGCGAACGCGATCGACGAACGGATGATGCGATCCGCGGTCAGCGCGGGATCGTCATAGAACGCGATGGCGGTGAGATCGCTTCTGTCGATCTCCGCTTCTTCCAGACAATAGTTGATCGCGCCGGCCGGAAAGCCCGCGTCGTGGCACTTGCGGGTGAAGCGCTCTTCCTGGGCCGCCGCGATGATCTCGCCGTCCTTGAGTATCGCCGCCGCCGAGTCGTGATAGAGGGCCGAAATGCCGAGTACGTACCGTGTCGTTATCGTTATCCAATGAGAGGTCGAAGATAGTGAGCCATGGCCTCGCCGACGGCCCGATGCGCGGGCGGCGTCATATGCACGTCGCCGCGAAAGCGAAAGCCGCGGCGTTCCTCGTCGCCGAACTTCCACAGGTCATCCACGATGTGATGCACGGGCGCGCCGCATTCGGCCGCGAGTTCGTCGAAGCGCTTGCGCACGTTCGCATAGCTCGCGGTTTTCTCCACGGACTGATACACGGGCAGCACGGCGATCATGACGGGCACCTTCACTTCCGAATCCAGTGCAGCAGAATCGCGCGCAGCAGCTTCCACGCGTGACTGTCGGCTGAGTCGTATTCGGGCAGGGGCTGAAAGCGCGTGAGCTTCTGCACCTTGTCCTTGAACTCGGGGCCCATGCCGTTGACCATCTTGCGGGCCTTCGAGAGCAGTCCGCCCGCGTCGGGCGCAGGCTGGTCCGCCTCGCGATGGAACGGCTGCGGCACCGGCACGCCCTGCAGTGCGATGGCGCCGCTGTCCGCGAGCTCGAACCAGGGCTTCGGCACATAGAGCGCCGCGCCTTCCCGATCCGCCCATTCGCGGTGCTTCACGACATTGCGCTGGATGTTCTCGACGAGCACGCTGATGACGACCGCATCGAACTCGATCTTCTGCGCGAACTCTCGATAGATCAGGTATTGCTGATCCGTGCCGCTGCCGGACAGGCCGAAGTTCAGCACTTCCGTATCGGACAGGTTGTCTTCGAGCACGTCGGAGTAGCGCTTGCCGTTGCTCACGCCGTCGCCTGCCGTATATGAATCGCCGAACACGAGCACGCGGCGTGCGCGGCTTTTCCGCGGCGTCGCTTCGTGATTGCAGCGAAAGCCGGCGCCGTTGGTCTTGACGAGATACCCGCCACCCTCGTGCGGTATCCGCACCTTCAGCCCCGGCACGAACCGGTAGCCCAGCAACTCGTCGTACTGCATGAGTTGCCGGTGCAGCGGCGGCGGCGCTTCTGCGCGTGCATTCATCGATCTCTCCAGTTCGCCCTGCGGGCGTTATCCGTTTTGATTAGCGATGCAACTATCCGGCTATCCGGCGACCGCCAGCTCGGCCGCCGGCATGCCGTTTACGACTTCCGCGAGGCCGTCGATATACACATGACGCGGCCTGGCCGTCGCCAGCAGCTCCGCGAACGCGGCGCTGCCCTCGCCGCCGCGCCATGAAGCGGGCTTGTCGTACAGGCAAAGGTCCGCGCGCATGCCTGAAGCGAGCGAGCCGAGATCGCGCAAGCCGAGCGCGCGCGCCGCGCCATGCGTGAGCGCATCGATCCATGCGTCGCAGGCCTGGGACGTGCACGCGGCGATGTCGGCGGCAGCCTGAGGCAGCGTGTGACACGCAGCGGCGTCGAACGAGTATGCGAGCGCGCGGCCATTGAGCCAGTGCGTCCACAGCCGATGCTCGACCAGCGCTGCGCGCACGAGCGATGGCCCGCACACGAGATTCACATCGGTTTCAGCGATGAACGCCGCGTCCTGACGCGACACGTCGGCGGGGCCGAACAAGGTTGTCTCGCCGCTCAGTATGGACAGGTACGACAGCAGCCCGATTTCGGTGAAGAAGCACGTTTGCAGGTATTCGCGCTCGTCGTCGTGCGACGGACATAGCCTCACGCACAGGCGCTTGCGCAACCGCTCGGCCTCGGATGCGATGGCGAGCAGCGATGAAGCCGACCAGATATGCGCCGGCACCACGGCCGGCAGCACCATGCAGCGCGAATTTGGTGTTTCGAAGGCTTCGAGCAGATGCGTCTCGATGCCCGAGTCGACCGACTCGTCCAGTTCGACATACACCAGTCTGTGCACACCGCCGCACGCGCTGAGCGCGTCGCCTTCCGGAAAGCCGCGCTGGAACGCGCCCGCGGTCGTGACGCCATGTCTCACGAGATTTGCCGAGCGCGCACGCCATTCGCCCGGCGCGATGGCCGCGTCCGCATCGATGAGACC
Organism: Candidatus Paraburkholderia schumanniana; assembly: GCA_001189335.2. GTDB lineage: Bacteria > Pseudomonadota > Gammaproteobacteria > Burkholderiales > Burkholderiaceae > Caballeronia > Caballeronia schumanniana. The sequence goes on from LFJH01000080.1 coordinate 3,691, forward strand.
GGGCACGCAGACGAGCTCGCTGGCGTCGAGACGATCGTCGCGATCGGAGGCGTGCGGCGGAAGGATACGTTCGATGCGTTCGCCTTCGATTTCCAGATCGCCACGCACGAAGCGATGCGTGAGCGAATCGAAATAAAGTGCATTGGCCAACACCCACTGATTCGAACCGCACGCAAGCTGATCCAGCGCATTCATCTCGGCCCCGTGTGCGTCATGCCGCGCCTGTATGTCGAGTTCGAAGGCGTGATGCGGCACGCACGACGACTGTCCTCGCGTGGCGCGCAGCGCGCGTTCGGGCGCGGCGCATGGGCGCGATTGCTTTAGTCAGGAAAAGAAAGTAAGCGGTCTTTGAACGACGCCCTTTCGTCACAAAGCTGATTCACAGAGGCTACGTGTCCATGTTGAACGAGCGTGGACACGTGTACATGAGTGAACAAGAAGAAGGCCTGCCAGGCCGACTGGTCATCGGTCGTAAGCGCGATGGCCGGCGCAAGTACGACGAGGCGGCGAAGCGCGAACTGATCGAGGCGTGCCTGAAGCCGGGTGTCTCGATCGCCCGGACGGCCATGGAGCACGGGATCAACCCAAACCTGGTGCGGACGTGGATTACCCAGCATCAGCGTAGGCAAGGCCGAGCGGAGTTGCTCGCGCCAGCGGGCGAGCCGACGCTCGAGACACCGACAGAGCCGCCGGGCACATTGGCGCCAGCCGAGCCAGTCTTCGTGCAAGTTGTTACGCCCGTTACGCCGCCGAGTTCGATTCCGGCGGACCATGGCATGACGGTTTCGCTGAACGTGCGCTTGCCCAATGACGTTACCCTCGAGTTGGGCAAAGCCGGGCTCGATGAACTGACGGCTATCGTCCAGATGCTCGGGAGGTTGCCGTGTTCCGGTTCGACGAAGAGCTGAAGGTCTATCTGCATCGCGACTCGGTCGATTTCCGTATGGGTATCAACGGACTGTCGATTCTGGTCGAGCAGGCGATGCGCCTGAATCCGATGGCATCGGCCTTATTCGTGTTCGGCAACCGGCGTCGCGACCGCATCAAGATTCTCGGCTGGGGCGGCAATGGATTCTGGCTGTTCCTCAAGCGGCTCGAAGCTGACCGGTTCATCTGGCCGAACGCTGGCGAGACGGTGTCGTTGAGCGTCGAGCAACTGCACTGGCTGCTCGACGGCATAGACCTCGTTGTCATCCAGAAGCATCCCCGGTGCTATTACGAGCGGATCGGCTGAACGCGCGCTGCGCCGGCATGGTCTAATTAGCCATGCCAAACGACACCGTCACGCTCAGTGCTGAGGAGTACCAGGCCCTGATCGCCGCGCACGCTGAACGCGATGCACTGCGCGGCGAGTTGCGCCTCGTAACGGCCGAGCGTGATCTGGCCGAGGAACGGTTACGGGCCTACAAACGCGAGCTGTTCGGCGCGTCGAGTGAGACACGTGATGCCGACCAGCTCGGATTGAGCTGCTGCTCATACACACCATCACCCAGGCGCTTGATGACCTTCGACGGGTCCAGATTCAGCACGTTGAGCATGTAGTCGCTGGAAATGAAGCTCGTATAGCTGGTCAGGCGCGGATCGGTCGCGATCAGATATGCGGCGTCCGGGGCGGGGTTGTAGTGATACAGGCCGATCGCGGGCAGGGGAATGGTCAATGCGCCCGTCGGCCCCGCCACCGTCTGCGGCGCGTTGACCGTGGGGCCGTTAGCTGTGGCCTGCGCTGTCTGTCCGCTCGCGGTGTTGACGTTCGGACCGTTGCCGGTGGCCGCGCCGGTCACACTGCCGCTCGCGCTGTTCACCGACGCGCTGGCCGCGGTATTCACGGTATTGCCGATGCCGCCTGAGACGCGCGCCATCGCGGTGTTCGCCCCAAGCGTTCCACCCGTCGCGCCCGTAGCGGAATTCGCGGCGGCCACATTCGTGTTGTTCACGTCGAGCGCGCTGATGCTGATCGCGTTGTTCGCGATGATCGTGCCGCCCATGCCGCCGATCGCAACGGGCGCGAGCACGAGCGACGGTTCCACAACGTGCCCCACGTCGCGGCGCGCGTCTTCATCCCACGCGTACGTCGATATGATGTCCTGCCGCTGGTACTGATACAGCGTCTGGCCGATGTTATTGACGATCGTGCCCACAATATTTCCATTGCCGCTCGCATCGAGCTCGCCGTTCTGCACCGCTCCGCCGATTTGGATAGCATCGCCTGCGGCGATCGCGCTGTACGCATTGTTGATCGTGCCGACGTTGGCGAGCGTCATCGTGCGGCCCGAGAGCAGCTGCGCCTGTGACGCCTGCGCACCCGTCACGCGATCCTGCTGCGTGGTCGTCGTCGTATCGCGTGCAACCTCGATGCGCCGCCAGCCGTTGTGAGCGTCCCACCGGCCCGGAAACTCGGTGCCGGGATCGTAATTGATGTGCGGATCGTAAGCGTCCCAATAGACTGCTGTCACGGTGCCGTCCGCGTTCTGCGTAAGCGTGTTGTAGTAGATTGTTGTCGGTGTGCCGTTCACGTCCACGACAAGCACGCGATCCACCGCGTCCGGCCCGTTCGCGGTTGAAATGACGTCGCCAGCGCTGAAAGTTTGAGTGACCGGATTGGTCGCCGCGAGCCATTCGGCCATTGAGCAGTTCTTGCCCGGGCCGTCCGCCGCGCTCGCACAATTGATGTACTTCGCGCGCTTGGTGCCATGCACGGTATCGATGCCCGTCTCAACTGTCTCCACGATTGGCGCGGGCCGCGCGCGTATTGGCGTATTGTTCAGCGTGTTCGTCGCGACTTCGATGTTGCCCTGCGCTCGATGCTGGACTGGTCGTTCGTGACCGTGCGCGCGCGACTCGCAAGCAGGCCGCTGGCATCGCGCGTGGCGTCGCCGGCAATGTTGATATCGCCGAGGCTGAAGACGTTCGCGCCGTTGGTATTGCTGATGTCGCCGCGCGAATACAGATTCAATTGCGATGCCGCCGCCATGACCGCGGCTGCACCATCGTTGACGATCGATTGCGTGCCGTTGAGCGTCACCACATTGCCGATGATGGTCGCCGTGTTCGCGAGCGTAGCGCTGTTCGCGGCGACCGTATCGCCTTCGATGCGTCCTTCGTTGGTGATCGCGTGTGCCGCGTTCACCGTCGTGCTTGCGGAGTTCAGATCAGCGCCGGTTTGATTATCGACGTTCTGCGCATTCACCGTCAGGACGTTCACCGCTCCGAGCGTGCCCTGATTCGTGAAGTTGCCCGTCGTCGTGAAGGTCAGGTCGTGATTGGCCTGAATCTGGTTCACGCCGTCGAGCGTGTAGTTGCCGTGGATCGTCACTGCGCCATCGCGGCCCGCGATGATGCGGCCATCGCCGGCGAGCGTGTTCGTCGTGAGGCTCAGGTTCTGGTCGCTGCCGATCGCACCGTTCAGGTTCGCCAGCGTGCCCGTCGCAATCGACACGCTGCCGCCGCTGCCCTGATCGTTGCCGATACGTCCGTTCGTGTTGTCGAGCAAGGCCGTGTTCAGGCCGAGCACGCCGTTCGAATGGAACGAGCCGCCCGCATTGAGCAGCGCCGCGTTGGGGCCGTTCAGCGTGAGCACACTGGCGCCGGAAAGGATCGCGTGGGTGTTGTCGGCCAGTTGCGCGATGTTCAACGCAAGGCTCTGGCCCGCGAGCACTTGCGCGCCATTCGTGTTCGACAGCACGGACGCGTTGAGCGTGACGTCGCCATTGCCGCCGATGGTGCCCGCGCCCGTGACGCCGCCCGTGTTGCTGTTGACGATCGTGTCGGCGGCGACCGTCGTCGCGTCGGTGCCCGCGTTGCCGATGCGTCCGTTCGTGTTGTCGAGCGAGGTGCCCGATATCGACAGCGCAGAGCTCGCGCCATCCGCTTCGATCTGGCCACCCGTGTTATCGACTGCGCCTTGCGCGGCGACGGATACATCGCCGCCCGCCTGAACGAGACCTGCACGATTGGCGAACGTGTTGTTCGACTGGACCGACAACCCGCCGCCCGCGACCAACGTGCCGCCCGAGTTGTCGATGCTGCCGCCGGCGACGGACACATCACCGTTGCCGCCGATCAGGCCGTTATTCGTGTTGGTCAGCTCGACGCTTGCATTGACGGTTGTCGAGCCGGTGCCGCCGTTGGCAATCGCGCCATCGTCATTAGCGATCGATTGAGCGGATACGCCTAACGTGTCGTTCGCTTGCAGTGTCCCGTTGGTGTTGTCGAGCATACCGGCCGTGCGGACCGATACGTTTTGCGCGCCCACATAACCGCCGGCGCTGTTATCGAGCGAGCCGACATCGAGCGCCGCCGACGATTGCGCCGCCAGCGTGCCGCCGCGATTCGCTACCGTGCCACCTTTTACGTCGAGCGTGCCATTGGTGGCGATGGTGCCGCCGTCGTTCGACAAGCGGGTCGTCGTGACCGACAGCGTGCCCGTTCCCGCGCTCGCGATCGTGTCGTTGTCGTTGACCAGCGCGTGGGGCGCGAGCGTCAGATCGTCGGCATTCGTCTGAATCGAGCCTGAAGCATTGTCGACCGTGCCGGCGACGGCGAGCGTGGTCGCGCCGGTGCCGGTCTGCGTGATGCGTCCGTCGCGGTTCCTGAAATTCGCCGCCGTTAGCGCGAGCTGATCGCCCGAGACAACACCAGTGCTGTTATCCAGCGTCGCGGCGCTCGCGCTCACCGTCCGGCCCGCTGCGCGCGTGCCCGTGTTGGTCAACGTCGTGCCCGCCGATGTCGTCACGTTGACGTTCGCCGCCAGCGTGCCGCTATTGAACAAGGTCTGCACTGCGCTCGCGGTCAGGCTCTGGACGGCGGTGATTGAACCGGCGTTCACGAGTTGCCCCGACTGTACCGTGACATCGCCATTGCCGCCGATGGCGCCGTTCCGAGCGTTGTTCAGCAAGCCCCGCGACCGCCAGCGACAGGCCGCTCGTGCCGAGCGCGGCAAGGTTGCCAGCCGTGTTGTCGAAGCCGCCCGCGCGCACGGACAATTCGCCGCCAGCCTGCATGGTGCCGCCCTGATTCTGCACCGCACCGCTAACGGTCTCGACGAGCGCGCCGTTCGTCGCAGTCGTGCCGCCGTGGTTCGACAAGCTACCTGTCGCGATCGACAGCGTGCCGGTGCCTGAACTGGTGATTCTGCCGTTGTCGTTGACGAGCGTGGCGTGCGCAAGCGTCAAGTCCTGCGCGTTGGTCGCAATCGCACCGCTCGCGTTGTCGAGCGTGCCTGTGACGGCCAAGGTCGTTGCGCCCGCGCCGGTCTGCGTGATGCGGCCGTTACGATTGACGAGATTCGATTCGCCGTGGCGATGCTGAGCTGCTCGCCGTTGATCGTGCCACCGCTGTTGTCCAGCGTCGCGGCGCTCGCGCTCACCGTCCGGCCCGCTGCAAGACTGCCCGAGTTGGTCAGCGTCGCGCCTGCCGATGCTGCCGCATTGCCGTTCGCCGCGAGCGTGCCCGAATTGGTGAGCGTCTGCGTGGCAAGGGTCGTGAGGTCCTGCACCGCCGTCATGGAACCCGCGTTGATGAGTTGCTCTGCCTGAACAAAGACGCCGCCATTCCCGCCGATCGTGCCGCTCTGGCATTGTTCAACAAGCCCGAGACGGTGAAGTTCAAGCCGTCCGTATTGAGCGAAGTCACATAGCCCGCGCTGTTATCGAGGCTGCCCGCATGCGCAGTGAGTGAGGCCCACGGCCGATTGCAGCATGCCGCCCTGATTCACGATCGCATTGGCGATGTTCGCCGCGAGCCAGCTCCCCGAAATGATTTGGCCGTTGCGATTCGACAAGGCGCCCGCCGTGATCGACTGTGCGCCGCCTGATTTGAGCGCCGCATTGTCGTTCGTGAGCGTGCCGGCAGTGCTGGCGGTGATGGAGCCGCCCGCGGTCGTGGTCGCGTTGGACAGGTTCAGGTCGCCGGATAGAGCGGTGAGCCCGAGGCTCCCGTTCGCCGAGGTTGAACTACCCGCCAGATTCACCGATGCGCCTTGCAGCGTGACGTTCGCACCTGCCGCATTGCGACCGGTCGCACTCAGAGCGCCCGTCGCAACCACGTTCAAGTCACCTCAGCTGACGATCGTGCCGTCGTCATTGATGCCCGCGCCGAGCGTGCCCGTCGAGGCGACGCTGCCGACGTTGACCGTCGTTGTTCTGCGCGGCCAGAATGCCGGAGTTTGCCAGCGCGCCGCCCGTCGTGGCGAGGACATCGCGCTGTGCGTAAGTCGTGCCGCTGTTGTCGATGCCATCGCGCGCCGATGCGCTAATCGACCCGCTCGCGTTCGTCCGACCGGCGAGCACGAGACGACCGTTGGATTGGAGCGTCAGGTCGCCCGCTTGCGCCGCGAGAATGCCGCGCGTGCTGACCCCCACGCCATATTCGTTGCTTGTTAAAAATATCTTGTTCGCGTACATGCCGCCGAGCTGGCTGACGTCAATCGCAACCGACGGCGCCGGACCATTGCCGGTGATCGGCATCGCGGCAAGCGTGTCGTGATCGACCTAAGGCAACGCTGAACAAGCCGTTGTATTCATCGATTCGGTCGCAAACAGAGGCGGGGGCATCGTGAGTGAAGCTTTGCGCCTGCATTTCTTGCCCACCTGGGCGTTGCGCACGGGCCT
>LFJH01000081.1 GCA_001189335.2 Candidatus Paraburkholderia schumanniana
AATTTGTGCAGCCAATCTTGGGGGCTATGGATTCGATCGCCGCCCACTGTGACGGATACTCCTCGCGATGCTCCCGCACCATACGGACTGCACGTTCCCGGACTTCAGCAGAAAATTTGTTCGACTTATTCATGGCTCCATTCTCTCAAGAGTTGGAGCCTCCACCAAATCCGGAGCGGTTCAGTATTCGAGCCGCGCCTTCGCCGTGTCCGATTGGGGCGCGTGGTCATGGGCCGAAGGCGGCGACGATCCGATGGCCGTCGCCATCGCCAGCTGCCAGAAGCAGAGCGCCGATCCGTGCAAGCTCTACGCGGTGAACAACCGCGTCGTATGGAACGACCAGGCGGCCCCAACCCAGACCGCATCGTGCTGAGAACAGTTCTTCCCGCTTCCATCGAACGCCGGCCAGCGCGCCGGCGTTTTTGCATCTTCTGCGGCATTGCACCGACAACGCGTCGATTTGACCGAAGTTGCGCGCGATAGCACGTTTTCGCATTTCCATTGCGCGCGCGTGCATGGCGCCGAAAACCTTCCGAATACGGAAACTTCGCCTTGTTTTAGGGATAATTGACGTGCGCAGTTTCCCAGTAATTCTCCAGCAACGCAGGCGCCCCGCGCCTGCCCGAAGTATCCGGCCCGCAACGCGCGCGGGCCTGGGAGCCGTTTTTGAACACAGAAGCCAATCAAAACACAGAAGCCAATCAAGACTGGGTGGCCCGCTCGCTTGCAGCAGTATGGCATCCGTGCACCCAGATGAAACATCACGAGCGCGTGCCGCTCGTTCCGGTCGCGCGCGGCAAGGGCGCGTGGCTCTACGATCCGCAGGGCAATGGCTATCTCGATGCCATCAGCTCCTGGTGGGTCAATCTTTTCGGCCACGCGAACGACGACATCAACCGGGCGCTCAAGGATCAGCTCGATACGCTCGAACACGCGATGCTCGCGGGCTGCACGCACGCGCCCGCGGTCGAGCTGGCAGAGCGCCTTTGCGCGCTCACCGGTGGCACGCTCGGTCATGCCTTTTTCGCGTCCGATGGCGCGTCGGCGGTCGAGATCGCGTTGAAGATGAGCTTTCACTTCTGGCGCAATCGCGGACGAAGCGAAAAGCGCGAGTTCGCGTGTCTCGCGAACAGCTACCACGGCGAAACGATCGGCGCGCTCGGCGTGACCGATGTCGCCATCTTCAAAGACGCCTACGATCCGCTGATTCGTCACGCGCATGTGGTGGCGTCGCCGGCGGCGGTCGGCGTCGATGAAGCCATCGCCGCGATGCGCGCCCTGTTCGAGCGGCGCGCGGCGAATCTCGCGGCGGTGATCGTCGAGCCGCTCGTGCAGTGCGCGGCCGGCATGGCGATGTACGACGCGTCGTATTTCACGCAATTGCGCGCGTTGTGCGACGAATTCGGCGTGCATCTGATCGCGGATGAGATCGCGGTCGGGTGCGGGCGCACCGGTACTTTTTTTGCCTGCGAGCAGGCGGACATCTGGCCGGATCTCGTCTGCCTGTCGAAGGGCATCAGCGGCGGCTATCTGCCGCTTTCGATCGTGCTCACGCGCGACGACATCTACGCCGCCTTCTACGACGACGACGTCACGCGCGGCTTTCTGCATTCGCATTCGTACACGGGCAATCCGCTCGCGTGCCGCGCTGCCCTGACCACGCTCGATCTGTTCGAAAGCGCGAACGTCCTGGCCGAGAACCGGCGGAAATCGTCGCTGCTGCATGAAGCGTTGCAGCCGCTTTCGACGCACGCACGCGTGCGCAATCTGCGCAATCGCGGCACGATCTTCGCGTTCGACGCGGACATCGAAGACAAGACGTTCTCGCGCCGCTTCTTCGCAAACGCATTGCAGCGCGAACTGCTGATGCGCCCGATCGGCACGACGGTCTACATGATGCCGCCGTACATCCTCACCGACGACGAACTCCGGCTCCTCGCGCAACGCACGCGCGAGACGCTCGACGCCACGCTCGCGGAGGCCACATGACCAGGCGCGGCATGGAGAGCACATCGCAGGCGCTGTACGAAACGCTGAAGCAGGGTCTCGCCGATATCGACGCGCGCGGCCTGCGACGCCGCCGCAAGACGATCGACGGCGCATGCTCGGCGCACATGAGCGTCGATGGCCGCGAGATCGTCGGCTTCGCGAGCAACGACTATCTCGGCCTCGCCGCGCATGATGCGATCCGCGCGGCGCTCGCGGAGGGTGCGTCGCTGTATGGCGCGGGCAGCGGCGGCTCGCATCTGCTCGGCGGCCATTCGCGCGCGCACGCGCAGCTCGAGGACGATCTCGCCGCGTTTTCGGGCGGATTCGTCGACAATCCGCGCGCGCTTTACTTCAGCACCGGCTACATGGCGAATCTCGCCGTGGTGACCGCGCTCGCCGGACGCGGCACGCTCGTCTTCTCCGATGCGCTCAATCACGCGTCGCTGATCGACGGCGTGCGCCTTTCGCGGGCGGAAACGCAGATCTACCCGCACGCCGACACGGACGCGCTCGACGCGATGCTCGACGCCTCGCGCGACGATGCCGCGACCAAGCCCATCGTCACGGACACCGTGTTCAGCATGGACGGCGACATCGCGCCGCTCACGCGTCTCGTCGATCTCGCTGAGAAGTATGGCGCGTGGCTCGTCGTCGACGATGCGCACGGCTTCGGCGTGCTCGGCCCGCAAGGACGCGGCGCGCTCGCGCACCATGCGCTGCGCTCCCCGCATCTCGTCTATGTCGGCACGCTCGGCAAGGCGGCGGGCGTGTCGGGCGCGTTCGTCGCGGGCGATGAGAACGTCATCGAATGGCTCGTGCAGCGCGCGCGGCCGTATATCTTCACGACGGCGTCGCCGCCGGCCGTCGCGCATGCGCTGTCAAAAAGCATCGAAATCATCGCGGGCGAGGAAGGCGATCGGAGACGCGCGCATCTCGCGTCGCTCATCGAAACCACGCGCGCGATGCTTGCGCGCACGCGCTGGATGCCCGTCGATTCGCATACCGCGGTGCAGCCGCTCGTGATCGGCGGCAACGACGAAACGCTCGCAATCGCCGCCGCGCTCGACAGGCACGGCCTCTGGGTGCCCGCGATCCGCCCGCCGACCGTTCCGGCAGGCACCTCGCGTCTGCGCATTTCGCTTTCGGCCGCGCACAGCGAGGACGATCTCGCGCGCCTCGATCACGCTTTGAGGAGCCTATGACCGCTTTGTCCTACTTCGTCGCCGGGACCGATACGGAAATCGGCAAGACGCTCGTCTCCTCTGCCCTGCTGCACGGCTTCGCGCGCGCCGGCCTGCGCGCCGCCGTGATGAAGCCGATCGCATCCGGCGCGGTCGAGCGCGACGGCCTGCTGCACAACGACGACGCCGATCAGCTCGACGCCGCCGCGAACGTCGCGCTGCCGAACGAAATCCGCACGCCGTTCATGATGCGCGAGCCGATCGCACCGCACATCGCGGCTGCGCGTGAAGGCATCAAGCTGGACATCGCGCGGATCGTCGAGGCGCACAAGACGGCTTCGGCGAAAGCGGATATCGTCGTGGTGGAAGGCGTCGGCGGCTTTCGTGTGCCGCTCGACGACACGCACGACACCGCCGATCTCGCGGTCGCGCTGAATCTGCCGGTCGTGCTCGTCGTCGGCATGCGGCTCGGCTGCATCAGCCACGCGCTGCTCACCGTCGAAGCCATCATGTCGCGCGGCCTGACGCTCGCGGGATGGGTCGCGAATCGCGTCGATCCGACTATGCTGTATCCCGACGAAAATCTTGAAACACTGCGCGCTCGCATCGATGCGCCCTTGCTCGGCGTGATTCCGCATCTCGCTTCACCCGATGCCGCGCGCGCCGCCGATTCGCTCGACATCGGCGTTCTGACACACCCGCTTCATCGAAAGGATTGAACCCATGACGCAACATATCGCCGCTGAGACCACTTCCACGATCACGCCTCAACCAGTGCAGCGCTGGCGCGTCGCCGATGTCGTCGCGCTGTACGAGTTGCCGTTCAACGATCTGCTGTATCGCGCGCAGAAGGTGCATCGCGAAAACTTCGATCCGAACGCGGTGCAGCTTTCCACGCTGCTCTCGATCAAGACGGGCGGATGCGAGGAGGATTGCGCGTACTGCCCGCAGTCCGTGCATCACGATACCGGCCTCAAGGCCGAGAAGCTGATGGACGTCGAAGAAGTGCTGAAGGCCGCTGAAGTCGCGAAGTCGAATGGCGCGACGCGCTTCTGCATGGGCGCGGCGTGGCGCAATCCGAAAGACCGTCATCTGGAGCCGATCAAGGACATGATCCGCGGCGTCAAGGCGATGGGACTGGAGACCTGCGTGACGCTCGGCATACTCGAAGCGCATCAGGCGCAGGGTCTGCGCGAAGCCGGCCTCGATTACTACAACCACAATCTCGACACGTCGCCCGAGTTCTACGGCCAGATCATCTCGACGCGCACGTATCAGGATCGCCTCGACACGCTCGAGCACGTGCGCGACGCGGGCATCAACGTGTGCTGCGGCGGGATCGTCGGCATGGGCGAATCGCGGCGCGAGCGCGCGGGGCTGATCTCGCAGCTCGCGAACATGGACCCGTATCCCGAGTCGGTGCCGATCAACAATCTCGTGCAGGTCGCGGGCACGCCGCTCACCGGCACCGACGCGCTCGATCCCTTCGAGTTCGTGCGCACGATCGCGGTGGCGCGCATCATGATGCCCCGCGCGATGGTGCGCCTCTCCGCGGGCCGCGAGCAGATGGACGAAGCGCTGCAGGCGCTGTGCTTCGCCGCGGGCGCGAACTCGATTTTCTACGGCGACCAGTTGCTGGCGACGAGCAATCCGCAGACAGAAGCGGACCGCAAGCTGATCGAGCGGCTCGGCATGCGCGCGGAGACGGCCCAGAATGTCAGCGTGGAGAGTGCGGAGCGCGTATGCGGTCACGCGCACGGGGAAACGCAAGCGCACGCGAACTGAACCGACGCGGTCATGAAAATCATCTTCTACGAAAAGAACGCCGATATCGACGCCTGGCTGGGCGGCTTCAGACGCGAGCTACCGGAAGCGGACGTGCGCGTGTGGGAGCCGGGCGACACCGCGCCCGCCGACTATGCAGTCGTCTGGCGCGCGCCGCGCGAGCTGTTCGCGAATCGTCCCGACCTGAAGGCCGTGTTCAACCTCGGCGCCGGCGTCGATGCGATTCTCGACGTCGAACGCAAGGAGCCGGGCACGCTGCCGCCGAACGCGAAGCTCGTGCGCCTCGAAGACACCGGCATGGCACAGCAGATGGTCGAATACGCGAGCTACTGCGTGCTGCGCTACATGCGCCGCTTCGACGACTATGAAGCGTTGCAGCGCGAAGGCCGTTGGGAAAAGCTGCCCCAGCATGCGCGCGCGTCGTTCACCGTCGGCGTGCTTGGGCTTGGCGTGCTGGGCGGCGAAGTCGCGAAGGGCTTGCTGAACCTCGGCGTGCCGGTGCGCGGCTATAACCGGTCGCCCAAGACGATCGAAGGCGTGCAGGTCTACGCGGGCCCGGAGCAGTTCGATGCGTTCCTCGACGGCGTGAAGGTGCTCATCAACCTGCTGCCGCACACGCCGGACACCGAAGGCATTCTCGACGCACGCGCATTCGGCAAGCTCGCGCACGGCGCGTATCTGGTGAACGTGGCGTGCGGCCCGCATCTCGTTGACGATGATCTGCTCGCCGCGCTCGACCGTGGCCAGATCGCCGCCGCGACGCTCGACGTCTTCCGCAACGAGCCGCTGCCGCAGGAGCATCCGTACTGGACGCATCCGCGCGTGTCGGTGACGCCGCACATCTCGGCAGAAACGCTGCGCGAGGAAAGCATCGTGCAGATCTCGGACAAGATCAAGGCGCTCGCGCGCGGCGAGCCGATCGGCGGCATCGTCGACTTCAAGCGCGGATACTGAACGCCAACGCATCGCAGCAACAGGAGACAAGCATGATCCCCGCCAAGGTGAAGATCGTCGAAGTCGGGCCGCGTGACGGCCTGCAGAACGAAAAGGAGTTCGTGTCCACCGAAACCAAAATCGAACTCGTGAACCGGCTCGCGAATGCGGGCATCGTGAACGTGGAGTCGACATCGTTCGTCTCGCCAAAATGGGTGCCGCAGATGTCCGCCGCCGCCGCCGTCATGGCCGGCATCGCCCGCCGCCCGGGCACGATCTACTCCGTGCTCACGCCGAACATGCGCGGCTTCGAAGGCGCGCTCGAAGCGAAGGCCGACGAAATCGTGATCTTCGGCGCGGCGAGCGAGGCGTTCTCCCAAAAGAATATCAACTGCAGCATCGCGGAGAGCGTCGCGCGCTTCGAGCCCGTCGCGAAAGCCACGAAGGACGCCGGCATGCGCCTGCGCGGCAGCATCTCGTGCGCGCTCGGCTGCCCATATCAAGGCGAAGTGAGCATCGAATCGGTCGTGGATGTCGTCGAGCGCATGAAGGCGCTCGGCTGCGACGAGATCGATATCGCGGACACCATCGGCGTCGGCACGCCGAAACGCACACGCGAAGTGCTCGCGGCGGCGTCGAAGGTGTTTCCGCGCGAGCGACTCTCCGGGCATTTCCACGACACGTACGGGCAGGCTGTCGGTAATGTCTATGCCGCGCTGCTCGAAGGCATCGAGATTTTCCATGCGTCGGTCGCGGGGCTCGGCGGCTGCCCGTATGCGAAGGGCGCGACTGGCAATGTCGCGACGGAAAATGTCGTCTATCTGATGAACGGGCTCGGCATCGAGACGGGAATCGATCTCGATCAGCTCGTCGATATCGGCGATTTCATTTCGCGCGCGATCGGCAAGCCCAGTTCATCGCGCGCCGGACGCGCGCTCCTCACCAAGAAGCGCGACGGCGCGGCGGCCTGCGTCTGAACAACGAGGGACAACGATGATCGATCAATTACCCGATTCCGCGCGCCGTGTCGAGCTTTTGCTGAAGGAGCGCGGCCATCCGCACGACGTCGTGATGCTGCCCGAAACGGGCAAAACCTCGGCGGAAGCCGCAGCCGGGCTCGGCTGCGCGGTCGTGCAGATCGCCAAGTCGATTCTCTTTCGACGCCGCGAGGACGACGCGCCCGTGCTCGTGATCGCGAGCGGCGCGAATCGCGTCGATGAGGCGAAGGTCGCCGCGCGCGTCGGCGCCCTGGCGCGCGCCGACGCCAAGTTCGTGCGCGAAAAGACTGGCTACGCAATAAGCGGCGTGCCCGATCGGCCACGCGGTCACGCCCGTCACGCTCATCGACGAAGACCTGCTCGCGCTCGAAAGCCTGTGGGCCACGGCCGGCCATCCACACGCGGTGTTCAATCTGTCGCCATAGGAGCTGATCGAGCTGACGGGCGCACCGGTCGTCGATGTCGCCTTGCGCGAGAACGTGACGTGATGCGGGCCGCGTCATGAGCGGCGTGGCGTCGCCTTGCGTCGACGTCTGCCGCATGAACCCGGAAACCGGCTTCTGCGACGGCTGCTTTCGCACCATCGACGAAATCGCCGCGTGGGCGTCTTACGACGACGAGAAGCGTATCGTGCTCGCGCGTGTCGAAAGCCGCCGCCAGGGCGCGCGCATCGTGATCGTCGGCGAATCGTTCGAGGCGACGCTCGCGTTGCCGCCCGACTCCATCAAGCACTTCGCCACGTTCGTCAACGACCTCAATCCGCTGCATCACGACGACGCCTACGCGCGCGCGAGCCGCTTCGGTTCACTGATCGCATCGGGCACGCAGCCGACCGCGCATCTGATGGCGATGCTCGCCACACATTTCTCGCGAAACGCGCAGCCGCTCGGCCTCGAGTTCGGTATCAAGCTCACGCGCGCGGTGAAGGCCGACGACGTGCTCACGATGCACTGGCGAGTCGCCGAAGCGAAGTGGAAAGCCAGCCTGAACGGCGATCTCGTGAAGCTGGAAGGCGGCGCGAGCAATCAGCTCGGCGAGCCGGTGATGAAGGCGACGGCGACCATCGTCGTCATGCCGAAGGAGCGTGCGACGGGAACGTGCTGCCGCAAGCGCTGCGTGATTCGATGACGGTGTTCGAGCGCGGCTGGCTCTCGTCGAACAACGTGCTGTTCGCAAGCGACGAGGGCACCGCCATCGTCGATACGGGCTACGCGTCGCACGCGCCGCAGACGCTCACACTCGTACAGCGAACGGTCGGTGCGCGCAAGCTCGATCTGATCGTCAACACGCATCTGCATTCGGATCATTGCGACGGCAATGCATTGCTGCAGCAAACCTGGCCATGCGACACCCTGATTCCCGCGAGCGAAGCCTCCGCCGTGCATGACTTGGACGAGGACGCGCTCACCTTCCGCGCGACCGGCCAGCGCTGCGAGCGCTTCGGCTTCACGGGAACGATCGAAAGCGGCGCGACACTCGCGCTCGGCGGCTTCTCCTGAAGCGTGCTCGGCGCGCCGGGCCACGATCCGCATTCGCTCATGCTGCATTGCCCGGAAATGCGCGTGCTCATCAGCGCGGACGCGTTATGGGAGAAGGGCTTCGGCGTGATCTTTCCGGAGCTCGAAGGCGAAAACGGTTTCGCAGAAGAGCGCGCGGTGCTGGATCTGATTTCGCGTCTCGATGTGGATGTCGTGATTCCCGGCCACGGCGCGCCGTTCACGGATATCGCGCGCGCGCTCGACACGGCGTATTCGCGACTCGACTATCTGCGCGCCGATCCTGCCCGCAATGCGAAAAACACGCTGAAGGTGCTGATCGTCTTCAAGCTGATGGAAGTGCGCGCGATGACCTTCGACGAGATTCTCTCGATGACGGAGCATGCCCGCTCGATGCGCGCCGCCGCCGATGCGCTCGCGGCGCGCTCATCGGGAAGATCGTCGGGGAGTTGGCGCGCGGCGGCTCGGTGAGGGTGAGCGGTGAAACCGTGGCGGCGGTCTGAAGCGAGCGCGGGCGTAATGCACAAAAAGAAAGCCGCTTGTCAGCAACGGCAAGCGGCAGAATCATAGGACATTATCAACGTCTGGCATATCATAACGCGACACTTTTTCACGTGCATCGGTGCTTTCCCTACAAATCTTTAACGCGCACCTGAACCGGCGTAAGACCGAGAGCCGGCGCGGGTTTCAGGGCGCATCGGCCTCGAAGAAAGCGAGCAATTCCGCGAGCAGCGCAGCGGGTTGTTCCTCGGGAATATAGTGTCCGCATGGCAGCGCGCGGCCACTCACGTCCCGCGCGACGCGCCGCCATTCTTCTAGCGCGTCGAAGCAGCGCTCGATCACGCCTTCCTTGCCCCACAGCACGCGCAGCGGACATGCGATCTTCAGCCCCCGCTCGAGATCGGCGCGATCGTGCTCGAGGTCGATGCCCGCCGATGCGCGGTAGTCCTCGCACATGGCGAAAATTGCGCCGGGCGAAGCCAGCGCATCGCGATACGCCTGCAGCGCATGCGGCGCGAACGGCGCGAGGCTCGCGTGGCGGTTGCCCATCACGCGATCGATATACGCGCCGGGATTGCCGCGATCAGCAGTTCCGGCAGCGGCCACGGCTGAATCAGAAAGAACCAGTGGAAGTACGCGGTCGCGAATTCACGGTCAGTGGCTTCGTACATCGCGAGCGTCGGCGCGATATCGAGCAGCATCATGCGATCGACGGCGTCGGGGAAATCCATCGCCATGCGATGCGCGCCGCGGTCATGGGCGCAGACCAGAAAGCGGTCGAAGCCGAAGTGACGCATGACCGCGACCTGGTCCGCAGCCATCGCGCGCTTGGAATACGGCGTGTGGCGCGCGTCGCTCTCCGGCTTGCCCGAGGCGCCGTAGCCGCGCAGGTCGGTGGCGATCAATCACGGTGAAGTGCCTGGCGAGGTCATCGGCGCATTTGTGCCAGATCTCGTGGGTCTGCGGATGTCCGTGCAACAGCAATAGCGGTGGCCCCTCACCGCCTTTCATTCCGACGATTTCGACGCCCTGCGCATCGACGCGAAACGACTCGTAGTCTCCGAAAGACATGATGTTTTCTTGTTTTCTTGTTGTGGCGTTGCGGGTGATTGTAGTGGTGGCCGAACGATTGCTCATGCTCGCACAGGCGCCAAACGCGGAAATCGAAGACTTCCTCGGGAACGTACCGAGTGCCACGAGACGCGCTTTGCCTATAATCGAACGAGCGTTCGCTAGGGAACATCTGCACAACTCGATTTCAGAGCGCTGACGTTTTACGCTTCGCATCGTATCGATCGCGACGATGGCCTGCGGGGATTAGTCAACTTTTGAACCGTGGCGGCCTCGTTTTCTGAGTCTCGCG
>LFJH01000082.1 GCA_001189335.2 Candidatus Paraburkholderia schumanniana
CACGAAGGACCGAGACGAACTGCTCGCATTCTACGACTTCCCTGCCGAACACTGGCAGCACGTGCGGACCACGAATCCGATTGAATCGACGTTCGCGACGGTGCGCCATCGCACAAGCCGCACACGTAACTGCCTGTCGCGCGCGACCTTCCTCGCGATGGCGTTCAAGCTGATTGAAGCCGCTGAGAAGTCATGGAGGAAAATCCGCGGCGCAGAGAAGATCGAGGCGCTTCTGAAGGGTATCCCCTTCAAGGACGGAACCCCGGTGATTGAAAGCACACCGGCTCCTCAATCGCTGGCCGCCTGATCACGCCGTCCGACCTGCGTACACCAGACCAGTCTTGATGATTGCTCAGAAGCCCAGGCGAACGAATCAAACCAAGAACAACGGCGCCCTACCGAACAGACAAACCAACCGAACAGACAAAAAGCAACCGCTACCCATAACCCAAAACCGCAACGAAACAAAGGCATAAACTTGACCCACCGCCGAACCGGCGAAAGGCAAAAAAACCAGAGGACGGGGCACATGGCAAATGCACTTCCCGACAAGTTGCTCTCTGGCGCGTCCTACCCGCTCGGAGCCAACTGGGATGGATTGGGCGTCAACTTCGCGGTGTTCTCATCGAACGCGCACCGCATCGAACTGTGCCTCTTCGACAGCACCGGCCGCAAGGAACTGATGCGCTTCGACCTGCCCGAATACACCGACGAGGTATGGCACGGCTATCTACCCGGCGCGCATCCCGGCACGGTATACGGCTTCCGCGCACATGGCCCGTATCAGCCGCAGCAGGGACATCGCTTCAATCCGGACAAGCTGCTGCTCGATTCCTACGCGAAGAAACTCGTCGGTCCGTGGCGCTGGTCCGATGCGCTCTTCGGCTATCGCGTGCATTCGAATCGCCTCGACATGTCGATGGACCGCCGCGACTCCGCACCCGCGATGCCAAAATGCATCGTCACCGACAACGCCTTCGACTGGTCCCGCGACGTGCGCCCCGACACGCCCTGGGGCGAAACCATCATCTACGAAACACACGTGCGCGGCGTTTCGATGATGCGCGACGATATCCGCCAACACGAGCGCGGCTCCTTCGCGGCAATTTCGTCGCCGTGGTTCGTCGAGCACCTGCAGAAGCTCGGCGTCACCGTCGTCGAGTTCCTGCCAGTGCATGCGTTTCTCAACGACCGCTTTCTCGTCGAGCGCGGACTCAGGAATTACTGGGGCTACAACACAGCGGCCTTCTTCGCGCCCGAGCCCTCGTATCTGTCGACGCATCGCCTCAACGAAATGCGCATCGCCATGCGCCAGCTGCACGCGGCCGGCATCGAAGTGTTTCTCGACGTCGTCTACAACCACACGTGCGAGGGCAACGAGCTCGGCCCGACGGTCTCGTGGCGCGGACTCGACAACGCGAGCTACTACCGCCTGATTCCCGGTGACGAACGCCACTACGAGACAGGCTGCGGCAATACGGTGAACCTCTCGCATCCGCGCGTGCTGCAGATGGTGGTGGACTCGCTGCGCTACTGGAGCACGGCGTTCAATATCGACGGCTTCCGCTTCGATCTCGGCGTGACGCTCGGCCGCGAAGGTCACGGCTTCGACCCCGGCTCCGGCTTCTTCGACGCAATCCGCCAGGACCCGCTCCTCTCTACGCGCAAGCTCATCTCAGAGCCCTGGGACATCGGGCCGGACGGCTATCAGGTGGGCAATCATCCGCTCGGCTTCGCCGAGTGGAACGACAAGTATCGCGATGGCGTGCGCCGCTTCTGGCGCGGCGACTCCGGCATGCGCCCCGATCTCGCCGCGCGTCTCACGGGCTCGGCCGAACTCTTCAATCGGCGCTTCAGGAAACCGTGGGCATCAGTGAACTTCGTCGCGTCACATGACGGCTTCATGCTCGCCGATGTCACCGCATATTCGCAAAAGCACAACGAAGACAATCAGGAAGGCAACAACGACGGGCACAACGAGAATTGCAGTGCAAACTGGGGCGTGGAAGGCCCGAGCGACGATGCCGCGATTCTCGACATTCGCGCGCGCCTCGCCCGCTCGATGGCCGCGACCACGCTGCTCTCGCTCGGCACGCCGATGCTGCTCGGAGGCGATGAGTTCGGCCGTACCCAGCGCGGCAACAACAATGCATACTGCCAGGACAACGAGATTTCCTGGTACGACTGGGAAGCGGCGCAAAGCCCGCAAGGCCTCGTGATGGCGGAATTCATCGCGCGTGTTGTCGCATTGCGAAAAAAATACCCGGTCCTGCGCGAAACGCGCTTCCTTTACGGCGATCGCGAAGTGCTTCCGGGTCTCTACGATGTGAGCTGGTTCGACGAACGCGGCAATGCGCTCGCGATCGAAGCATGGCAGGACCCCGAGGGCCGCGCGCTCACGCTGCGGCGCGCCGGCCCCGGCATCGACGGCGAAATCGACGTGCTGCTTCTCATGTTCAACGCATCGTCGGAGCCGCTCTCGTTCGTGCCGCCCGCACCCCACTTGGAATGGAATGTACTCCTGGATAGCGCGGAACCCGACTCGGTCACGTGGCCACTGGTCGGAACCGAACTGGAGCTGGCGGCGCACAGCATGGTCGTGCTGCTGGCCGAGCCCACCGGCGAAGCCGACTGGCAGGCGGTGTGGATGGCGGGCGCGCATCAGGGGCCGCGGCTCCTGACGGCGCTGCCGCCCGACCCCGGCACGATGCCCTCGCACCGTCCGCCCGAAATCGACTCGCCGCGCTGACGCACGCAATGCCTATGAAACAGCGCCGCGACCATCCACGGAAATTCGCCGAAACAGCAGCAATACAGGCAGGAAATCATGTCCGAACGTCCGATCGATCCGCATAAGCATCATCACGCGTATTGCCTTCCTTTCGGCGCGCATCTCACGGGCGCCGCGCGCGAAAATCCGCGCACGCGCTTTCGTTTCTGGGCGCCGTCGCGCGACGCCGTGCAGGTCGAAATCCAGCGCGCCGGCGGCAAGTCCGAGCTGATCGACATGCAGGCGACCGGCAATGGCTGGTTCGAAGCCGATGGCGGCGCGGGCACGTTGTATCGATACCGGCTCGACAAAGACCTCGCGGTGCCCGATCCGGCGTCGCGCTTTCAGCCGCAGGACGTGCACGGCCCGAGCGAAGTGATCGACCCGCGCGCATATCGCTGGACGCACACGAACTGGCACGGCAGGCCGTGGGAAGAAACCGTGCTTTACGAACTGCACGTCGGCGCAATGGGCGGCTACGCGGGCGTCACGGCGCGTCTTCCCGAGCTCGCGCAACTAGGCGTGACGGCCATCGAGCTGATGCCGCTCAGCGACTTCTCCGGCACGCGCAACTGGGGCTACGACGGAGTCCTGCCCTACGCGCCGGATTCGTCATACGGGCGCCCGGATGATCTGAAGAAACTCGTCGACACGGCGCACGGTCTCGGCCTGATGGTGTTCCTCGATGTGGTCTATAACCACTTCGGCCCCGACGGCAACTATCTGCACACTTACGCGCAAAGCTTTTTCCGCGAAGGCGTGCATACGCCGTGGGGTCCGGCGATCGACTTCAAGCGTCCGCAAGTGCGTGACTTCTTCTTCGACAATGCCCTCTACTGGCTCAACGAATATCGTTTCGATGGCCTGCGTCTCGACGCGGTACATGCCATCAACGACGACGAATGGCTGCGCGAGCTTTCGCAACGCATCCGCAGTTGTGTCGAGGCGAACCGTCACGTGCATCTCGTGCTGGAGAACGAGCACAACACCGCGAATCTGCTCGAATCGCATTTCGACGCGCAATGGAACGACGATGCGCACAACACGCTGCACGTGCTGCTCACTGGCGAGAACGAGAGCTACTACGGCGAGTACTGTGACAAGCCCACCGAGAAGCTCGCGCGGATTCTCAAGGAAGGCTTCGCTTATCAGGGCGATCCGTCGCCGATTCACGGCGGCAAGCCGCGCGGCGAAAAGAACGCGCATTTGCCGCCTACGCGCTTCGTCATGTTCCTGCAGAACCACGACCAGATCGGCAATCGCGCGATGGGCGAGCGCTTGCGCTCGCTGACCGACGACGAATCGCTGTTCGCCGCGACGGGTCTGCTGCTGCTGTCGCCGC
This sequence comes from Candidatus Paraburkholderia schumanniana, assembly GCA_001189335.2. Lineage (GTDB taxonomy): Bacteria > Pseudomonadota > Gammaproteobacteria > Burkholderiales > Burkholderiaceae > Caballeronia > Caballeronia schumanniana. The sequence continues at coordinate 4,113 of LFJH01000082.1, forward strand.
AGATTCCGCTGCTCTTCATGGAAGAGCAGTACGGGTCGAAGCAGCCGTTCCTCTTCTTCACCGACTATCACGATCAGCTCGCCGATGCCGTGCGCGAAGGCCGACGCAAGGAGTTCGCGAAGTTCTCCGCATTCAGCGATGAAAAGCGCCGCGCGCAGATTCCCGATCCGAACGACAGGAAGACCTTCGAAATGTCCTCGCCCAAGGCGATCGACAAGCAGGACGAATTGGACCGGCTCGAGTGGCTGCACTTCTATCGCTCGGCATTGACCGTGCGCGCAAAGCTCATCACGCCGCGCCTGAAAGGCGCAAAGTCGATCGGCACGAACGTGCTCGGCGACAAGGCGCTCGTCGCGCGCTGGAAGCTCGGTGACAGCGAGACACTCAGCTTCGCGCTGAATCTCGGCGATACGGAGATCGCGCTGAACGACAGCCCGCTGGGCAAGATCATCTTCGAGACGCCGGCGCGCGCGCAGGATCGTGCGCGTGACGGCAGGCTTGGCGGCAGCACATTCCTCGCGTGGCTCACCGGCGAGGTCAACGAATATGCGATCGCGCACGACGCGCGCCGCTTCGAACCGGCATCGGCCGAAGGGAAACGCTCGTGAGCGCCGCCACCAAAACGGCGGGCGACGTCCGCACCGCGCGCCCCGTGAGCAGCATCGAAGCGCTCGCTGAACGCACGGGATTCGAGATCGAATGGCAGGACGCGCACAAGAAGATGCAGCGCGTCCCCGAAACAACGCTGCGCATCCTGCTCGAAAAGCTCGGCCTGCCGTGCGGCAACGCCGCGCAGATCAAGCAGAGCATGGCCGCCGTCGATGCCGAAGCGAGCGGTCGCAAGCTGCCGCCGCTCATCACGGCCGAAGTGGATCGCGGCATCGCGCTGCCGGTATCCGCGGCGAAGTCGGGCGCGCGCTATCGCATCGAGCTGGAAAGCGACGCGGTCATCGACGGGCGCTTCACGTCGCCGAAGGGTGAGATCGCGCTGCTCTCGCCGGTCGCGGAGCCGGGCTATCACACGCTCGTCATCAACGACCATCGCACGACGCTCGCGGTCGCGCCCGCGCGCTGCTACACCATCGACGATGCCTGGCGCACGCTCCACGAAGACGCCCGTGACGCGCCGCCGCTGTGGGGCGTCGCCGCGCAAGTATATGGCCTCAGGCGCAACGGCGACGGCGGCATCGGCGACTTCACCGCGCTCGCGACGCAGACGGCGCAACGCGGCGGACACGCCATTGCGATCAGCCCGATGCACGCGATGTTCAGCGCCGAACCGAACAAGTTCAGCCCGTATTCGCCGTCGTCGGGGCTCTTTCTCAACATCGCGCATGTCGATCCCGCGGCCGTGCTCGGCGCGCCCGCCGCCCGCGCGGCGATCGAGAAAGCCGGCGTCGCCGACGAGCTCAGGGCGCTCGAAGGTCTCACGCTCATCGACTGGCCGCGCGCGATGAAGGCGCGTTTCGCCATCCTGCGCGCGCTCTTCGAGACGTTCTCGCAAGACCGCGATTTGCCCTTCGCGAAGGACTTCGCTTCGTTCGTCGAAGAAGGTGGGCGTCCGCTGGAGGATCACGCGCGCTTCGAGGCGCTGCAGGCCGCGCAGATCGCGCGGAACGGCGAAGGCCACTGGCGCAACTGGTCCGAAGCATTGCGCGATCCGCGCAGCGACGCGGTGGCGGAGTTCGCCGATGCCAACCGTCGCGAAGTGGACTTCCATCTCTTCGCGCAATGGCTCGCCGCGAAGGAGCTCGTGCACGCACAGCATGCTGCGCGCGATGCGGGCATGTCCGTCGGACTCGTCGCGGACCTCGCGGTCGGCTGCGACAGCGCGGGCAGCCACGCATGGTCGTATCGCGACGAGATGCTGACGGGCGTCTCGGTCGGCGCGCCGCCCGACCTGTTCAATCAGGCAGGGCAGTCGGGGGACTTACGACGTTCTCGCCGCGCGCAATGCGCACGCAGGGCTTTTCCGCGTTCATCGACATGCGGCGCTGCGCGTTCGCCTGTGCGGGCGGCGTCCGTATCGACCACATACTCGGCCTGCGGCGCCTGTGGCTCGTGCCGGAAGGCGAAAGCGCGAAGGACGGCGCGTATCTGCGCTATCCGCTGGACGACATGCTTCGACTGATCGCGCTGGAATCGTGGCGGCATCGCGCGATCGTGATCGGCGAGGATCTCGGCACCGTCCCGCCGGGCTTTACAGAAAGATTGCAGGAGCACGGCTTGCTCGGCATAAGGGTGCTGTGGTTCGAGCGGGAAGTGGACGGGCCGGGCTTCAAGCCGCCGCGCGAATGGGATAGCGGCGTCACCGCGACGACGACGACGCACGACCTGCCGACCGTCACCGGATGGTGGCGCGGCGAGGACATCGCATGGCGCGCGAAGATCGGTCAGACAATGGCGCTCGCCGATGGCCGCGACCCTGTGCGAGCGGCACTCGAAGAGCGTGGCAAGGATCGCGCCTATCTGTGGCGCGCGTTTCAGGACGCAGGCATTGCGCCGGCTGACGTAGATGCGCCCGATCTCGACAACGCACCCGTGGATGAAGCGCTGGCTTTCGTTGCCGCGCCGCCCGCGCCGCTCGTCACGTATCCGCTCGAGGACCTGCTCGCGCTCGCGGAGCAGCCGAACCTGCCCGGCTCGATCGACAGCATCCGAACTGGCGAAGGCGCATGGTCAGGCCCGTCGACGAGCTGTTTCTCGACGATGCCTTCGCCGACCGCCTGCACGCAGTCGACGCCGCGCGCACGCGCTCCGTGCAAGCGCACGAACATCCATCGAAATCGACAGAATCACCATGACCGTACCGCGCTCCACGCTGAGGCTCCAGTTGCACAAGGGCTTCACCTTCGACGATGCCACCGCGCTGGCGGATTACTTCGCATTGCTCGGTGTGAGTCACGCATACGTATCGCCGATCACGACCGCGACCGCCGGCTCCACGCACGGCTACGACGTCGTGGACTACACGAAGGTCGATCCGGAACTGGGCGGCGAGGACGGCCTGCGGCGCTTCGTCGAGAAGCTGCGCGCGGTCGAAATGGGCTTCATCGTCGATATCGTGCCCAATCACATGGGCGTGGGCGGATCGGAGAATGCGTGGTGGCAGGACATCCTCGAATGGGGACGGCATGCCTCGCATGCGCGCTTCTTCGACGTCGACTGGCATTCGCCCGATCCCGCGCTGCGCGGCAAGGTGCTCGCGCCGTTTCTCGGCGCATCCTATGGCGACGAGCTGCAGGGAGGGAAAATTCGCCTCGCCTATCGCGTCGATGAAGGACGTTTCGTCATCGAGTATTACGGACATGTGTTCCCGGTGTGCCCGGTCGACTACCCTTCCGTGTTTCAGGAAGCGCCGGAGCTCGCGCTGCGTTTCACGGGCCTGACGACGCAGCCCGCCGATCAACCGCGCGCCGCCGATGCGCGCACCGCGCTCGTGACCATCGCGCAGACAGAAGGCGGCCAGGCGGCAATCGAGGCGATTCTCGCCGCGCATTCGCCCGACACGCCATCGGGCCGCGACCGGCTGCTGGAGCGGCAGCACTACCGGCTCGCATGGTGCGCACCGCCGCCGGAGTGAACTGGCGGCGCTTCTTCGACGTAAGCACGCTAGGCGGCGTGCGGGTCGAGCGACCCGAAGTGTTCGAGGCATCGCATGCGCTCATCTTCAGGCTCTTCACCGAAGGGCTGATCGACGGCGTGCGGGTCGATCACGTCGATGGACTCGCCGAGCCGCGCGAGTATTGCCAGCGTCTGCGCGCGCGTCTCGAAGAGCTGTCGGCGGAGCGGCCCGAGGGGTTGCGGCATGGCAATGGCCGCACGTACTTCGTCGTCGAGAAGATCCTTGCGCGCGGCGAGCCGCTGTGCCGCGACTGGCAGGTGGACGGTACGACCGGCTACAACTTCATGAACGATGTCGGCGCGCTGCTGCACGATCCCGCGGGCGCGGAGCCGCTCGCCGCGCTGTGGGCGGAGATCACCGGCAAGAGCGCGAGCTTCGCCGACGAAGCCCTCGCCGCACGCCGCAAGATCCTCGCGGAGAATCTATCGGCGGAGCTGGATCGGGTGACGCGGGCGCTGCATCGCATTGCACGCGATGCGCAGAGCACGCGCGATTTCACGTTCACGTCGATCAGGCGCGCGGTCGCGGAGCTGGTGGTGCAGTTTCCGGTGTATCGCATTTATCCGGTGGGCGGCGTGCGGAGCGCGGAGGACGAGCGCTTCTTCTCGCAGGCGCTGAAGGCTGCGCGCGCGGTGCTTGCGCGTGCGGATCATGTCGTGCTCGATCAGGTCGCGCAATGGCTCGGCGGCAAGCTGCCCGACGAAGCGCCGCAGGCCGAGCAGCGTAACGAAAGAAGCGAACGCGGCCGGGATCGCGAGCGCGATCGCAATCAGGCGCAGGCGGGACAGAATCCGCAACCACCGTCGAGCGCATCGCAGCGGCGCGCGGCGCAGACGCTGTTTTCGCAGCTGACGTCGCCGGTAGCGGCGAAGGCGGTGGAAGATACCGCGTGCTATCGCTATGGACGGCTCATCTCGCGCAATGAAGTCGGCGCGGATCCGGGCGAGTTCTCGTTGTCCGTCGATGCATTTCACGCGGGTAATCGCGAGCGTATCCAAGCGTATTCGCACGCGATGCTCTGCACCGCGACGCACGATCACAAGCGCGGCGAGGACGTGCGGGCGCGCATCGCGGCACTGAGCGAGATACCCGACGAGTGGGCCGCGACGCTCAGGCAGTGGTCGACGCTGAATACGCCCTTACGGCGCGGCCCGAACGGCGGACCATCCGAGACGAGCGACATCAACGACTGGGCGCCGGGTCCCGCGGCGGAAGCGATGCTTTATCAGACGCTCGTCGGATGCTGGCCTTTGACGCTTGCGCCGGACGACGAAGCGGGCGTTCACGCGCTGGCTGAGCGTGTGGCGCAATGGCAGTTGAAGGCGTTGCGCGAGGCGAAGCTTCGCACGAGCTGGTTCGCGCCCGACGAAGGCTACGAGAAGGCGTGCAGGGACTTTCTGTTCGATATCGTCGCGCCGCAGCGGCGCCATGGCTTTCTGCAGGAGCTTGTCGGACTTCGTGGGGCGCATCGGGCCGCTCGGTGCTGTCAACGGCTTGCAGCAGACGCTGTTGCGGCTGACGTCGCCGGGCGTGCCGGACTTATATCAGGGCACGGAGCTATGGGATTTCAGTCTCGTCGATTCGGACAATCGCCGGCCTGTCGATTATGAATTGCGGCGCAGGTGGCTTGGCGAGATCGAAGAGAAGGGACCGCCTTCCGAGCAGATGGATAACTGGCGCGATGGCCGTGTGAAGCTCGCAGTCGTGAGGCGGGCGCTGGCTTTGCGCAAGCATTGCGAGTCGTTGTTTGCGCAGGGCGAGTATCTGCCGCTGGACGTGCGGGGGGAACACGCGGGGCACGTGATTGCCTATGCCCGGCACGCGGGGAGCGCGTTTGCAATCGCTATCGCGACGCGGCTCGCGGCGCCGCTGCTGGGGGCGGAGCGTGATGTGCCGCTCGTCGAGGCGGCGCGTTGGGGCGATACGGCGATCATCGTGCCGGAGGCGCTGCATTCGCGGGCGTTGTTTGACTGGTTGAGTCCGAATGCGCCTAAGGCCGATGGTGAGCGGCTTTTTCTGCGGGATGCGTTGGGGGTGATGCCGGTGGCGCTACTCGTCGAAGAAGGGGTGCTGTATAAGAGGCGCTAACAGAATGACTTTTGCAGGTGTCGCCAGCATATGATGCAGCAAGCGATTTCGAGGAAAGCCTCGTGGATGAAAGCGAGGCGCTCGAAGCGAATACGCAGTCGGCGAAAGTTGTGAAG
>LFJH01000083.1 GCA_001189335.2 Candidatus Paraburkholderia schumanniana
AGTGATCAACTGGACGCGATCTACGATCGGATCGAACGTCTGAAGGCGGGCATCCGCGCGAAGGTCGAACACCCGTTTCGCGTGCTCAAGCGGCAATTTGGCTACACGAAGACCCGGTATAGGGGGGTGATGAAAAATACTGCGCAGATCACAACGCTGTTTGCGCTGGGCAATTTGTGGATGGCACGCAAGGCCTTGCGAAGCGCTTGAAATGCTTGAAGCGCTTGAGGATCGAAACGCGAGACTCAGAAAACGAGGCCGCCACGGTTCAAAAGTTGACTAATCACCCGCAGGCCATCGTCGCGATCGATACGATGCGAAGCGTAAAACGTCCAGCGCTCTGAAATCGAGTCGTGCAGAGGTTCCCTAACTTGCAATGTCCCACGAACACGGCCCGCATGATCATCTCGTCGAACACGCTGCGCACGCTGGCGATCCACTGTCGCGCTGGGTCGCGGTATTTACAGCGATTCTCGCAGCGTTGTCGGGGCTGCTGCACTACGAGGAGGGTGTGCTGCAAACGCAGGCGCTCATCTACAAGAATGATGCGGTGCTGCTGCAGAGCAAGGCAAGCGATCAATGGAACTACTATCAGGCGCAATCGAGCAAGGGGCACCTGATGGAGCTTGCCGCTGAACTTGCGCCCACACAGCGACAGGATTTTTACCGCGATCAGATCAAAAAGTACGAGGACCGGAAGAAGGACATCGCGGCTAAAGCGCACGATCTTGAAAAACAGGTCGATGAGGCTAATCACCACTCGGAGTCGAAAGAGCATCCACAGCACCTGTTCGGACAGGCGCTGGCGTGGTTGAGCGTGGCGATATCGCTCGCGGCGATTACGTCGCTCACGGGCAGCCGAAAGCTCTTCGTGCTTGCGGGACTGATGGGGGCAGCGGGGATCGGGGTATCGGTCTTTGCCTTCCTGCATCTCTAATCCGTGTGAGTGCCGGAGACGCGCGTCGGCTTCCTCGACGATCGCGGGTCGTCGTGAGAAAGAGCATGGGAAAAGTTATCGGCGTATCAGTCGGGCGTTCGCACGAAGCATCCCCGGCGCCGACGAGATTGAAAATGCAATCGCCGCCACCTGCGACAGCGAGATGATCTCGCGTCCGTCGGTGAGGATGTTTCAAGTAAGAAGAAAGCCGGATTCTCGCCGACGAAGTCGGCAAAGGCCTAGCCGGATGCGTTCCGATTTTCCTTGGTCGTGTTCGTTTTGCCCTTCCGCCAACTAAGGAAGCTGGTCACCGCAACCGCAATGAACGCCACGAGGGTGGAAGCCGACGAGGCAATAAGCGTCCTCTCCTCAGAATCTAGCGAAGGGGTTGATTGCCGGTGTTCGGAAGCGGACGAGAATGGAACTGCCGGGGCGCTTCCCAACAAGGCTGGGGATGCGCTCTTCGACCTCACGACGGAAACTTGCGAACGCGTATCCGCCGAAATGTAATGTACGAAAAGAACTGCTGTGACGCAAAAAAAGCCCACAAACAGACCAACGAACAACCGACAAATCAGTTCTAGCGTCTTGGAGCTTGTCACGCCTGCCTCCGTCTGCGTTGGCAGTTGCCGCCCCTTTATATTGCGCCAGAATTTCGCAGAATGGCAGAGTGGCAAGCTAGACCTGAAGGGCCACGAACATGGCAAGCGCGGCTGCTGCCCGAGCGCCTCACTTCTGAAGGCGCGCCCCATAAATTGGAGTTGGAAGCATCGTCTCCTTTGCCGGCGGCGATCGGCATGGGCGGCGAAGCAAGTCTTGTATACGACCTCGATTGCGCTGATCTCGGTCGAGCGCGAGAAAGGGATAGACATGACAGGCGCGGATTATCATTTGCAGGGCCTTCGATGGCACAAAACAAGCGGCGCGCGATATCCATCCCGCACTGCAACAGTTCGAGGCCTCGTGTTTCGATGGCAATTGCATCGCCGTCGACGTGACGGCGGAATTTGTGAACCACATCGAATCGAAACGCCTTGCGCCATCCTCGCAGACTGAGGGACGCTGCCCGCGAAGCAATGGAAGCGATCGCCGATGCAATTCTTCGACGAGTAAACGACATGCGACCGGGTCATCGCATTTGGTCCCGCGCCCTTGGCATCTCCGCATGACGAGCCGGCACGGGCCGCCGCTGGGCGCACTGAATGAACTTCCGTGACCCCGGCGACTCCATGTTTCTCGACAACTGTTGGCACATCCCGCTTAGCCATCCGTAGCGGGCCAGGTGTTTTCGAACACGCATTCGTCTACGGGCCGTCGCTTGGCCCAGCGCTTCTTTTCGAGCATCGGCGCGTCATAGAACTTTTCGACGTGTCCTACACAAAGGATCGCTACCGGTTTCGCGCCAATGGGCATTCCCAGTATCGCCGCAACCTCGAGAGGGTCGAATAGCGAAACCCAGCCCATCCCGAGACCTTCGGCGCGCGCAGCCAGCCACATGTTCTGGATCGCGCAGGCCACTGATGCAAGATCCATCTCGGGAAGCGTGCGTCGTCCGAAAACGTATTCCTCACGGCCTTCCATCAACGCCATGACGAACACTTCTGCGCACTCGCGCAATCCTTCAACTTTTAGCCTCATGAATGATTCGCGGCGCTCGCCGAGAGCATCGGCGGTGAGCAAGCGCTCTCGCTCCACCGCGTCATGCAGCTTGCCGCGAAGTTGCACACAGGTGATCCGCAGAATCCGCCACGGCTGCATAAAGCCCACGCTCGGAGCATGCAAGGCGGCGTCAATGAGCCGTCCCATGACTTCTGGCGCAACCGGTTCAGCCAGGAAGTGACGCATGTCGCGCCGCTCATGAATGGCGCGGTAGATCGCTTCTCGATCGGCGTCGCTGAATGCCTTTTCCATTGATTTCGTGAGAGTGGTAAGTTTGTCCTCGCGATCATACTGCGGTAGCAACCACAAGTGAGCGGCGACGCAAACGGCCATCATCGGCAAGAACCTTCCATCCAATCGAGCAAGACCATCGGCACATTAAATCGCGGATGAACTCCGCAGATCGACATGGCGGGCCTCGCGATTCTCGCGTTTTTCGTCGCGGTCGCCATCACGATTCCGCGCGCCTCAACTTTTAATCCGGCGATCGAGTTCGGGCGCGATTTTCATGCCTATAATCGAGCACGAAAGGACCGAGCCGCACAAGGACGCTCAGCGAATAACAATAAGGGGAGCCGTCGTGCCCCGATTCAACCGTACAGGCCACGCTTTACCTTTCGACCTCGGTCCAGTCAGCGAGGGCCGCCTGCAGTTTCTCGGCTTCACCGGCGCCGGAATGCTCGCGACCGTGCTTCCGGGGTGCGGCAGCGATGACTCCCCGTCACAGCCCTATCCTCAAACGGTCGCGATAGGCCAACAGGCCATCCAGCAGGCGATCACCGACCCGGCGCAACCCGTGGCAGCAATTTCGGTGGCCATGCTGAAGGGCAATAACGTGTTCTGGCAGCAGGCGTTCGGCGTCTCGTCGGTGCCGAACCAGACCAGGGCGACGATCCAGACGCGTTTCAATATCGGCTCGGTCAGCAAGCTATTTCCGGCGCTCGCCGCCGCGATTCTTCAGGACCGTAGACTGATCGCGCTCGATACACCGATCATCCGGTATCTGCCGACGTTCACGATGCTTTCACCCGAGTACGCGAAGATCACCACGCGTCATCTGCTGTCGCACTCGTCGGGACTGCCCGGCACCAATTCGCGCAATCTCTTCACGTTCGCACCGGTTCCCGGCTATGCGGCCGATACGCAAGCCGAACTGGCGAATACGCATCTGAAGCATCTGCCGGGCGAGCTCGCCGTGTATTGCAACGATGGTTTCACGATGGTCGAGCAAATCGTCCTCGCGGTGACGGGACAGAGCCTTGCGAGCTTCGTGCAGGCGAACATTCTCGCACCGCTGAAGATGACGAATTCCGGTTATCTCACGGCCGTGCCAATTGACGGTTCATTTTCGTATCCGTATGCGAACGGCACGCAGTATCAGGAATTCGTCAATGCATACGCGACCAGCGGGCTAAGCTCGACGCCGGGCGACATGATGAATCTCGCGCAGATGATCCTTCAGGGTGGCGTGTTCCAGGGGTAGCGCATCGTGTCGGCGGAGGGTATCGCGCAGATGGGCACGGACCAGTCGACGGGACTCTTGATCAACCCGTCGCCCGAATGGCGCTGGGGTCTCGGCTGGGATTCGGTCCGGCAACCCGCGCTCGAGGCCGCGGGTATGCTCGGCTGGGAAAAGGACGGCGGAACCGCGTTTTACACCAGCGAGTTCTTCGTCGTGCCGCAGGCGCAACTGGCCTTGATGGTGACCGGAAATTCGGGTTACGACGCCCGCAAGCTTGCAGAGAGTCTTGTGCTATCCGCGCTGCAAGAGGACGGCACGATCGCCTCGCTCCCGGCAAAGGCCAGCACGACGGCGCCGCCGGCCGGGTCCGGCCCGAGTATCGCGAACGCCGCGGGCATCTACGGCAATTCCGACTCGCCCCTGCAGGTGATCGCGACTCCGGACGGCGGTCTGCAGTTGAGTCAGTGGAATGCGACCACGCGCGCGTGAACGCAGATTGGCGCATACTAGTACCGCAGCGATGGTTGGTGGTGGAGCAGCACCGATACCGCGTCGTACAAATTCGCGGTCGCTTCCGGAACCGACGGCAGCGGTAACGCGTTCAGCTACCGCTATCTGATGAAGCGCGTCGTGCCAGGCGCGGGCTACGCGTATCTGACGCTGCCGATTGGGCAGCAACTCGCGCCGCTCGACAACGCGTGGCAGCAGCGTTTGGGCACGCAATGGCGCCTGACGAACGATTTGCCGACGGCCGTGCCGGTCGTGATCGACGGCAACGAGCCAGCCTTCCTCACCACCTTGTCCGAATTGCCGGGGTATGTGCTGTACGACAATAAGGACCTCCACTATCAGCTCTTCGTGCCACTCGCGGACGATCGGGGCGGCATGTCGGTCAAGGTGCCAGGGAATTTTGGCCGCGATCTTTATGAAATCCGCTTCTCGTCGGCGAACAACGCTACCACGCTGACCCTGGGCAGTTCGATTTACGCGAAGACCTGACCGCGTCCTTGCTCGGAGATCGGCAGCAACGGAGGATCCCGATCGAAAGCGCCGGAGCCAGCCCGTCCCGGTCCAACCACGATCATGCATGAAAGCGTGGCCGTCGTTCGTCTTGCAGGATCGCTTGCGCGGGCGAGTGTCGCGGCCGTTCCGTTCTAGCATGTCGATCAGGACAATCTGGCGCTCGATGCACTGCGCTGCAGCCTCAACGTCGACATCCATGGTCGGCCCCTGTGCGATATTCATCTGTAGCAATCGGGGCGATCAGCCAACTGCTTCTCATTGCGGAGCGAGCGCACGTCCAAATCGCCGACACTTTCTTGGATCGTGTGCCGATGTCGATACGACGTTCGCTCCCCGTTTGGCGGCCGTGCGAAGGCAGTTCATCCATCTGCCTGAATTGTCGGTCGCGCGCTTCTATGTTCCGGAAATGAGGTCGTACAGATACCGCGTGCAGGTTTCGGTAGTGCAACGGAGCAAATTGTCGGACACTGTCATCACGTCGCAAACGTTCGAGTTGCCGGCAGTTTCGTCGGCGTAACTTGTCAGCAGCGAAGCACGTGCAGCGTTGCAGGAGCCTGTCATGGCTATGTTCGATACAGTGAGCGATAATTGGGCGAATGTGCCCGTCGTTGCAATCAGCGCGTCCGCGGGCGGCATTGCCGCCCTGCAGAAACTTTTCTCTGGGCTCCCCGCCGAAGTGCCGTTCGCGCTTGTCGTCCTTCAACATCTGCCGTTGGGTCAACCAAGTGGCCTTGCGAGTCTGATTGCGAAATGGACCCCGATGTACGTTCGAGTGGCGGCCGATGGAACGAGGCCGGAGGTGAACTGCGTCTTTATTCCATCGCCGGACAACATCTTGACGCTCGAGTGTGGAATTTTCCGGACAAGGCCGGCAGAAGGCGGGGGACGGCGCCCCGGCATCGACACGATCGACGCATTTCTTGAAAGCCTGGTCCTCCATCCGAATCCTCGCCCGGTCGCCGTGATTCTTTCCGGCACGGGTATGGACGGCACGGCCGGAGCCATCTGCTTGAGGCAGGCGGGTGGCGTCGTCATCGTCCAGGACCCACTCACGGCCATGCACGACGGCATGCCCGGGGCGGTTGTCCAGCGCGGACTTCATGACCATGTTCTCCCCGTCAGTGCAATCGGTCGACAGCTCATGGCATGCGCCGATCCGTCGTATACGCGGCCGACGCAATCTGCCGACTGGACGGGCTCCACTTCTGAAACGCTCAACCGCATTATCAGTCGCATCCAGCAGCAGGCTGGTTTCGACCTCATCGGATACAAGCCTTCACCGCTGTTGTGGCGTATCCAGCAGCGCATGGATTCTCGAAAGGTCTGGTCATTCGAGGACTACGCTTTCCTGATCGAAGATGATCCGGTGGAACTGGAATCGCTCGTACGCGGGATTCCTATCCATGTGACGGAATTCTTTCGCGACACCGATGCCTGGAAAGCCCTTCGAGATGGATGTACTGGCACCTCTTGTCGTCGAGAACAAGGGACGGCGCTCGACACGTGTCTGGACACCCGCGTGTTCGACGGGAGAAGAAGCCTACTCCGTTGCAATGCTTCTGGATGAAGCTGCACAGCAGAGCGGAGTCGAGGCCGACTTCCAGATCTTCGCAACCGATGCCGCTCCGGAACTGGTGGCGAGGGCCAGTCGCGGCCTGTTCCGTGAGCAGTCGCTGGCGGGCGTATCGGCGGAACGCCGGGCACGATACTTCTACAACGTTGACGGCGCGTACCGTGTAAAGCGCTCGCTGCGCGAGAAGATGATCTTTGCCCCTCAGGACCTGATCGCGGATCCGCCCTTGTCGCAGCTCGACCTGGTTACTTGCCGCAACTTGTTGATCTACCTCAAGCCGGAGACGGTAAAGGATGTGCTCTTTCTCATGCATCGTTCGTTGCGCAAGGGAGGGTGTTTGTTCCTCGGAAAAAGCGAGCCATACCAGCTCGAAGACAAAGGCTTCGTGGCGGTGTCGCGGCGTTGGAATATCTATCGAAAGGTGGGCCCGATGCCTGAAACAGGCAGGTCTGTCCTTGGCAGAAGGTCTGTGTCCGTTGCCGATACATCAGCCGTCGCCGCCGTCCGGATCGCAGCCGAACGGTCCGACATTCCTTCGGCGCTGATCGACGACGAGTGCACCGTCCTGAGAATATATGGCGACACGGAAAGGATTCTCAAACTGCCTGCCGGTGAGCCGTCACTGAAACTGAATGACCTCGTGCCACGACAGTGGTCGTCACTTCTACGGCTATCCGTTCGGCAAGCGCTCAGGGATCGCGAACCGCTGACATTGACCCGGCTCTTCGACTGGGCCACCGGCGAGGCTTCGATGAATGTACGGCTGATGCCTTTGCACACGTCGACGGGCGGTCCGTGCGACCGGGTCCTCGTATCCTTCATTCGTTATGCGGACGTTTCGGGACAATCGGCCGCATACAAGGAAGAATTGGCACGGCTCAGTCTCGACGGCTGTCCGTCCCCGGACTGGGAGGATGAAGCGCGTATTCGCGAGAAGAAGTGGACGCTTCGCGCGAGGAGTTGCAGGCCCTGAACGAAGAACTCACGGCATCGAACGAGCAGCTTAATCAAAGCAATGAGGACCTGAGCGACGCAAACGTCAGGCTTCAGGAGAACATTGCGCAATTGGCGATGCAAAGCCGCGTGCTCCTATCTGGCGCGGTGATGACCTTGTTTCTCGATCGGGAGTTGAAGCTGCGCTGGTTCACGCCGACCATGCGGGACGTGCTGCCGCTCGCGCCGGGCGATATCGGCCGCAGCGTCGCTGATCTTGTCCCGAGGTTTCAGGACAAGGACTTCTACACCGACATCAACCATGTAATCAAAACGAGTGAAGTGCGCGAAGCCATCGTAGGCAACGACGAGGGCCGATCCTTCTTGAGGAAAACGTATCCGTATATGAATGAGATGGGCCTCGTGGCTGGCGTGGCGATCACCTTCGCAGACATCACCACCGACCGTACGCGCGCGGAAGTCGCCCTGCGACGTAACCAGTCGTGGCTGTCGGCTCAAAAGGAAGCGTTCCAGGCGGCCATGAATGGCGGTTCGCTTGACACCTCGCTCGGTATATTGATTCGTTCGCTTGTCGATCAGGCACACGACGAGCGCAGATGTGCGTTTTACATAGCTGAAGGCAATGTGTTGCACCATGTGGTCGGCATGCCCGATTCGTACGCCCGCTGCGTGGACGGATTCCGCATCTCTCCTGAGTCGCTCGCCTGCGGCTTGGCGGTTGCAACGTGACAACCGGTTGTCACGCGCGATGTGCTGGATGAACCTCGATGGCAGCCGTGGACATGGCTGGCGCGACAGTTCAGGTATCGCGGCTGCTGGTCGTTTCCGGTTGAGACGTCGGAAGGCAATCTCGTGGGCTCGCTCGCCATGTATTTCGAGCAACCACGTGTGCCTTCGCAACTGGACCTCGAACTTGCAGCGGCCTTTACACAGACGGCTGGGATAATCATTTGGCGGCATTTGCAGGCTCAGCTTCCTGTAACGCGGACCTTGACCAGCGTTGAGCGCCGTCTGTCGGACTTCTGACGTTAGAAGGTCGTCGATGACCGTATCGATAGCGCGAAGACGGGAAGCCATCACTTGAATGAATCGGCCTCGATCAAAAATCACGCTGGACTCGCCTCAAGCGAGGCGGTAGACGTTTGTTACCGTGCCCCGGAACAGAGCTTGCCGATCTTCCGCGCTCGCATCGGAGGTGAGACGCTTGAATGCGTTCCAGCCGTTGCCGAACGGGTAGGAACCTTTGTTAACCGGAAAATTGCTTTCGAACATACAGCGATTCGCACCGAATGCCTCGATGCACGTATGCATCCATGGCTTCCAAGTTTCGGCTAGTTCGATGGAAGAAGGCGGCTTCTCGCCCTTCTCGAAGTCGAAACCGTTGGTTGATACGCATGCCGAGCTCGCCCAACTTCACATAAACGTTCGGCAACCGTGCCAGTTCATGCATGGAGCGAGACCAGGTATCGAAAACTTCCTTTCGGTAACTGGTGTAGCTGCCGATTCGCACCACGCCTCCGCAGTGGTTGATGATGAAGGGTGTATCCGGATTTGCCTTGGCGAGATCGAACAACTCGGGAAGTTGAGGAAAAAATAGCCACGCGTCGTAGGAAAGTCCCAACGACTTCAACTGGGCGACGCCCGCACGATAGCTGGGGTCGAGCAATAACCCGCGCGGAACGGCGGAAAGCAGATTAACAAGCGTAGAATCGGCATCCCACGTTACGAAATGACGCACACCGCGCAAGCGACCGTCGCCTGCCTCCAGTTCTGCCTCGAGCACCTCGCGTACGGCAGCGCCGCGCCTAAGATCCGCGTATCCCACAATGCCTTTTGCGACTTGCGGCTTCTCCTTCTGCATTGAGCTGGTGACTTGAGCAACATACTCGATTTCACCGACCGGACGAAGCTGTTCCGGACCTGCGGTGCGATATCGGGTCAACGCCTGCATGAAGACGGAAGCAGTGATGTTGTGCCCCGACCGCGCATCCGCCAAATATTCATCGAGCAAATAGGTCCAACCCGGACGCTCGTAAAAGTGGTGATGGGCGTCGATGATGGGCATATCCGGTTCGAGCGCCGCTTCCGTTGCGGATGCGAGCCACTCCGCTCGGACAGGGAGGTAGTTGCTGGTTGACCCGCCCCGAGAATCGTGGAGGCTGGTTGGTTTAAGTTGATACCGGCACAGCAGCACTACTGCTGAGTCGCCGGTAGTAGTTTGCCTCAGCTTCTACGGGTGGGATATAGCCGAGCGGCTCCA
>LFJH01000006.1 GCA_001189335.2 Candidatus Paraburkholderia schumanniana
CACAACTTTCGCCGACTGCGTATTCGCTTCGAGCGCCTCGCTTTCATCCACGAGGCTTTCCTCGAAATCGCTTGCTGCATCATATGCTGGCGACACCTGCAAAAGTCATTCTGTTAGCGCCTCTAAGCCTCTTCGGCTGGATCGTCGGCGCGGGCGAAGTCTGGCTCGCGCTGCATCTGCTCGGTCATCCGGTCGGCTGGACGGAGGCGCTGCTGCTCGAAAGCCTCGGCTAGGCGATTCGCGGTGCGGCCTTCGCCATTCCCGGCTCGCTCGGCGTGCAGGAGGGCGGTTATCTGTTGCTCGCGCGCCTGGTCGGCCTGCCGCCGGAAGTGGCGCTTGCGCTTTCGCTCGCGAAGCGCGCGCGCGAGCTGCTGCTCGGCGTGCCGGGCATCGTCTATCTGCATTTCGTTGAAAAAGGCCGGCAGCGCCGCCGTCTCGCGCGCGTGCCGGATATCGACTGACTCACATACGAAGGGAATACAATCATGCGCGCAATTATTCTTGCGGCCGGGATGGGATTGCGTCTTGTTCAGCCGGAAGGCCAGCAAAAGCCCAAATGCCTGCTGCGCTTTGGCGATGCGTCGCTGCTTGAGCGTCATCTGCACTTCCTGAAGGCCGCCGGCGTCGATGAAGTCGTCTTCGTGGCCGGCTTCAAGAGCGAGCAGATCGAGGCGGAGCTCGCATCGATCGACTGGAAGCCGAAAAGCGAGATCGTCGTCAACGACGCATTCACGCTCGGCAGCGTGCTGTCCGTGCACACCGCGCGCGACGCGATGACGCGCGGTGGCGACGTCCTCCTGATGGACGCCGACGTGCTCTACGACGAGCGCATCTTCGAACCGCTGGTCGCGGGCAGCAGCGTGAACCGCCTGTTGATCGACCGCGATTTCGAGGCGGGCGACGAGCCCGTGAAGCTGTGCGTCGAGAACGGCGTGCCGGTGGAATTGCGCAAGCAGGTGGCGGCGGGTCTGAAGTTCGACACGATCGGCGAATCGGTGGGCTTCTTCCGCTTCGACGAGAAGACGGCCACGCGTCTCGCTGAGATCTGTGCCGATTACGTGGCGACGGGCCGCGCGAAGATGCCGCACGAGGAAGCGGTGCGCGATCTGTTGCTGGAAAAGTCCCACGTGTTCGATATCGCCGATGTGACCGGCGCACCGTGGATCGAAATCGATTTTCAGAACGACGTGAAGCGCGCGGCCGACGAAGTGCTGCCGCAATTGAACGCGCTGCGTCAGTTCGCAGGTTGAGAGGAGCTATTCGACAATGAACGCACCCGGCAATATTCCCGTCGGCTATTCGCGCACGCTGCGTCTGCGCGAAATGCTGCAGAGCAATCGCCTCGAATTCCTGATGGAAGCGCACAACGGCATCTCGGCGCGCATCGCGAAGGAAGCGGGCTTCAAGGCGATCTGGGGCTCGGGCCTGTCGATTTCCGCGCAGTTCGGCGTGCGCGACAACAACGAGGCGAGCTGGACGCAGGTCGTCGACAACCTCGAGTTCATGGCCGACGCGAGCGATCTGCCGATCCTGCTCGACGGCGATACCGGCTACGGCAACTTCAACAACGTGCGTCGTCTGGTGAGGAAGCTGAAGCAGCGCGGCATCACCGGCGTGTGCATCGAGGACAAGCAGTTTCCGAAGACCAACAGTTTCATCAACGGCGAAGCACAGCCGCTCGCCGACATCGACGAGTTCTGCGGCAAGATCAAGGCAGGCAAGGACTCGCAGAGCGATCCGAACTTCTCGATCGTCGCACACGTCGAGGCGCTCATCGCGGGCTGGGGCATGGACGAGGCGCTCAAGCGCGCCGAGGCGTATCGCCAGGCGGGCGCGGATGCCATCCTGATTCACAGCAAGCTCTCCAAGCCGGACGAAATCCTTACTTTTTACGCGCGAATGGGCCGGGCGCGGTCCGCTCGTCATCGTGCCGACGAAGTACTACAGCACGCCGACCGATGTGTTCCGTCAGGCCGGCATCAGCTGCGTGATCTGGGCGAACCATCTGATTCGCGGCGCAGTGTCGGCGATGCAGGCGATCGCGAAGGAAATCCACGACAGCGAGACGCTCGTCAACGTGGAAGACCGTATGACGGTCAATGAAATCTTCCGCCTGCAGGACGCGGACGAGTACTCGGCCGCCGAGAACATTTATCTTTCCGCGGCAAACGAGAAGCGCAGCGCCGTCGTGCTTGCCGCGAGCCGCTGCGCGGGGCTGGAAGCCGTGACGGCCGATCGTCCGAAGGTCATGCTGCCGGTCGCGGCCAAGCCGCTGCTGCGTCATCTCGTCGAGGCGTTCAAGAAGGAGGGCATCAACGACATCACGGTCGTCGGCGGCTATCGTGCCGATGCGATCGAGAAGGGCGGTATCCGTCTCGTCGTCAACGAGAAGCACGAGTCGACGGGAGAGCTCGCGTCGCTGGCATGCGCCGCCGCGCATCTGAACGGCGACGCCGTCATTTCATACGGCGACCTGCTGTTCCGCAGCTACATCCTGCGCGATCTGGTCGAATCGGACAGCGATTTCTGCGTGGTCGTCGATTCGTCGCAAGCGCCGCAAGCCGGCGAGTCCGTGACCGACTTCGCTTACTGCTCGACCGCCGACGACCGCGCGCTCTTCGGCCAGAAGGTGTGGCTCGAAAAGGTGGTGGGCGCCGGTCAGCCGCTCGACGAAGGCCGCGCGCCGCAAGGGCGATGGATGGGCCTCATCAACGTGCGCGCGGGCGCGCGCGAGCGGCTGCTCGCGACGCTCGCCGAACTCGGGAAGCGTCCGGATTTCGACAGGCTCGACATGGCCGCGCTGCTGAATGCGCTGCTCGCCGCCGGCCAGAAGATCGAAGTGCATTACGTGCACGGCCACTGGCGCGGCGTGAACGATCTCGACGACTTCCGCCGTGCGGGCGACTTCGCGCACGGCCAGTCGCCGATCGGTTCGGAAGGCGCGCAAGACACGGAGCACGCGCGTGATTGAGGCCGCCCAGTTCGTCGAGGCCGCGCGCGAACGCGGCTTCGACTAGTACGCGGGCGTGCCCTGCTCGTTTCTCACGCCCTTCATCAACTATGTGCTGCAGGACGAGACGCTGCATTACGTCTCGGCGGCGAACGAAGGCGACGCGGTCGCGTTGATCGCGGGCGTCGCGCTCGGCGGCGTGCGTTCCGGTGGCGCGAATCGCGGCATCGCGATGATGCAGAACTCCGGCCTCGGCAATGCCGTGAGCCCGCTCACGTCGCTGACGTGGACGTTCCGTCTGCCGCAGTTGCTGATCGTCACGTGGCGCGGCCAGCCGGGCGTGCACGACGAGCCGCAGCACGCGCTGATGGGCCCGATCACGCCGCAGATGCTCGAGACGATGGAGATTCCGTGGGAGCTGTTTCCGACGGAAAGCGACCAGATCGGCCCGGCGCTCGATCGCGCGACGGCGTTCATGGACAGCACCGGCCGTCCGTATGCGCTCGTCATGCAGAAAGGCAGCGTCGCGCCTCATGAGCTCAAGAAGACCGGCCTGTCGGGCGTGCGTGTGAATGCCAAAGCCCGCGACCGTGAAGCGCTTCGAAGGCGAGCGCGTGACGCGCCACGATGCGCTCGAAAAGGTCATCGCGCACACGCCGAAGGGTTCGACCGTCGTGCTCGCATCGACCGGTTTCTGCGGCCGCGAGCTCTACGCGATCGATGACCGCGAGAACCAGCTTTATCTCGTCGGCTCGATGGGCTGCGTCACGCCGATGGCGCTGGGCCTCGCGCTCTCGCGTCCCGATCTGACGGTGGTCGCGCTCGATGGCGACGGCGCTGCGCTCATGCGCATGGGCGTCTTCGCGACGCTCGGCGCCTACGGCCCGTCGAACCTGATCCATCTTCTGCTGGACAACGGCGCGCACGAATCGACGGGTGGCCAGGCGACGGTGTCGCGGGGCATCGATTTCGCTTCGGTCGCGTCGGCGTGCGGCTATGCTCTCGCGCTCGACGGCAACGACATCGGCGTGATCGATTGTCTCTTCGATGCGAAGGATGTCAACGGCGCGCGGTTCGCGCGCCTGTCGATCAGGACCGGCACGCCGGGCGATCTGCCGCGCCCGAAGGTCACGCCCGAGGACGTGCGCGCGCGCCTGCAACAACATATTGGAGGACGATGATGCTGCTGCTCAATCCGGGCCCTGTCACGCTGACCGAACGCGTGCGCCAGAGCCTGCTGCAAACCGACTTGTGCCATCGCGAGCCGGAGTTCTTCGATCTTCAGGACGAAGCGAAGAAGCGTTTCGTCGCGGCTTACGCGCTCGATCCCGCCGTGTGGAACGCGGTGCTGATGACGGGTTCCGGCACCGCGGCGGTGGAGAGCATGATCGCGGGGCTCGTGCCGGAAGGCGGGCGGTTGCTCGTCGTGGAGAACGGCGTGTATGGCGATCGCATCGCGCAGATCGCGAAGCAGTACGGCATCGATCACGAAGTCGTGAAGTACGAGTGGATGCAGGCGCTCGATATCGACGCGATCATCCATCACGAAACGACGACCGGCCGCTTGAACGCGATCGAACAGCTCTCGCGCGCGTGCAAGGAACGCGGTGTCGGCCTGCTGCTGGATGCCGTGAGCAGCTTCGGCGCCGAAGCGATCGATTTCGACGGCGGCGGCATCGCCGCGACCGCCAACAAGTGCCTGCACGGCGTGCCCGGCACGGCGTTCGTCATCGCGCGGCGCGATGCGCTGGCGAAGGCCGCGAGCCGCACGTATTACCTCGGCATCGCGCGCCTCGCGAAGCTGCAGGACGAGCGCAACACGCCGTTCACGCCATCCGTGCATGCGTACTACGCGCTCGTCGAAGCGCTGCGCGAGTTCGAGGAAGAAGGCGGCTGGCGGGCGCGTCATCAGCGGTACGCGAGGCTCGCGGAGCAGGTGCGCTCGGGATTGGCGAATCTCGGAATCGAGAGCGCGTTGTCTCCTGCGGAATCATCGGTCGTGCTGCGGGCGTACCGGCTGCCGAAGGGCGTCACGTATGAAACACTGTACGACGCGCTCAAGGCCAAGGGCTTCGTGATCTATGCGGGGCAGGGCGGCCTGTCGAAGGAACTGTTCCGCATCTCGACGATGGGCGCGCTGGATGCGAACGACATGGATCGGTTGATCTCGTCGTTCGTGGAGCTGCTGCGGTGATCACGGCTTGCAAAAAATCGCCGTGATAAAGGGCGCGACGCGGTACACGACCGCGTCGCTGCCCGCCTCGCGCACCTTCTGCGCGACTTCCGCGTCACCGCCCCAGATGACGGCGCCATAAGCGGCATCGCCGATCGGCTCGCCCTTGCCCGGTTTGAAGAGCGGGTCCTCCTTCTGATACGCCACCAGCGCGTAGACCTTGAACCCGTAAGCCGTCAGCGTCGCGCCCTTCGCCGGCCTGAACGCGTTGATCGAGTTCGGCTCCACGCGCATCGGCTTCGCTTCCAGCAAATGATTTTCCTGTAGCGGCGCGATGAAATCGTGCGGCGTCGATTTGCAGTCGAGCTGTGAATCGAGCGGGTGGGCGTGGGTGAGCGTGCCGAGCGAGGCGAGCGCTATCGCGATGACGAGCTGTTCGAAGGACGCGCGCTTCCTCATGACAATAGGCGAACTCGGGAAATGGATCATCCGGCACTTTAGCCGGATTGCAAGAAACGTGCTTGCGTCGACGCGCATCGCGGAGCCGGGCGAGGCGCTACGCCGACCCGGCCTTGATTCAGGCCGCCAGCTCCAGCTTCGCCATCTTGCGCGCATCGCGCGAATGCACGCGCTTGCCGGCGGCGTACGTCTCGAACACCGCGCGGTCGTCGCCGAGCAGCGCGAACGCGAACAGCAGCTCTTCGAGCGTCTCCGTGCGCGAGGTGCGGCGCGCGAGCAGCGGCGTCGCGTTCGGATCGAGCACGACGAAGTCCGCTTCGCTGCCCACGGCGAGCGTACCGATTCTGTCGTCGAGTTCGAGCACCTGTGCCGCGCCCGTCGTCGCGAGCCAGAACATGCGCGTCGCGCTCAGATGATGGCCGGTCAGGCGCGCGACCTTGTGCGCCTCGTTCATCGTCTGCAGCATGGAGAACGAGGTGCCGTCGCCCACGTCCGTCGCGAGCGCCACCGGCATGTTCGACGCGCCGGCCTTCTCGAAATCGAACAGGCCGCTGCCGAGAAAGAGGTTCGACGTCGGGCAGTGCGATGCCACCGCGCCCGTTTCCGCCATGCGCTCGCGGTCGCGGTCGTCGAGATAGATGCAGTGGCCGTACACCGCGCGGCGGCGCAAAAGGCCGTAGTGATCATAGATGTCGAGATAGCTGCGATGCCCCAGAAACAGGCTCTCGACCCATTTGATCTCGTCCGTGTTCTCCGCGACATGGCTCTGGATGAACACATCCTGATGCTTCTGCGCGAGCGCGCCGCACGCTTCGAGCTGCGCTTGCGTCGAGGTCGGCGCGAAGCGGCGCGTCAGCGCGTAATGCTGACGTCCGCGTCCGTGCCAGCGCGCGATGAGTTCCGCGCTGTCGTCGTAGCCGGATTGCGCCGTGTCGCGCAAGAACTCGGGACAGTTGCGATCCATCAGCACTTTGCCCGCGACCATGCGCAGGTTGCGCGCTTCGCTCTCGGTGAAGAACGCGTCGGCGGATTGCTTGTGCACGGTGCAGTAGACGAGCGCCGTCGTCGTGCCGCAGGCGAGCAGCTCGTCGATGAAAAAGCTCGCCGTCTCACACGAGCTGCGGCGCGGGAAAGGCGGCGTCGCGCTCGTCGACCCAGGTCACGTGGCAGGGCAGCGTGGCAAGCACCCGCACGAGCGCCGCGCCCACGTGGCCCGCGCCGAACAGCACGACCTGGAAGTCGCGCGGCGCGATGGTTTCGGTGAGGAGCGCGCCGCTCTCGTCGAAACCGGCGCCGTCCCACAAGAGGCAATCGGCGTCGGTTGCGCCCGGCTCGGGATCGGAGAGCATCACCGCGTCGGGCATGGGCGCAAAGGAGACGCTGCGCACGGTGGAGAGACCTTGCATCGTGCGCTTCGCCAGCGTCGTCACCCAGTTCAGGTCCGATACGTCGAGCCGCTCGAACGCCAGCACGACCGCGCCGCAGCAGCACTGGCCGAGGCTCGGACCGAGCGCGAAACGCTCAAGCCGTCTCATGCGCGGGCTCCGCATGCCGTCCTTCAGCACTTGCCGGGCGGTTTCGATGGCCTTCCACTGCAGGTGGCCGCCGCCGATCGTGTAGCGCGCGTCCTCGCGCGTGACGATCATCTTCGTGCCCGGCTCGCGCGGCGCGGAGCCTTCGACACGCGCGACCGTCACGAGCACGACGGCGTCGCAGTGCGCGAGCAGGTGTTGCAGGTCGTTCAGCCAAACTTGCATCGATGGGCTCCAGAAATGATCGTCGGTTGTGCGTTTCGTCGTCGCGGCGCTAGTTTACCGGGGCGGCTTCGTCGATTTCAACCGCAAGCGCGTCCAGCGCGTCGAGAATCGCTTCGGGCGTGGCGAGTGCGCGCAGCCTGGGGCGCATCGGGCGAATCGGGCTTCGACGCCGCGATCGCCGCGCAGATCGCGAGCAGCACCGAAAACGACAGCAGCAGCGGCTCGCCCACTGCCTTGGAGCGGAAAATCGTCGGCTTGGCGTTGTCGTTTCGATACAGCTCGACGTTGAACGTCGCGGGCGCATCGCTGACGGCGTGAATCTTGTAGGTCGAAGGCGCGTGCGTCATGAGACGCCTGTCGCGGTTCCACCAGAGTTCCTCGGTCGTGAGCCACCCCATGCCCTGGATGAAGCCGCCTCCACCTGGCCGATATCGATGACCGGATTGATCGAACGGCCCGCGTCGTGCAGCAGATCGGCGCGCAGCAGCTTCCATTCGCCGGTGAGCGTATCGACGACGACTTCCGACACCGTCGCGCCGTACGCGAAGTAGAACGGATGGCCCTGCAGCGTCTTCGCATCCCAGTGGCCTTTCGGCGTCGAATAGAAAGAAGCCGTCCGACCAGAGTTGCACGCGCGCGAGATACGCCGCCGCGACGAGCTGATCGAAGGGCATCTGGCCGCCGTTCACTTCCACCACGCCGCCGTGGAATCGCGCATCGGCCGCGTTGCCGCCCAACTGCTTCGCGGCGAGTTCGGCGAGACGCGCGCGGATCGCGAGCGCCGCAGCAGCTTCGGTCGCCTTGCCGTTGAGGTCGCTACCCGTCGATGCCGCCGTCGCCGATGTGTTCGCAACCTTCGATGTATCGGCAGCCGTCACGCGCACGCGCGCCATGCCGATGCCGGGCACGCTCGCGACGACCTGCGCGACCTTCGTGTTGAGCCCCTGGCCCATTTCCGTGCCGCCGTGATTCACGAGCACGGAGCCGTCCTTGTAGACGTGCACGAGCGCGCCCGCCTGATTCAGGAACGGCACGTTGAACGAGATGCCGAACTTGACCGGCGTGAACGCGAGGCCGCGCTTGAGCACGGCGCTCGTCGCGTTGAACGCGGCGATGTCGGCGCGGCGCGACTGATAATCGCTCGAGGCGATCAGTTCGTCGGTCAGCGGCGCGATCACGTTGTCCTCGACCGGCTGGCCGTAGGGCGTCACGTTGCGCTCGCCGATGCCGTAGTAGTTCGCGCGCCGCACGTCGAGCGGATCGCGTTTCAGCCGATGCGCGATTTCGTCGAGCATCACTTCCATGACGAGCGCGCCCTGCGGTCCGCCGAAGCCGCGAAAGGCGGTGTTCGACTGCGTGTTGGTCTTGCAGCACAGCGCGCGGATTTCGACGTCGCTCAGATAGTAGGCGTTGTCGAAGTGGCAAACCGCGCGCGTCGCCACTGCGCCCGACAGGTCCGCCGAATAGCCCGCGCGCAACGCGATCTCGACGCGCGCGCCCACGATGCGCCCGTCGTCGTCGAAGCCGCATTCGTATTCGTAGACCGCGTCGTGGCGCTTGCCGGTGATCATGAAGTCGTCGTCGCGGTCGGCGCGCAGCTTGACGGGACGCCTCAGCAGATGCGCCGCCAGCGACGCACGCGAACAGCGCCGATTGCGATTCCTTGCCGCCGAAGCCGCCGCCCATGCGACGGCATTCGCACAGCACGGCGTTGGTCGGCCAGCCGAGCATGTGCGCGACGACCTGCTGCATCTCGCTCGGATGCTGCGTCGAGCTGTAGACGAGCATGCCGTCCTGCTCCTTCGGCACGGCATACGCGACTTGTCCTTCGAGATAGAACTGCTCCTGCCCGCCGACTTCGAATTTGCCCCTTCGGACGGTGCGCGGCGCCCGCGATGCGCCCGGCCGGATCGCCGCGCCGCAAATGCAGCGGCGGCAGCACGAACTGGTTGCGCGCTTTTGCTTCGCGGGGGGTGAGTACGGCCTCGAGCGGCTCGTAGCGCACGACATCCTCGCTTTTGGCGAGCGCGGCGGCGCGGCGCGCCAGATCGTAACTTCCCGCGATCACGGCGAATATCGGCTGGCCGAGATACTGCACGTCGCCTGTGGCGAGGATCGGATCGTCGTGCAGCACGGGGCCGCAATTGTTCTCGCCAGGGATGTCCGCGGCCGTGAGCACCGCGTCCAGATCGAGCGAAACGATGCGCGCGTGCGCGTGCCGGGAGAGCCCGAGCGCCGCGTGGAGCGTGCCGCGCAACTCGGGAATGTCGTCGGTGTAGATCGCTTCGCCGCTTACATGCAGCGCCGCCGATTCGTGCGGCAGCGCCGCGCCGGCCGCATCGGTGACGGCTCCCAGTTCGACCGGTTCATGGCGCTTCCTCCACATGGGAGCCATACGCAAACGCGTTCACGTCGGCGAGTGCGAGCGGGGCGTCGCGGCGCGTTTCCAGATAGAAGCGCCATAGCAGGTTGCGCGCCACCTTTGCGCGATAGGCACTCGATGCGCGCATGTCCGTGAGCGGCTGGAAATCGGCGTCGAGCACGGTCATGGCGGCGCGCGCCGCGCCTTCGCTCCATTCCTCGCCGATGAGCGCCGCCTCTGCGGATGGTGCGCGCTTGGGCGTCGCTGCCATGCCGCCGAACGCGATGCGCGCATCCGTGACGCGGTTGTCGTCGTCGAGCGTGATCGCAAAGGCCGCGCACACGGCGGAGATGTCCTGGTCGTAGCGCTTCGCCACTTGTAGGTCCGAAAGCGCAACGCGGCGACCGGGCGCGGCACGCGGATCGCCGTGACGAATTCGCCCGCCTCGAGCGCAGTCTTCTGATAGCCGAGATAAAACGCATCGAGCGGCATGGTGCGCGTTTTCTCCGCCTTTTACAGCACGAGATCGGCGTTCAGCGCGATGAGCGCCGGCATCGAATCGCCGATCGGCGAGCCGTTCGCGACGTTGCCGCCGAGCGTGCCCGCATTGCGGATCGGGCGCGAGGCGAAGCGCGTCCACAGTTCGGCGAGTTCGGGGTAGTCGGCGGCAAGGGCCGCGTAGGCGTCCTCGAGCGATGCTGCCGCGCCGATCGTCAGATATTGCGCGTCGCGCTCGATCTTCTTCAGCTCGTCGACGTTGCCGATGAAGAGAATGTCGCCGAGATCGCGAAACTGCTTCGTCACCCAAAGACCGATATCGGTGCTGCCCGCGAGCAGGCGCGCGTGCGGATGTTCGGCGCGCAGCCGCGCGAATTCGGCGAGCGTGACCGGCACGCTGAACGAAGGCACGCCGAAGGCTGCGCCGCGCACATCGGGCGCCCGATAGTGGAAGGTCTGCGTGCGCTTGAGCGCGGCGAGCTGCCGTTTGACGGCATCGGCGTCGAAGGGTGGGCGCGGGTGTCGAACATGCGCTCGGCTGCATCGAGAATCGGCCGATAACCCGTGCAGCGGCACAGATTGCCCGACAGCGCCGTGGCGATGTCATCGCACGAGGGCGCACGAGGGCGGGCCGGCATCGGCCGGGTGATTGTGATAGAGGGCCCACAGCGACATCACGAAGCCCGGCGTGCAGAACCCGCATTGCAAGCCGTGACAGTCGACCAGCGCCTGCTGCACCGGATGCAGCGCGCCATCCTCGCCGCGCAGGTCTTCGACGGTGAAGAGCGCGCGGGAATCGAGCGTCGGCAGAAACTGGATGCACGCGTTGACGGCCTTGAGCGCCAGCTCGCCCGACGCGTCGAGCTCGCCGAGCACGACAGTGCACGCACCGCAATCGCCTTCCGCGCAGCCTTCCTTGGTGCCGGTGCAAAGGGCGGTCTCGCGCAGATGCTGAAGCACCGTGCGCGTGGCGGGCACATCGGCGATCTCGTGCACGGCGCCGTGCTGAAGGAAGCGGATGGTTTGCGTTGTCATGATCGGGAAGACATTGCGGACCAGGCGCGCGTTACGCGGTTCCCGTCCGCTTCATGAGCTGCCTTCGAAAACTCGGCCAGCTTCGAGCGAAACGGACTGCGCGCACGTAGATCGCCATCCAGACACGAACATATCACCGCAATATCCCAAAAATATTGCGGCTCACGTATCAAGATTATACGGATGCGCTGATGCGGGAAAGTGAAAGCGCGTGGAAGGCGATATAGGGCGGCGTCGACTTGCCGCCCTGAAGGAAAATTCGATGCGAGCGGGAAAAATTATCGGACC
This sequence comes from Candidatus Paraburkholderia schumanniana, assembly GCA_001189335.2. Lineage (GTDB taxonomy): Bacteria > Pseudomonadota > Gammaproteobacteria > Burkholderiales > Burkholderiaceae > Caballeronia > Caballeronia schumanniana. The sequence continues at coordinate 11,523 of LFJH01000006.1, forward strand.
GCCGAGCGCAGCTTGCGCTTGGCGCGCAGGCTCGCCACGACGAGCACGAAGATCAGCGCGAAGGCGATCAGCGACCATTGCGGCAGCGAGAGCCCGAGTATCGGCGGATAGGGCGTCTCGCACAGACCCGCGACCTTGAACACCTGCGGCAGCCAGCTTGTGGGCGGCAGGCTGTCGACGATGGGCTGGAGCGCATCGAAGCCGCAGCTGAAGCCGGGATGCGACTGCACATAGACGTGACGCACGGCCGTGACGAGCCCGCCGAGCGCCGAGATCGCGACGAGCGTCTCCAGCAGCGCGATGCCGCGCCAGTTATTGAAGCCCGCGCCGAGGAACGCGAAGATCGCGATGAGCACGAAGAAATAGCGCTGGATGATGCACAGCGGGCAAGGGTCTTCGCGATGGAAGAACTGCAGGTACAGCGCGCCGCCGACGAGTCCGAGACTGACGAAACCGAGCAGCAGGAGCAATCGGCGCTCGCGGCGCATGACGCGGTCGTCCTGATGCATCGTAAAGTGATGTAAAGAGTTGTTCATTGTTTCGCAACGATTCGAGAAGGAAGCACCTGAGTTGCGGGATATAACGGTGAATTCTAGCGCGAACGCCCGAGCCGCAAAAAATCGGGCGGCCTATCCGGTATGGGAATCCGCCGCTAGCGCGTCGTGGCCAGCACGGCTTCGACCGCACGGCCGATCGACAACAGCGCGTTGTCAGCATGCGGCGCACCCGCGAGCATCAGGCCGATGGGCGCTTCACCGCGCGGATGGCAGGGCAGGGACAGCCCGCAGGCATCGAGGAAGTTGAAGGTCGTCGGATTGCGCAGGATGAGCGCGTTGGTGCGCGTGAAGGCGTCGTCGTCGGCTTCCAGATCGGCGATGCGCGGCGGCAGCACCGGCACGGTCGGGCAGACGATCGCGTCGAAGCGCTGCCAGAGCGTCGTGCGCGCTTCCTCGATCATCGCCGCGCGCGACGACTCGCACAGGTCGATATAGTCGGCAGCGCTCGCAGCCTCCGCGCGCTTCAGGCGCGCGAGGACGCGCGGATCGTATTCGCTGCCACGCTCGGCCATCAGTTTGCGGTGCCACGCGTACGCTTCGATCGTGACGAGCGGATAGCGGTTGATCTCCGGCAAGCGGTCGAGCGGCGCGAAGCGCACGTCTTCCACCAGCGCGCCCGCCGCCGCCAGATGATTGATCGCGGCGGCCACCGCGTTCGCGACCGGCGCCTCGACGGCGTCGGTCACGTAGTTCGTCAGCACGCCGAGACGCACACCGTCGAGCGGACGCGTCGCGGGCACGCCGGGATCGTGGCCGGCGAAAATGCGGTCGACGAACGCGCAGCACGCGACCGACACACCGATCGGCCCGAAGGAATCGAGCGTCTTCGAAAGCGGCACGCCGCCTTGCTTCGGGATGCGGTTCGCGGTCGGCTTGAAGCCGGTGAGGCCGCACAGCGCGGCGGGGATGCGGATGGAGCCGCCCGTGTCCGTGCCCAGCGCGACAGCGGCCATGCCGTCGGCGACCGACGCCGCCGCGACCGACGACGATCCGCCCGCGATGCGCGCGTCGCCCGGCACGTCGGCATGCCACGGCGAGCGCGGCGTGCCGTAGTGCGGATTGAGGCCCAGGCCCGAGAACGCGAATTCGCTCATGTTGGTGCGCCCGACGATCACCGCGCCGGCGCGGCGCAGGCGCACGACGGTCACGGCGTCGGCCTTGGCGGGCGCGGCGTTCTCCAGCACTTTCGAGCCGGCGCGCGTTACCTGGCCTTCGATATCAAAGAGATCTTTGATCGAGACCGGAATGCCAGCGAGCGGCGAAAGCACGGTGCCGGCGCGGCGCAGCACGTCGTGGGCGTCGGCGGCGGCGCGGGCGTGTTCGGCATCGACCTGAAGGAAGACGGTCGAGCCCTGGCCCGCGGGGTCCGCGATGCGTTCGAGCGCGGCCTCGACGAGCGCGCGGCTCGTCGTGCGGCCGCTCTTCAGGTCGGCGGCAAGCTGGGAGAGAGGGGCGAACTGCGGCGAAGTGATCGGCATGGCGGCGGGCAGTGGCGTTGCCGTTTGCGAAGCGCCCGGCGCATGCGCTGCGCTTTGCGAACGGCGGCCCGATGCGAAACGGCAAGCGCCTCGCATCGGCGGTGAATGGACGGGCGCGTCCTCGCTTGGTCGGCTCGGGCGCCCGAGGTGGCTGTCATTCTAAGCCAGCGAGGTAAGAAATACGCGCGGCGGAAACGAAGTGCGCGCCCGCGCCGATGCAGCGCCGCTCAGATGGTCCGCGAGAAGCGCTGCAGGGGGCCCGACCGATATAGCGGTCGAACACCGATGCGACGTTGCGCACCAGCATGCGCCCAGCGGGCAGTACCCGGATCGCGTCGCGCGAGAGATGGATCAGGCCGTCGCCGGCCATCGGCGCGAGGCGCGCGAGTTCGTCGGCGAAGGCAGCGGGGAATTCGATGCCGTGCGCGTGCGCGACATCGTCGAAGCGCAGCTCGCCGCCGCACATGAGACGCATGATGACGTCGCAGCGCAGGGCATCGTCGGCGGACAGACGCACGCCGCGCGCGATGGCGAGCCGGCCCGCGTCGATCGCGGCAGCGTAGTCGGGAAGATCGCGGGCGTTCTGCGCGTAGACATCGCCGACCTTGCCGATCGACGACGCGCCGATGCCGATCAGCTCGCAATCCGCGTGCGTGCTGTAGCCCTGGAAATTGCGCTGAAGCGTGCCTGCTTCGTGGGCTCGCGCGAGCTCGTCGCCGGGGAGCGCGAAGTGATCCATCCCGATGTACACATAGCCCGCCTCGTTCATGCGCTCGATCACGCGCTCGAGGATCACGAGGCGCACGGCGGACGAGGGCAGCGCGCTTGCGTCGATTTGCCGCTGCATCTTGAAGAGCGTCGGCATGTGCGCATAGCCGAACACGGAGACGCGATCCGTCTTGAGGCTGATGATCGCGTCGAGCGTGCGCGAGAAACTTTCGACGCTCTGGTGCGGCAGGCCGTAGATGAGATCGACGCTCACCGACTTGAAGCCGTGCTCGCGTGCGGCGTGAAGCACGGTCTCGGTCATCGCGCGTGGCTGGATGCGATTGACGGCGCGTTGCACGCGCGGGTCGAAGTCCTGCACGCCGAGGCTCAAGCGGTTGAAGCCGAGTTCGCGCAGCAAGGCAATGGTTTGCGCCGATGCTTCCCGCGGATCGACTTCGATCGAATATTCAGCGCGCTCGCCAGGGACGAGATGGAAGTGCTCGCGCGTCGCGGCCATCAGCTCGATCATTTCGTCGTGCGAGAGAAAGGTCGGCGTGCCGCCACCCCAGTGCAGCTGCGTGACGGGCCGCGAGGGATCGAAGAGGGCTGACTGCATCGCCAGTTCGCGTTTCATGCGCTCGAGATACGGGCGCGCATGCGCGCGATTCTTCGTCGCGATCTTGTTGCAGCCGCAGTAGAAGCAGACGGTATCGCAAAACGGGATATGGAAGTAGAAACGGGATATGGAAGTAGATCGAGAGATCGGCGTCGGCGCTGCCGTTGCGCGCCGCTTCGCGGTAGTGCGCGGGATCGAACGAATCGGTGAACTGGACGGCGGTGGGGTAGGACGTGTAGCGCGGACCGTGCGCGTCGTAGCTCGCGAGCAGGTCGGGACGGAAAAGCGGAGCGGCGGATGTCATGGCGGGCCTCGGGTAACGATCGAGTCCAGTCCGGCGCGGGCGCGCGGGCGTTGCGCGATAAGGTCGCAGCCTGCGCGCAGCATTTGACGAAGCGCAACGTCATTGTATGGGACAATGCGGCTTTCGTCCGCTGTCCGCGTGTCGCTCAGTACCCGTCATACCGCCATGTCGATCGATTCTTCGCCTCATGCCTGCCGCGAGGGCTGTGGCGCGTGCTGCATCGCGCCTTCCATTTCGAGTCCGATTCCGGGAATGCCGGACGGCAAGCGCGCGGGCGAGCGCTGCGTTCAACTGGGCGACGATCTGCGCTGCAGGATCTTCGGCGATCCGAGGCGGCCGGCGTGCTGCAGCGGGTTGCAGCCTTCCCGCGAGATGTGCGGCGAGACGCGGGAATATGCGTTGACGTGGATCGAGCGGCTGGAAGTTCAGACCCAGCCGCCGCAACTGTCGTGACGAACCGCGGTCCAATCTGCAAGCTGCGCCGCGCGGCGCCGACCTGAAAAAGAAGCATTGGAGGATCACGCATGACGGAACCCGTCGCGCCGTTGCGGCGCCGGTTCGTGCTGGCTGGGCTGATGTCGCTCCCGGCACTCGCACTCACATCGATCGCGCAGGCCGCGTCGAACTCGATATTCCCCTTCATTCCGGATCACTACACATTCTCGACCCAGCAGGTGCAGGATGCCGTCGCCCGCAAGTTTCCGCTGCAACGCACGGCTTCGCAGATCTTCGACGTCGTGCTGAGCCATCCGGTCGTCGGCATGGCCGCGGATCGCAACCGCGTGACGGTGCGCGTTGATGCGCGCCTTTCGACACCCTTCATGCCGAATCCCGTGATTGGCGCGTTCACGCTCTCCACACAGCTCGGCTACGACGCGTCGAGCCGCTCCGTCATTCTCGTCTCACCATCCGTTGACGACGCGCAGTTCACCGGTGACGTCACACAGTACAACCAGCAGATCGCCGCGGTCGGCGCGCAACTCGCGGCGCAGCTACTCGACCGCTATCCGATCCACACCTTCAAGCCCGAAGAACTTCAGTTCGCCGGTGTGTCTTACGAACCTGGGACAATCACTGTCCTTACAAACGGCATACATGTGCAGATCGTCGAAAAGTAACTCGAAATCTCCGCGCGCGGCGCTCCACAACCAACGGCGAACAAGGGCTGCGGATGGACTGGATATTGATGTTTAAGGCGCTCATTCTGGGCGTCGTCGAAGGATTGACGGAATTTCTGCCGGTCTCGAGCACAGGGCATCTGATCGTGGCGGGCAGTCTTCTGGATTTCACCGACGCACAGTCAAAAACGTTTGACGTCGTCATCCAGTTCGGCGCGATTCTCGCGATCTGCTGGGAATATCGCGCCAAGATCGGCTCGGTGGTCACGGGGCTGCCGGCTCGCACCGACGCGCGGCGCTTCGCGCTGAACGTGATCATTGCGACGATTCCTGCCATCGTGCTCGGCCTGCTGTTCGAGAAAAGCATCAAGTCCGTGCTGTTTTCGCCGGTGCCGGTATCTGTGGCGCTGATCCTCGGCGGCATCGTGATTCTGTGGGCGGAGTCGCGCCAGCGCGATCGCGGCGCGACTGCGCGCGTGACATCCGTCGATGATCTGTCTTATGGTGACGCCTTCAAGGTCGGCCTCGCGCAATGTTTCGCGCTGATCCCGGGCACCTCGCGCTCCGGCTCGACGATCATCGGCGGCATGCTGTTCGGGTTCGAGCGCCGCGTCGCCACGGAGTTCTCGTTTTTTCTCGCCATTCCGATCATCTTCGGCGCGACGCTCTACGAAATGGCGAAGTACTGGCGCACGCTCACCGTGGACGACCTCGGGCTTTTCGTGATTGGGCTCGTCGCGGCGTTCGTGAGCGCGTTCGTCTGCGTTCGCTGGTTGCTGCGCTACGTCGCGTCCCACGATTTCACCGCGTTCGCGTGGTATCGGATCGGCTTCGGCTTGCTGATCCTGATCGTCGGGTATAGCGGCGGGTTGAGCTGGGCGGAGTGATTCCTGTCCGCGCCGAAAAAAAGCCACGGTTCTTCCGTGGCTTTTTTTGCCGCGCGCGCCTCAGCGGCGGCGGAACATCAGGTCCCACACGCCGTGCCCGAGCCGCAGGCCGCGTCGCTCGAACTTCGTGACCGGGCGGAAATCCGGGCGCGGCGCATAGCCTTCGGCGGTGTTTTCCAGCGCGGGCTCCGCCGACAGCACCTCAAGCATCTGCTCGGCATAGTTCTGCCAGTCGGTCGCCAGATGGATGTAGCCGCCGGATTTGATACGCGAGACGAGCTGGGCGACGAACTTCGGCTGGATCAGGCGGCGCTTGTGATGCCGCGCCTTGTGCCAGGGATCCGGGAAGTAGATGTGCACGTCGTCGAGGCTCTCCGGCGCGATCATGTGCTCCAGCACTTTCACGGCGTCGTGCTGAAGGATGCGGATATTGCCGAGCCCCTGTTCACCGATCAGCTTGAGCAGCGCGCCGACGCCCGGCTCATGCACCTCCACGCCGATGAAATCGTCGCCCGGACGCGCGGCGGCGATCTCCGCCGTGGTCGCGCCCATGCCGAAGCCGATTTCCAGCACGCGCGGCGCCTGACGGCCGAAGAGAGCGTCCCAGTCGGCGAGCTGTGGCGCATACGGCACCACGAAGCGCGGACCGAGCTCGTCGATGGCGCGCTGCTGCCCGACCGAGACGCGGCCCGCGCGCGTGACGAAGCTGCGGATGCGGCGATGATGCAGCGTGGATGCTTCACTCGCGTCGCTCTGTTCTGTGTGGCCGTGGTGCTCGGTACCGTCGTCGGCTTCGTTGTGGGGATGGTGGTTCATAGCGGCGGCGATGCTGTAAACCCAAAAACCGCCCAAGCGTGACTTAGGGCGGCCTTCGCGATGATTCTGGAGCGGGCGATGGGAATCGAACCCACGTCAGTAGCTTGGGAAGCTACGGTAATAGCCATTATACGACGCCCGCGCCCGCGTGAGCTGACTATTATTGTAAGCGCAACGCGTGCGCAGGCGCAATTGCGTCTCAGATGCCGAACAGCGTCATCGACACCGCGACGCGCGTCACCACCATCAGCAGCACCTGCACGATGACGAAGAGCAGGATCGGCGAAAGATCGATTCCGCCCGTACGCGGCAGAATGCGCCGCAGCGGATCGAGAAACGGCGCGGTGATCTGATACAGCAGCGGCATGGCCGGCGATTGGGGATTGAGCCACGAGAGCAGCGCCATCAGGATCGTCATCCAGATGACGAGGTTCAGCGCCCACTTGAGGACCGTCAGCACCGCGACCAGCGCGAGCATCGGCAGCATGAGCATCGGATCCACGCCGGCGAGCACGACCATCAGCGTGATATAGACGGCCGCCGCGATGAAGGCGGCGAGGATGCTCGCCCAGTCGAACTTCCCGCCGGGCAGGATCTTGCGCAGCGGCAGCACGATCCAGTTGGTCGCCTGCATCACGGCGTTGGAGCAGGATTGTAGGGCGGCATGCGCACGACCTGGATCCACGCCCTGGATCCACGCGCGCAGCAGCAGTGCCGCGCCGAACAGGGTGAAAACGGTGTTGAGCAGAAAACGGGCGATATCGCCGAACATCTCGGGTCCTCTTGGATACGGGCGCAGCGTCGCGGCTGCGCCGGGTCGAATGACGAAAGCTGGAAGCGGAAGCGCGGCAGGGCTAGCGGACGGCGCGTAATCCCGGCTCGAAACTGGCGTCAGGGGCGTTGCCGAGGCGCTCGCTCGCGCGGTGCGATTCGTGGATGCTGACCTTGATCATTGTTCGTTCTCTGGACTGGAGTGTCTTCTGAAAGGCATCGCGGCGCGCACGGCGAACCGTGCGCATTCGCCCGACCTTCTATGTGCCTGCGCTTTCGCTTCGCATTTCCTGTGTTTTGTGGCGGCCTGGATTCCCCGCCCACCGGGGCTGCTCGGTGGGGCGCTGGTCGTCACCATAACACGGCTTTGAGGCGGCTTGGGAGCGCTGTCGCTCGCGGCGTGGGCGTTTGATCGCGTCCTCGGCTGGAAGGCAGGTGAAAGTCGTCCGTAAGATAGATTCCCTCCGGAGCGCCGGCATCGGAAAACCCTAGTGTTGTCATTTCGAGACGATTTCAAAAGCGTATTTCATGCAAAACTGGCAGGATATAAATACGGAAAGCGAAAGAGCGCAAGACGGAGCGCGCGCATCGCTTCGCTTGGGTTGCACGCAGCAACTCAATATTGCCGGGAGGCGCCGGCTAAATAGCGAGGACCATTTCCGACGCAAGGGCTAATGGACCAAAAGCGCGTCTGATGCCGAATGTAGCTGGACCCACATCGATGCCGGAAGTTGGTCTCCTTGCGAAGTCAAAGATGAACGTACCCAACGCGAAATACTAAAGAGAAGACAGATTCGATGGAAAAGGCCGGCGGCGACGCCTTCCGGCCTTTTTATGAGGTTTCATTCGCTACGTTCGGAGGTCGCTATGAGCATTTTCTCTTATCGGAAAGCATCCGCAATTCTTGAGCCAAACCCAACGCCGCCGCTGGTGGGACCAGAAAAAACGCCTGACGCCGCGGGTGGTGATCGGCGCGGCTTACGTGCCACCGAATGTCACGCGTGAGTTCGCCTACGCCAAGGTAGGCTGAGCGCGACCTATCAAGAATCTCCCGCAGATAACGAAAAGCCCCGCCGCAGAGGCTGTCCGGCGGGGCTTTTCGTTCATTTGTAAATATACGTTACATGTCTCTCGCGATGATCCGAGCCGCTCGGTCGCATATTCGTCGCAGGCACGTCGAATGGCCGTTCGGCGCGGGTCTGCCGGCGCGCCGTGGCTCTAAGATTCGACGGCGCGTTTAGGAACTTGCAATTTGCTACAAATGGTCTCTGCGGCCGACGTGCTTTTTCGCTAAATTTAACTCACACTGTTACTTATGTGCCCTGTGGAACGGCATCGATCGAAAGCGGCGAGGAGAACGAAAGTGAAAAAGCTCGGTGGTTTCTTGGTCGCTGGCGCGCTTGGTGTCGGCCTGGTCAGTGCGGCGTAGGCGCATGTTTCGGTCGGTGTGGGCATCGGGGTGCCGGCTTACCCGGTTTATGCCGCGCCGCCCGCGCCGGTCTATGTGGCTCCGCCCCAGCCGGTGTATGTCGTGCCGCCGCCCGTAGTCTACGCGCCGCCGCCCGCGGTGGTCGTCGGCGGCTATGGTTACGGCGGGTACGGCTATTACGGCCGGCCGTACTGGCGCCATCACCACGGTTATTACCGTCACGGCCCGGGCTACTGGCGTTACTGACCGGCTCGGCCGGCAATTCCAGAGAAGGCGATGCGTGCTAGCGTCGCCTTCTTTGTTTCGAACGTCGCAAGCGGGCTCTTTTCAGTTTCGCGACAGAACTGGGACAATGGTGATCCCCCTTCACCTCACGCTCCCGCTCCGATGTCCTCTCCTCACTTCCCGCCCCGACCTACGACAATGTCGCCGATGCCGCCAGACGCATTGAAGGCTTCGCTCATCGCACGCCCGTCCTCACGTCCCGCACCGCCGATGAAATCGCTGGCGCATCGCTCGCTCTTCTTCAAGTGCGAAAACTTCCAGCGCATGGGCGCATTCAAGTTCCGTGGCGCGTACAACGCCATCTCTCATTTCGACGATCGCCAGCGCGCGGCGGGCGTCATCACGTACTCGTCGGGCAATCACGCACAGGCTATTGCGCTGTCCGCGAAGCTCACCGGCATCCGCGCGACCATCGTCATGCCCGAGGACGCGCCCGCCGCGAAGGTGGCAGCGACGCGCGGCTACGGCGGCGAAGTGATCACCTACGACCGCTACACGCAAAACCGTGAGGAAATCGGCCGCAAGCTCGCCGAGGAACGCGGCATGACGCTGATCCCGCCTTACGATCATCCGTATGTGATCGCGGGGCAGGGGACGGCGGCCAAGGAACTGATCGAGGAGACCGGCCCGCTGGATTATCTGTTCGTGTGTCTGGGCGGCGGCGGGCTCATCGGCGGGTGCGCGCTCGCCGCGGCGGCCCTGGCGCCCGACTGCAAGGTGATCGGCGTCGAGCCGGAAGCGGGCAACGATGCCCAGCAGTCGCTTGCGCGCGGCGAGATCGTGCATATCAAGGTGCCGCGCACCATCGCGGATGGCGCCGCGTCCACGCACGTCGGCGCATACAACTTCCCGATCATCCAGCGTCACGTGGACCGGATCGTCACCGTGAGCGATGCGCAGCTCATCGAGACCCTGCGCTTCTTTGCACAGCGCATGAAGATGGTCGTCGAGCCGACCGGCTGCCTCGCGGCGGCGGTGCTGCAGAAAGTCGTGCCGGTCGAGGGCAAGCGCGTCGGCGTGATCGTCTCCGGAGGCAACGTCGACCTGGCGAAGCTGGCTCAGTTCGTCGCCTGACGACGGATCTCACGATGCCGCGTTCACGATCAGATCGCGGTAGCCGTTGACGATCACACTGTACGAGAAGTACGCGAAGAGCACTGCGGACATCACATGGCAGGCGCGCAGGAGTTGCGTTCCGGCGCGCTTCCTGCCGTGGCTCGCGAGCATGCAGATGAAGATCGTCCAGCCGAGGCCGCCGCAGAAAAAGCCGGTGAGAAACACGGAAGCGCTGACGGGGCTCGTCGCGCCGGCTTTCGCGATGAGCGCGCCGCCGACCGCCGCGAACCACAGGATCGCGCTGGGCGACGACACCGCGAGCAGGCATAGGCATCCGCGCGCGAAGCTTTTCCAGTGATCCGGGCGCGGCATGCTGAAGTCGGCCTCGCCTTCGACGGGCGGTGCGGACGCCGGGTTGAGCGCCTCGCGCTCCATCTTCCAGGTGAGGAAGAGCAGCACCGTCGCGCCGCCGATCCACACGACCCAGCGCACTGCCGAGAACTGCAGGAGCGCCGACATGTCCGCAAGCGCGAGCGCCGCGTAGAGCAGATCGCCGAGACAGGTGCCCAGGCCGAGCACGAGTCCGGGCTTGAAGCCATGCGACAGCGCGAGCGAGATGATCGCAACGTTGGCGATTCCGATATCGAGACACAGCGACAGCGACAGAAAAAAACCGTCCGACAGCAACGACCACGAATGCATTTTTATTGTCGATGGCTGTGTAGCGTGAAGTGCACGTCGAGGTGTCCGGTCGGCACGCCCATGGTGTTACGCACGACCGGATTGCGGAATGCGGCGAGCGCGTCGCGTTGGGGCTGCGTGCCGACGCCCAGCAGGTCCAGCACATGGACGACGACCGCGTTGAGCACGGACGTGTTGCCATCCTCGACTTTTACCGCGATGCCGAGCGGGCCCTGTCTGTGCCGCACGCCGATCGCGTAGCTCGCATCGGCGCCCGTCTTGCCGACGAGCGCGCCGCGGAACGCCTTCATCAGCAGCGTACAGAAGCGCCCTTCCCCCGCGACGAGTTCCGGATGCGATGTCATCGCGCGATAGATGCGCGCGAGCGCCGAGCCTTCCGGCGCGGCGGCGATGCCCCGCGAGACGGTCGAGGGCGAAAGCGGGCGTCGGCAGATTGCAGCCATCGATGGCCCAGTGCACTGGGTCTTCGGCGAGATCGACGGAGCGCGCCATCGTTCGCTTCACGTGCGCCTGCAGAGGATGATCGGGCAAGTGATAACCGACGAGCGACTCGCCCATCGCGCGAGCGCCCGCGAGCAATGCCGGCGTGCTTGCCGGAGCAGTTGCTGCATGCCGCGGTCGGCGCGAAATCTCGTCGGATCCAGTCGCGATAGACTGCATCCGAGATCGGCGGATGGCCGCCGCAGCGCAAATCGCTTTCGTTCGCCTGCACCTTCGCGAGCATCGCGCGGGCTCACTCTATATGACGCGGCTCGCTGCTGTGGGACGCGCACATCAGCGCGAGATCTTCCTCGGTGAAGCCGAAGCGCTCGAGCGCGCCGGTCTCGATGACGGCGAGCGCCTGAGCCGGCTTGGCCGCCGAGCGCGGCAGCGTCACGCGATGCGGATCGCCGAAAGAGTGCAGGAGGCGCCCATTCGCATCGACGATGGCGACATGTGCCGAGTGCCGGTTCTCGATGACTTCGCCTCGATAGAGCGTGGCCGCGATCATTTCCTGTCCAGTCCGATTTCGGTCCAAAGCGCATCGACGCGGCGCTTCACGGCTTCGTCTATCACGATCGGGCGGCCCCATTCGCGGTTCGTTTCGCCGGGCCACTTGTTGGTCGCGTCGAGCCCCATCTTCGAGCCGAGGCTGGCCACCGGCGACGCGAAGTCGAGATAGTCGATCGGCGTGTTGTCGACCATCACGGTGTCGCGCACGGGGTCGACGCGCGTCGTGATCGCCAAGATGACTTCGTTCCAGTCGCGCACGTTCACGTCCTCGTCCACGACGACGATGAACTTCGTGTACATGAACTGCCGCAGGAAGCTCCACACGCCGAACATCACGTGCTTCGCGTGGCCGGGATAGCTCTTCTTCATCTGCACGATCGCCATGCGGTAGCTGCAGCCTTCCGGCGGCAGATAGAAGTCGGTGATCTCGGTGAACTGCTTCTGCAACAGCGGCACGAACACTTCGTTCAGCGCCACGCCGAGCACGGCGGGTTCGTCGGGCGGCTTGCCGGTGTAGGTCGAATGGAAGAGGGCGTCGCGACGCATCGTGATCTTCTCGACCGTGAAGACCGGGAACCACTCCTGCTCGTTGTAATAGCCGGTGTGATCGCCGTACGGGCGCTTCGAGCGCGTGCTCGTATTTGCTGCGGCGGAGTTCGATGGACGCGGCGGCGCGCCTTCGGGCGCGGGCGGCACATTGCCTTCCTGGGGATAGATGAATCCCTCGAGCACGATCTCCGCGCGCGCCGGCACCTGCAGCGTGTCGACGCCCGGCGTCAGACACGTGGCGAGCTCGGTGCGCAAGCCGCGCAGGAGCCCCGCGAACTGGTATTCGGAGAGGGTGTCGGGCACCGGCGTCACCGCGCCGAGGATGGTGGCCGGATCGGCGCCGAGCACGACCGCCACCGGATACGGCTTGCCCGGATTGGCCAGCGCGAACTCCCGGAAATCGAGCGCGCCGCCGCGATGCGCGAGCCAGCGCATGATGAGCTTGTTGCGCCCGATGAGCTGCTGCCGGTAGATGCCGAGATTCTGACGCGGCTTGTTGGGTCCGCGCGTGACGGTGAGGCCCCAGGTGAGCAGTGGTCCGGCGTCGCCGGGCCAGCATGTCTGGATCGGTAGTCGATGCAGATCGACGTCCTTGCCTTCCCACACCACTTCCTGGCAGGGCGGCGCGCTGACCGATTTCGGCGCCTGTCCCAAACGGCCTTGGCGAGCGAGAGCAGCTTGCCCGCGTCTTTCAGGCCCTTGGGCGGCTCGGGCTCCTTGAGTGCGGAGAGCAGCCGTCCGACATCGCGAAAGGAGCTCAGCGCGGCGACGTCGCTGCCGAGGCTGACATTGGCGCCTTGCGGTGCTTCGGTTTCGATGCCCATGCCGAGCACGACGCGCCGCGTCGTGCCGAACAGATTCGCGAGCACAGGCATCGTGTGATGGGTGGGCGCTTCGAAGAGCAGCGCAGGCCCGCCCGCGACACGCGGTCGGAGATTTCGGTGATTTCGAGAACGGGCGAGACGGGCTGCCGAATGCGGCGCAGTTCACCGAGCGCTTCCAGGCGAGCGGTGAAGTCGCGCAGATCTTTGTATTTCATCGATGCTCGTATGTGGACTCGAAGGCGCCCCGAAGCGGAAGACGCGGGGGCGGGAGGCTGCGCGCCAGGCGATTGTCGATTTTACCTGCGTGAGCGTCAGTGCGTTCGGCGACGTTCAGCATATTCCTCTTGGAGCAGCCCGTGAGGCGTGCATTCGGGACGCTGAACCCAGTTCAATATAACTGTAAGTAGTTGAAAAAAAGTCTATAGCATTGACGGATCATTAAACCCTGCTAGAATCCGTTGGCATCCATTGCAGGTTTTGAAACTTTTTACCTCTGCCTCAGGTCTTTCAGACGCCCATGAGTCGTCTGCGCCGTTCCTGCCCGGCGACTCATGGCTGTAGGTTGTCATTGCCGGCGTTTGACACGCCGGTTTTTCGCGTGGAAAGTCATCTGCGCACATAGGGCATGTAGTTCATGCCGCGCAACCGGCGGTCTTTTTGCCGGATCGGCTTTCCAGACGGCGCAGGCCGTATCCCCGATGCCGCTTACGCTTGCCGAGAGCGAGTGGTGTCTGATTTGCGCATCGAATATGGGTTTTATTCGTATTCATCTGCGCAAAAACAGGGAGAATCGATGAACACTTCGGTTTGGTGGGGTTCCGACACCCGCGCTGCGCAGATCGTGCGCATGGCGCTGCGTCGCGGACGCCGTTTGAGTCACCATCTCTTCAGCCTGGTAGACTGCGCAGCCGTCGTCACGGCCGTCCGTCGTCCTCTGGCTGCTGCCTTCGTGGCGCACCACGTTTGCCGCAAGGATCATGCCGTTCGTCAGTCCGCCGCCGTTCAGGCCGGACCCGCCCGTCTTCTGCTCGCGGGCCAGCTGCTGCCGCCGTTCTCGGCGGTGCATCATCTGTCGACTGATCCGATGCTGCCCGTGAATCTCGCGGCGAACGCGGCGTCGGCCAAGGCCAAGGCGCCCGCCGCGGTCACGCCGTCGCTTGGCGCGGCCGCGAGCGACGACGAAAGCACTCATCAGCTCACGGGTGGCATCAGCCTCGCGGTGTCGCCCAACGGGCTCGATCCGCGCACGATGCCCTCCGTCGGCATGCTGGCGAGCATGATTCCGGCGCAGCGCGTCGTCGCCGATGCGCGCGACGACCGCGTGCTCGTCTCGACGCGTGAGCAGAAGCTCGTCGCGAACTTCATCGCGCGGCGCTACCGCGTGGCGGAGGAGCCGGTCAGCGAGCTCGTGCGCGCTGCGTTCGACACGGGACGTGAAGTCGGTCTCGACCCGCTGCTGTTCTCCGTGATGGCGATCGAATCGGGCTCAATCCCTACGCCGAGAGCGGCGTCGGCGCCCAGGGCTTGATGCAGGTGATGTCGAAGGTTTATTCCGACAAGTTCCAGTACTTCGGCGGCTCGCACGCGGCGCTCGATCCGCTCGCGAACATCAAGGTCGGGCGCTCGTGCTGAAGGATTGCATCGCACGCGGCGGCTCGGTGGCGGGCGGCCTGCGCTACTACGTCGGCTCGACGACGGCGGTTACGGCGCGCAGGTGCTCGCCGAGCGCGCGCGCCTGCGCGATGTCGCGCGCGGCCGCAACGTGCCGATCAATGCCCCGCAGGCGCCGGTTTAGGCCGCGCCGAAGCAGGTGCTGGCGTCCACGGCGGCGGACAAGCGCGTTCATGCGACGATCGATTCGCCGAAGAAGCTGGCGTCGCAGGATGACGGCGACGCTGAAGCGAAGCACGTTGCTTCGGCCGAGTTCGGCACTTGACGCGAACGAGATATCGGACACGAAAAGAAAGGGCACTCACTCGACGGTGCCCTTTTTATTTGCCTGGCGACAGGGGCTATCGACTGAACAATGCGCCCAGCCGCTGAACCGCTTCCTCCAGCTTCGAGTAGGCCGTCGCGTACGAAAGACGGATGTAGCGCTCCGGAGCATGAAACCCGAAATCCGCACCCGGCACGAGCACGACGCCCGCGTCGTGGAGCATCGAATGCGTGAGCGCGTCGCTGTTGCCCGCTGCGGGATGATGAACCGTCGTCGTGTCGGCGTACACGTAGAACGCGCCGTCCGGCACGACCGGCACGCTGAACCCGAGCGAGCGCAGTGCCGGCACGATGTAATCGCGTCGCCGCTTGAACTCGAGGCGGCACGCTTCGTAGATGGCCAGTGTCTCGGGCTGAAAGCAGGCGAGCGCCGCATGCTGCGCGAGCGCCGACGCGCAGATGAACAGATTCTGCGAGAGCTTTTCGACGGCGCTGACCATCGCGTGCGGCACGACGAGCCAGCCGAGCCGCCAGCCCGTCATGTTGAAGTACTTCGAGAAGCTGTTCACCGTGATGACGTCGTCGCCGAAGGACAGTGCGGAGACGGGCTTCGCGTCGTAGCTCAGGCCCTGATAGATCTCGTCGACGATCGTGAAGCCGCCGCGCGCGCGCACCTTGTCGACGATGCGACGCAATTCGTCCGGCTCGATCGACGTGCCCGTCGGATTCGACGGCGACGCGAGCAGCACACCGCGCGTCTTGTTCGTCCAGCTTTCCTCGACGTGCTCGGCGGTCAGCTGAAAGCGTTCGGCCGGGCCGCTCGCGATCAGAACCGGCTTGCCGTCCGCCGTCGACACGAAGTGCCGGTTGCACGGATAGCACGGATCGGGCATCAGGACTTCGTCGTCGTTGTCGACGAGCGCCATGCAGGCGAGCAGCAGCGCCGCGGACGCGCCCGCCGTCACGACGATCCGCTCCGGATTGACCGCGAGGCCGAACGTATCGCGATAATGCTGGGCGATGGCCTCGCGCAGGGCATGAATGCCGAGCGCGTTGGTGTATTGCGTCACGCCGCGCTTCAGCGCTTCTGCGGCGGCGTGCGTCACCGGTTTGGGCGCGGTGAAATCCGGCTCGCCGATGCTCATGTGGATGATGTCGCGGCCCGCGCGTTCGAGCGCCTGAGCCTGCTTCATCAGCTCCATCACATAGAAGGGCTCGATCGCGTCGACGCGCGAGGCGAGCCGCACGAGCGGTTCCACTGCCTGATTCATCTACGCTCCACGTCCGCGCGCCTGCGCCTCGGCGGGACGCATCACGACGGCGAGCTTGTCGAGCACGCCGTTCACGTACTTGTAGCCGTCCGAGCCGCCGAAGGTTTTCGTCAGCTCGACCGCCTCGTTGATGACCACGCGGTACGGCACGTCGATGTGATGCTTGAACTCGAACGCCGCGACGAGCAGCACCGCGCGCTCGACCGGTGACAATTGCTCGATCGGGCGGTCGAGGCAGGGCTGAAGCTGCGCGGACAGCGCGTCGGATTCCTTGATCACGCCGTGCAGGATTGCATCGAGATGCTCGCGGTCGGCCTTGTCGAAACCCTGCGCGGAGCGCAATTGCGCGTCGATCTCGCCGGCGGGCGCGCCCGACAGCAGCCACTGATAAAGCCCTTGCGTCGCGAGTTCGCGAGAACGGCGTCGTGCGCTCTTCATGCGCGGTCCTCGTCTTCTTTGTCTTCCTCATCGCTGTCAAGCTGCTCGAGCGTGACGGACAGATTCGCCATTTCGACCGCCACGCGCGCGGCGTCGCGGCCTTTTTCCGTCATGCGCGCCACGGCCTGCTCGTCATTTTCGGTCGTCAGCACGGCGTTGGCCACCGGAATGCCGAAGTCGAGCGCGATGCGCGAGATGCCCGAGCCGCTTTCGTTCGAAACCAGCTCGAAGTGGTACGTCTCGCCGCGCACGACGGCGCCGAGCGCGATGAGCGCGTCGAACTGGCCGGACTCCGCGAGCTTTTGCAGCGCGAGCGGAATCTCCAGTGCGCCCGGCACGGTGACGAGCAGCACGTCCTGGCCGATCACGCCGAGGCGCTCCAGCTCCTCGATGCAGGCGTCGGCTAAGCCGTTGCACACCGGTTCGTTGAAGCGCGACTGCACGATGCCGATGCGCAAGCCGTCACAGTCGAGGTTCGGCTGGTATTGTCCGATTTCCATGAATTGGATCCTTCTCTGGAATAGGGTGGTTTGTCCGGCGGTCTCAGGCCGAGCGCAACTGGGCGACGGACGGCTCGACGGGCGCGGCGGTGGCGGGGCAGCCGGGCATGGGCACGAAGCCCGTCACTTCGAGGCCGTAGCCCGACATGCTGCCGAGCCTGCGCGGATTCGCGAGCACCTGCATCTTGCCGACGCCCAGGTCGCGCAGAATCTGCGCGCTGATGCCGTAAGTCTTGAAGTCGATCCGGCGGCGCTGCAGCTCGGCGGCCTTTTCCTTCTGATCGAAGGCCGAAGGCGCGGAATACATCGACGAGATGCTCCTTGGTGTCGCCGCAGTTGAGCATGACGATCGCACCGAGATCGCGCGCGGCGATTTCCTTCATCGCCGCGTCGATGGTCCACGAGTGCGTCGACGAATCGATTTCGAGCAGATCGAGTACCGACAGCGGCTCGTGCACGCGCACCGGCGTTTCGTAGTCGGGCCGCGGCGTGCCGCGCACGAGCGCGATGTGCGGCGAGCGCGTCGGCTCGTCGCGATACAGCACCGCGCGAAACGGGCCGTGCGCGGTCTGCATGGTGCGTTCGCACACCTTCTCGATGATCGATTCCGTGCGGCTGCGATAGTGGATCAGATCGGCGATCGTGCCGATCTTGATGCCGTGCTGCTCGCCGAATTCGATGAGATCCGGTAGACGCGCCATTTCGCCGTCGTCCGTGACGACTTCGCAGATGACGGAGGCCGGCGTGAGGCCCGCGAGCGCGGCGAGATCGCAGCCCGCCTCGGTGTGGCCCGCGCGCACGAGCACGCCGCCCGGCTGCGCCATGATCGGGAACACGTGGCCCGGCTGCACGATGTGCTCGGGGCGCGCGTCGTGCGCGACGGCGGCGGCGATGGTCTTCGCGCGGTCGGCGGCGGAGATGCCGGTCGTCACGCCCTCGGCGGCTTCGATGCTCACGGTGAAGGCCGTGCCGTACTGCGTGCCGTTGCGCAGCGTCATGAGCGGCAGGTTCAGCTGCCTGCAGCGCTCCGGCGTGAGCGTGAGGCAGATGAGACCGCGGCCGAATTTCGCCATGAAATTGATGGCTTCCGGCGTCACGAATTCGGCGGCGATTACGAGATCGCCTTCATTTTCGCGGTCTTCTTCGTCGACGAGGATCACCATCCTGCCTGCTTTCAGTTCAGCGACGATCTCAGGAGTGGAGGCGAGCGACATGATGACGTCCCGTGTGGGTGCGGTTTGGGGAAAGCGCGTATTTTACGCCACGCCTGGAAGTCAGTCGGTGAAATCGGCGTGCAGGCGAGAGGAGCAATTCGCCCATGCCTTTCGGACGAATGTTCATGGCGGGACGCGTCTGCGAGACTGATTCGCAGCTCAACTTACAGGACGCGACCCGCATGATCGCCACCGAACAACCGGAATCGCCCGCCGGCGCGGCCGCCGTGCGCATCACGACCCATTTCGAGGCGCGGCTTTTGGACATCGAGCAATACTGGATCGAGGCGGGAAATGCGCACGCCTTCGATGTTCTGTGGAACGGCTGAATACACAGATCGTCCCGCTGCTGAAGCGGGCGCTGGAAGCCGGGCGCCGCTTTCTCGACGAGACAGCCGACCCGTGGGCGACCGTGCTGGCCACCGGGCACCTGAGCGAATTGCTCGAGCGCGCGAAAAGCAGCGGCGGCGCGTTACGTGTGCACGCGTTCGGCGATGCGTCGCCCGACGAATACCTGTTGCTCTATCTGTTCGCGGGCGACACGGTGTATTTGCTCTCGATCCACCGCACAGAAGACAGTGCCGATCGCGGCACGGGATGATCGGCAAACGGGCGCCAGGCTTCCTCGCAAAGAGGCCAGGCCCGGCCTGACGTGGCGTCAGGCCGGAACTGCCCGGGTTACGACGCGCTCATCATCCGCTCCACATACCGCGCGATCAGATCGATCTCCAGATTGACCTTCGCCCCGGCTTTGAGCGCCTTGAGCGTCGTCACTTCGACGGTATGTGGAATGAGATTGATGGAGAACTCGCAGCCATCGGGGCGGTCGCTCACGGCGTTCACCGTGAGACTCACGCCGTTCACGGTCACCGAGCCCTTGTAGGCCAGATATTTGCCGATATCCTTCGGCGCGACGATCCGCAACTCGTGCGATTCGCCCACAGGCTCGAACTTCGAGACCACGCCCAGTCCATCGACGTGACCGGAGACGAGGTGCCCGCCGAGCCGGTCATGCGCGCGCAGCGCCTTTTCCAGATTCACTTGCGCGCCTGCATCGCCGAGACCCACGGTCTTGTTCAGGCTTTCGCGCGAAACGTCGACATCGAAGGCATCTGCAGACTTTTGCACGACAGTCATGCATGCGCCCTGAATGGCGATGCTGTTACCGAGCTCGACATCGGCGAGTGCGAGGCCGCCCGCGGAGACCGTCAGGCGAACGCCCGCTTCCGGCTCCGAGCCGAGCGGTGTGACTTGTTCGATGCGGCCCACCGCCGCGACAATTCCTGTGAACATGGGATTCGTTCCTGTATTCAGTGCTTGGTCAGCTTGCGACGTTCGCCTCGGCGAAGCGCGCGAGTATGCGCAGGTCGTCGCCCAGCCGGTCGATGCGGTGAAACTTCAGATGCGGGCGGGCATCGAGCGTCGCGGGCGGCGCGAAGTCGAACATGCCGGGCACGCTGCCGAGCAGGCTCGGTGCGAAATAGATCAGCAGTTCGTCCACGCAGCCTTCGCGCAGGAGCGAGCCGTTCAGCTTGTGGCCCGCCTCCACGTGCAGTTCGTTGATGCCGCGATCGGCGAGCGCCGTGAGCATCGCGGGCAAATCGACCTTGCCATGCTCGTTCGAGCGCTCGATCAGGTCCGCGCCTTTACCGCGCAGCGCGTCGATGCGCGCCGGATCGGCGCCGGCGGAATGGAAGATCCACGGCGGCGCGCCTTCGAGAATGCGCGCTTGCATCGGCACATCCAGACGGCTGTCGATCAGCACGCGCTGTGGCTGGCGCGGCGTATCGACCGCGCGCACGGTCAGTTGCGGATCGTCCTCGCGCACCGTGCCGATGCCCGTCAGGATGGCGCAGGCGCGGGCGCGCCATGCGTGGCCGTCGGCGCGCGCGTCCTCGCCCGTGATCCACTGGCTTTCGCCGGTGGGCAGGCCCGTGCGGCCGTCGAGCGTCGCGGCGATCTTCATGCGCACCCATGGACGGCGGTGCGTCATGCGCGACACGAAGCCGATATTCATCTCATGCGCCTCGTTCGCGAGCAAGCCGCAGCGCACGTCGATGTCCGCATCGCGCAGCATTCCGAGACCGCGGCCCGACACCGCCGGGTTCGGGTCCTCCATCGCGGCGATCACCTTCTCGACGCGCGCATCGATGAGCGCATGCGCGCAAGGCGGCGTGCGCCCGAAATGGCTGCACGGCTCGAGCGTGACATAAGCGGTTGCGCCGCGCGGGTCCTTGCCGCGCGAGCGTGCGTCCTTCAGCGCGCGCACTTCGGCGTGGTCCTGGCCGGCGGGCTGCGTGAAGCCCATGCCGATCACCTCGCCGTTCTTGACGAGCACGCAGCCGACGCGCGGATTCGGCGTCGTCGTGTACATGCCCTTCGAGGCGAGCGCGAGCGCGCGCTCCATGTATGTGAAGTCGGTTTGCGAGAACATCGGCGCGGCCCGGAACGTCAGCCCGCGAGCGACGCGAACGCATCGCGCGCGGCGGCAAGCGTCGCGTCGATCACGGCGTCGTCGTGGGCGCTCGAGACGAAGCCCGCTTCGAACGCCGACGGCGCGAAGTACACGCCGGCATCGAGCATCGCGTGGAAGAACGCGTTGAAGCGTTTCGTGTCGCCCCGCTGGATCTGCGCGAAGCTGCCCGGCACCTGTTCCATGAAATAGAGGCCGAACATGCCGCCGATCGAATCGGCGGAGAAGGGCACGTTCGCATCGCGCGCGGCGGCGGCGAGGCCGTCGACGAGCTTGCGCGTCTGCTTCGCGAGATCGTCGTAGAAGCCGGGGCGCTGGATGAGCTGCAGCGTTTTGAGGCCGACGGCCACCGCGATCGGATTGCCCGACAGCGTGCCCGCCTGATAGACGCCCCCCAGCGGCGCGAGATGGGCCATGATGTCGCGCCGTCCGCCGAAGGCCGCCGCCGGCATGCCGCCGCCGATCACCTTGCCGAGACACGTGAGATCCGGCTTGGTGAGATCCGGCTTGATGTCATAGACTTCCTGCGCGCCGCCGAGCGCGACGCGGAAGCCGCACATCACTTCGTCGAAGATCAGGACCGAGCCGTACTCGCTGCAGCGCTCGCGCAGCGCCTTCAGGAACTCGGGCGTCGCGCGCACCAGGTTCATGTTCCCGGCCACCGGCTCGACGATGACGGAAGCGATTTCAGAGCCGAACGCCGCGAACGCCTCGTTCAGCTGCTCGACGTTGTTGTACTCGAGCACGGTCGTGTGCTTCGCGATATCGGCCGGCACGCCCGCCGAGGTCGGATTGCCGAAGGTTAGGAGACCGGAACCGGCCTTGACGAGCAGGCTGTCCGCGTGGCCGTGATAGCAGCCCTCGAACTTGACGATGCGGCTGCGGTTCGTGAAGCCGCGCGCGAGGCGCAGCGCGCTCATTGTCGCCTCGGTGCCACTCGACACCATCCGCACCTGTTCGATCGACGGCACGAGCTTACAGATTTCCTCGGCGATTTCGATCTCGGCTTGCGTGGGTGCGCCGAAGGAGAAGCCGTGGACGAGCACGCGCTGCACGGCTTCGAGCACTTCAGGGTGGAGGTGGCCGAGGATCATGGGGCCCCAGGAGCCGATGTAGTCGATATAGCGCTTGCCTTCCGCGTCCCAGAAATACGGACCTTCCGCGCGCTCGATGAAGCGCGGCGTGCCGCCGACCGAGCGGAACGCCCGCACCGGCGAGTTCACACCGCCGGGGATGGTTCGTTGCGCGCGTTCGAAGAGAGCTTGATTCTTGGACATGGATTGAGGCCTGCGCTGAAAATGGATGCGTGATTCGCGAGGGACGGGCCGGACGGCGACGGTCGCGGCGCGCAAGACGCGCGATCCGACGCGAAAAAACGATGCTGAAATTGTACCGGACTCGCTGCGAACGGGCCGTGCCGGGACTAGGACGAACTGGCGCGCTTTGGCGCTTTGGCGCTTGGCGCGCGGCCTGCGCGGTCGCCTTGTCGGGGGCTGTGGAGCCCGACGCAAGGGCGGGGGACCGCGAGCGCCGCCCCGTGCGCTCGGCCCAGAGCTTTTCCAGCGCGCCTTCGGCGATCGGCTTGATGAGCGTCCCGGACATCTGCGCGTCCCAGGTTTGCACCGAAAACGGATGCGTCCGCAGTTCGTCGCGCGTGACGACGACCTGCTCCTGCGCATCGACGAGCCAGTCGTACACGAAGTCGATGCACAGCCGATAGCCGCGTTTGCTGCCGGCATCCGCGACTTCATACGGCGCGCGCGTCACCCAGCCCGACGCGAACACGCCTTTCGGTTCCTGCGACACGCGATGCACGAACACGCGATCGCCCGGCATGAGCCCGCGCGCCGTGCCGCAGCCCCAGACATCGGCGACGGCTTCTCCCGCGGCAACCCGCTGCGCGAAGTCGGGCAACTCGGGCCACGGCCACTTTTTGGGGCTCCAGATCAGCAGGAAGGCGGTCATCGGTTCGACGCGGTGAAATCGGAAAGAGCGATGAGCTTAGCGCAACGCGGCGGTGAGGGCCGGATCACGGCGAGGCGTCGCGTACAATGGTCGTTCGCATGCGCGCCGCAAGGCGCGAAGCATCCGCTCATTTTCCCGTCTTGCCGATCCCCGTCCGACACCACCCGGGGCCGGCCCGATGGCCGGCTGATCCTGTTGCTCGGCGCGCTCGCCGCGTGCGGCCCGCTGTCGATCGACATGTATCTGTATCTGCCAAGCCTGCCGTCGCTCGCGGATTCCTTCGGCACGAGCCCGGCTGCCGCGCAAAGCACGCTCACGAGCTTCATGTTCGGCTTCTCGTTCGGCATGCTGCTCTACGGCCCGCTCTCCGACGCCTACGGTCGCCGGCCTGTCCTGCTCGGCGGCATCGCGCTGTACGCGCTCGCGAGCATCGGCTGCGCGGCGACGCTATCCATCGATGCGCTCGTCTTCGTGCGCTTCCTGCAGGCGCTCGGCGCGGGCGCGGCGTCGGTGCTCGCGCACGCGATCGCCCGCGACGCCCATCACCCGACCGATGCCGCCCACGTGCTGTCGATGCTCTCCATCGTCACGTCGATCGGCCCGCTGCTCGCGCCGCTGATCGGCGGGCAGTTGATCCTGCTGGGCGGCTGGCGCGTCGTGTTCGTCGTGCTGACGCTCTTCGGCCTGACCTGTGCGGCGACTGCCTTCCTGCGCGTGCCGGAGACCTGGCCGAAGGAAAAGCAAAAGCGCGCGAGCGCGGCGCTCGGGAAATCGTTCGCCGCTTACGGCCATCTGCTGACCGACCCCGTCACCTGGGGCCACATGATGTGTGGTGGCATGGCCTTCGCGTCGATGTTCGCGTACATCACGGCGACGCCGTTCGTCTACATCGACTACTTCCATGTGAAACCGCAGTACTATGGTCTGCTGTTCGGGCTGAATATCGTCGGAATTATCGTGGGCAACGTGCTCAATACGAAGTTCGTCGGGCGCGCAGGCGCAATGAAGATGATCTCGGCCGCGTCGTTCGTGAGCGTCGCGGCGGCGCTGGCGGTTGCGCTGGTATCGCTGACGGGCTGGGGCGGCCTGTGGTCGATCGTCATCTGCCTGTTCTTCGTGGTCGGCGTGGTCGGCCTGCTCTCGGCCAATTGCACGACCGAGCTGATGCACCGCTATCCGCGCAACGCGGGCGCGGCGGCCGCCGTTTTCGGCACGATGCAGCTCGGACTCGGCGCGCTGTCGAGTCTCGCGGTGGGCTTCCTGAGAAACTCAATGTATTCAGGCGATTTTTTCCTTCAACACATACCCCATCGATTCCGCACGGCGAGTGAGATTGTTCAGGACACGCTGACGGTAGCGTTCCTCGTAATATGCGGCGCCTGGATCGACGTACTCCAGGCCATAGCGCAGCGTG
>LFJH01000084.1 GCA_001189335.2 Candidatus Paraburkholderia schumanniana
CGAGTACGTTTCGTTGAAAGATCCAGACCAAGACCAAGTTGTGTCATCGAAGATGTCCTTGAATTTCTCTTCTTTCCAGGATAGTCCAATCAGGTGCCAGGATCGGAAGTTTGGCAGAGGTTCCCTATAACGCTTGACGCGCACAAGCGGTAGACTTAATCAGCATTGTCCTAAATTCAATTCCATTCATCAACGTAATCGGAAGTGCAACAGCGGAAAGACTTTCTTGACGTGCAACGGATGACTGATCAACGATGAGGAGCATTCCATGTATCGCAAGAAGCGTGATGTTCTACTGGTCGGCATCCCGCTCGTTACAGCATTTGCGACGAGTACGAGTACCTGGAGTGCGCCGCCCACTGTGGTCTCCGGTCCAAGCCCTTTTGCCGGTTGCCCGTTTGGGGGCTCCCCGGTTAGCACGGTCTATGTGAACGCGGAGGTTGAACCGTGGGTGGCCGTCAATCGAAACCCTGCCCAATCTTCGAACGTGATCGGTGCCTGGCAGCAGGATCGCTGGTCGGACGGTGGCGCGCATGGGTTGGTTGCAGGCTTTTCGTTCGATAACGGAAATACATGGGGACCACGCCACTCCCTTTCAGCATGTGCGCGCCCGGCGGGGTGCCGTATGAGCGCGCTTCCGACCCCTGGGTGTCCATCGGCCCCGACGGCACGGCCTACGCGATATCGATCGCCTTCAATCCGGACAACAAGAATGCGGTTGCGGCAGCGGTTTCCCGGGACGGCGGCCAGACCTGGGGCAACCTGAACCTGATCATCAGGAACGACGAGCCCACACTGCAGTTCTTCAACGACAAGGAAAGCGTGACGGCAAATCCGGTCAGGGCGGGCGTTGCCTACGCCGTGTGGGATCGGCTCGAGTTGCCAAACAGCAATCCGCGCGCCAATCACCACACAGCGGCGTATCGCGGACCGACATTTTTTTCCAAGACGGTCGACTTCGGCAAGACGTGGAGTACGCCATCGGTGATCGTCAATGTGCCGTCGCGGCAGCAGACCATCGGCAATCAGATCGTCATCGATTCGCGCAACAACCAGACGACGCTCTATAACTTCTTCAATCTGATCAGCCCGCCATTCAGCAAATCGGCCGGCAAGGTCGCGTTCATCAAGTCGACCGACGACGGCGTTACCTGGACGAAGCCAAAGATCATTGCCAATCTGAAGACTGCCGGCGTCACGGATCCGAATACCGGCGAGGTGGTGCGCACAGGAGACATCATTCCCGAACCCGCGATCGATCCGGCAACAGGACATCTGTATGTCGTATGGCAGGACTCGCGCTTTAACGGCGGCCGGTTCGATGAAGTCGCGCTATCGGCTTCCGCGGATGGCGGCGCGACCTGGAGCGCGCCCATTCGCGTCAATACGCCTACAGGCAAGCCGGCGTCAACCCCGCCGTGCGCGTCAATGCTGAAGGCCGCGTGGCGGTCACCTACTACGATTTCCGTGACCTGAAAAACGAGACCGCGACATTGCCGACGAGCCTCTGGTTCACCACATCGCCCATTGGCGGGCAGAACTTTGGTGCCGAAGAGCGGCTCGCGGGACCCTTCGACATGAAGACCGCCCCGATCTCGGAAGGCGAGGGATACTTCATCGGCGACTATTCGGGGCTGGACGCGCGCGGCACGGCATTCGTCCCGTTCTTCGTGCTAACGAATTCCGGAAATACCGCTAATCGCACGGATGTATTCGTAACTTCACCTTGAACGCCGCGCTGCCTCACTCGAGGCAGCGTGAAGCGTCGTATATCTTTCAAGGAAGGTGTCGCCATGGCACGGGCGCCGCGTGTTATTCCCGCGGATGAAAGCGGGAACCTAACGACGCCCGCTGCGACCCCATACATAGCGCACCCAGCGCTGCCACCGGCCTTTCGGCGCAGCTGAATTGTGCGCAGCCTGCGCTTCCCGGTCGCGCTGGACCGACTTCTGCACCTGTTCGTGAATCTGCCTCAACGTCATGCCGCCGGGGCCCTTCAGCTTGTCGGGATCGTCTGTCATTCGCATCTCCTCGCGAGGGTAGCGTCAAGCGGGCTCTCGAAGCCTCGCACAATCAATGCTCTCATTTCTGACGCTGCGCCGTGCGTCATGTTCCGGTGCCATCGAGACGCCTGCTGTCAGGGCATTTCATGGCTGACGACGCGTTACCGAATCCGCAAGTTTTCGTGCAGGGAGCGGAGTTCGTGCACGACACGGCGCGATCATGAGGTTTCAGCAGTCGGAGATATTCTTCTGGACCGTAAAGCCGGGCGCCTGTATGCGACCCCGGTCAGCCGTTTCGATGCGGATGCGGGAGCGCTCGCGGTCCCGTGTCCGCGCCGGACTTGCGCGACCGCATCGAGGCTTATCCGTCTTGTTCCGGCAAGACGTGACGCTTGCGAATCCCGTCGCGCGTATCAGCCGCGCGCTGACGCATTCAGCGCGACGATCGCCTGCCGCGCGCCGCTTACCATGCCGCGCACCACCGGTTCGACTCTTTGCGCGACATCGGGCAGATAGCCGAACGGTGCGTCCTCCCTCATGTAGGTGGATTGACACATCTCCAGTTGTACCGCATGCAGGCCGTCGTGCGGCGCGCTGAAGTGCCGGGTGATGAAGCCGTCCTTGAAGCGGCCGTTCGCGATCCACGTGAACGGACCCGCCGCGGCCGCGCGCTGCACCGCGTCCTGTACGGACGGCGCCGCGGTGCGGCCGTCCTGCGTGCCGATGTTCAGATCAGGCAGCTTGCCATCGAAAAGACGCGGCAGCACGTTCGCGATCGAATGCGCTTCCCACAGCAGCACGTTCCGGTGCTGGGCACGCAGCCGCTTCAACTCGTCGCGCAAGGTGTCGTGGTAGGGCTGCCAGTACGTCACCACGCGGCGGGTGCGCTCATCGGCATCGGGCGCGCAGCCGTCGCGATACAGCGGCGCGCCGCGAAACGTTTCCGTCGGGCACAGCGACGTGGTGGTCTGTCCGGGATAAAGACTTTCGTCGTTCGGCGGCCGGTTCAGATCGATCACATAGCGCGAGACGCGCGCGCCGAGGATCGTCGCGCCGAGCGATCGGGCGAATGCATAGAGGCGGTCGAGATGCCAGTCGGTATCCGCGACCGTCAGCGCGACGTCCGTGTACTGGCCATGTAGGGACTCGGGAATGTGCGTGCCGAGATGCGGAATCGAGATCATCAGCGGCGCATCGCCGCGTTCGAGTGAGAAGAGATCGTTCATGATGCTTTCGTCCTGTTGAGCGCGTGCGTTCAGGCGTTGGCGACAAGGTGCGACAGCGCACGGCGATAGTCCGCATAATGCCGCGCTTCATCACGATGGCGGCGGTCATGGACGACGCGCTCGCCGCCGACAACCACATCGCGCACGGGCGTTTCGCCATGTTCGCAGAAAACGACGGACGAGAGCCACGTCGCGCTCGTCTGTTCCGCGAGATCCGGATGCCCGGCGTCGAGCACGATGAAGTCGGCGCGCGCGCCTTCCACGAGCACACCGACCGCGCGGCCCGTCGCGCGCGCGCCGCCTTCGAGCGCGCCCTGAAAAAGCCGATCTGCGACATGCGGCGTCCGTGACGAGGCAAGCACGTTGCGCTGACGTCGCAGGAGCCGCTGGCCGTATTCGAGCAGCCGCAATTCCGCGCGCCAGTCCACGCCGATATGACTGTCCGAGCCAATGCCGAATGCGCCCTGCGCGTTCAGATAATCCATCGCGGGGAAGATGCCGTCGCCGAGATTCGCTTCGGTCGTGAGACACAGGCCCGCAGTCGCGCCGCTCCTCGCGAGCGCGTCCGTTTCCTTCGCATCGACATGCGTCGCATGCACGAGGCACCAGCGCGCGTTCACGTCGAAGTGATCGAGCAGCCATTGCACGGGCCGCGCGCCGAGCGCCGCGAGCGATGCCTCCACTTCCGCCGTCTGTTCCGCGACGTGGATGTGAACCGGCGCGCCCGGCGACATTGCATCGAGCCCTTCGAGCAAGGCGCGCAGCGAATGCGGCGCGACGCCGTAGCGCAGCGCGCCGTGCTCGAGCCGCGCATGGCGTAATGCGCCCAGAAGATCGAGGAATGCTTCGGTCGTGTTGATGAAGCGGCGCTGATCCTCGCGCGGCGGCTGCGCATTGAAGCCGCTGTATTGATAGAGCACCGGCGGCATCGTCATGCCGATGCCGGTCTCGCTTCCCGCATCCACGACGCGTTGCGCGAGCTCGGCTGGATTCGCGTGGCGCTTGCCATCCGGCGCGTGATGCACGTAATGGAACTCGCAGACGGACGTGTAGCCCGCCTTGAGCATCTCGACATAGAGCTAGCGCGCGATGGCGCCGAGCGTATCGGGCGTGATGCGCGCGGCGAACCGGTACATCAGTTCGCGCCAGCTCCAGAAACTGTCGGCCGGATTCGCGCGATATTCGGTGAGACCGGCCATCGCGCGCTGGAACGCGTGCGAGTGCAGGTTCGGCATGCCGGGAACGACGGGCCCCGACGCGCGTGCGGCGTCTGCGTGCACATCGGTCACATCCGGCGTGACGGCGACGAGCGTGCCCGCGTCGTTCCATTTGAGCAGCACGTCGGTGCGCCAGCCTTCGGGCAGCAGCGCGTGCGCCGCGAAGAGCGATTTCGTTGGTGAGTTCATGACTGTTCTTCGGTATCCAGCGACGCGCACAGCAGCACGCCGTCGCCTTCATCTCGGCTTCGATGCCATACGTCGCATCGATGTACAGCGTGTCCGTCTTCGTCAACGTGAAGTGCGCCTGATCGACACGCACATCGAGCGAGCCTTGCGCGCAATGCAACAGCACGGTTCCGGCATCGATCGTGTGACTCCCCGGCGCGCGCCAGACATCGATCGAAGCGCGATGCGTCATCAGGTTGAATACGCACACCGGCCCCTCCGTCAGACGCGCCCCGATGGGCGATTCGCCCGTGAATCTCGCGATGTCGAGCGCCTGCATGACGACATCCTCGCCGAGCATCAGGCCCGCGCCGTCGAGCAGGATCAGCGTGCGATCGATGCCGGCGATGCTCGTGCGCCATGCATGCGCGCGCGCCGCGACCTCACGCGTGATCCCGCCGCCGTTCTTCCACGGCGACGCCACGAGCGCGGCGCCGCGTATAAGAGAGACGTTCATGCCCGCGACAATACCGCTTGCAGGAACGAGCGCGTGCGCGGCTGCGTCGGCGTCGAGAAAATCTGCGCGGGCGGTCCTGCCTCGACGATCTCGCCGTCATCCATCACGACGACATCCGCCACTTCCTTCGCGAAGCCCATTTCGTGCGTGACCACGAGCATCGTCATGCCTTCGGATGCGAGCAGCTTCATCACCTGCAGCACTTCGCCGACGAGCTCGGGATCGAGCGCGGACGTGGGTTCGTCGAAGAGCATGACGCACGGCTGCATCGCCAGCGCCCGCGCAATCGCGACGCGCTGCTTCTGCCCACCGGACAGGCTTGCGGGCATCGCATGCGCCTTGTGTTCGAGTCCGACTTTCCTGAGCAGGGCGAGCGCCGCCGCTTCGGCATCGGCTTTCGACGCGCCGCGCAACATGCGCGGCCCGACCGTGATGTTGTGCAGGACCGAAAGATGCGGAAACAGGTTGAAGGACTGAAACACCATGCCCACTTCGGTGCGCAGCGCGTTGAGCGCGCGATCCTTGAGCATCGTGCCGTGATCGACCAGGCAATGCCCGCAGATATCGATCGTCCCGCGCTCCGGCTGTTCCAGCCCGTTGCAGCAGCGCAGAAACGTGCTCTTGCCGGAACCGCTCGGCCCGATCACGACCACGACCTGGCTCGGCTGAATATCGAAGTCGATGCCGTTCAATACGCGATGCGTCCCGAACGACTTCGTGAGCTCGCGAATGCTGACGATGGGTTGAGCGCTGTTCATTGCACCATGCCTCCTGCGCGCAGCCGACGCTCGGTGCGATGAAGAATGTAGTTGGTCGTCTGCGTGAGCACGAGATAAACGAGCGCGATCACGAGGTACACCTCCAACGACCGGTACGAAACGCTGATGATCTTCTGTCCTTCATGCATCAGATCGTGAATGGTCAGGAGCGACACCAGCGCCGAGTTCTTGATGAGCGCGATGAACTTGTTGCCCCAGCGGCGGAATCATGCGCACGATGGCTTGCGGAAGAATGATCGCGCGCATCGCCTGTCCTGACGACATGCCGATGGAACGCGCTGCTTCCATTTGCCCGCGATCCACCGACTGAATCGCGCCGCGTACGATCTCCGAGACATAAGCCGCCGAATACAGCCCGAGCCCGAGCATGCCGCACACGAAGGCGGGCAAAAGGATGTTGAACTGCGGCAAGCCGAAGAACAGCAGGAACAGTTGCACGAGCAGCGGTGTGCCGCGAAAGAAGATCAGATACCCGGTGCAAAAGCCGTAAATGAAGCGCCGCTGTGGCGCAAGCCGCCCGATGCCGATCAGGAGCCCGAGCAGGCACGAGAGCACGAGCGCGGCGGCGGTCACTTCCACCGTGACCAGCGCGCCGCGTGCGATATCGGCCCAACCGGCGATAGCCGGCGTGAAGTCGAGTTGCATGAGTCAAGTCCGCCGGATCACTTCGCGTTCTCGGTGGTGCTGGCGCTCGCGCCGAACCACTTCTTCACGATCGCGTCGTACGTGCCGTCCGCCTTGATCTTCGCGAGCGCGGCGTTCATCTGGTCGCGCAACTGCGGTTCGTCCTTGCGCATCGCGATGCCGTAGGCTTCCGTGGTCAGCTCCTTGTCCAGCACGCGGAAGCCGGGGCGCGTACGCACGGACTGATATGCGGCGGGCTTGCCCGTCACGGCGGCATCCGCGCGGCCGATGCCGACGAGATCGAACATCTCCTGATTCTTTTCCACTTCCACGCGCTGCACTTGCGGATAGTTATCGCGCAGGAAGTTCACCGACTTCGTGCCGACCTGCACCGTTACTTTCTTGGCGTTGAGATCGGCGAGCGTCTTGATCGGCGAATCCGCCTTGACGAGCGCGGAGAGGCCGCCGGCGAAATACGACTGTGTGAAGTCGACGACCTGCACGCGCTCCGGCGTGATGTAGATGCCCGAGATCGCCGCATCGAAGCGATGCGCGACGAGGCCCGGAATCAGCCCCTTGAAGTCGATGTCGGTCCACTGGATCTTCTTGCCCATGACCGTGGCAAGTGCGTTCATGATGTCGATGTCGAAGCCGGTGCGCTCGCCCTTGTCGACGAATTCCATCGGCGGGAAGGTGGCGTCGGTCGCGACGTTCAGCACGTTGGAGTCTTGCGCGCGGGCGGTGCCGGGCAGCGCGGCGACCATCATGGCGATACCGAGGCTCGCGGCGGAAAGCAGGTTCTTCAGTTTCATCGTGTGGGCTCCAGAGGGTGTGGTCAATCGTTGAGTTGGATTCATGCGGATTGCAGCCGGGCGGAAATGGTGTTGGCGGTGCGTACGGTCCAGTCGGCGAGCTGCTGTTCGCGGCCCGCCGCGCGCGAGGACGGCGCCATCAGCGTGATCGTTGCGTTCGTGCCCGCGCCGGAATACGGGTGCGCTCACGCCCCACACGCCCGGATCGACTTCGCTGTCGCTCATTGCATAGCCGCGCGCGCGGATGCGTTCCAGTTCCGCTTCGAAGGCGGCGCGCACCGCATCGTCACCGGCGAACTGGCGCTCGAGCGTTTCGGCGCGCGTCTTGTCGGCCATGAACGCGAGCAGCGACTTGGCGGATGCGCCCGCGCGCAACGGCACGGCGCGGCCTTTCTCGAACGAGCAGCGCAGCGAATGGGTGCTCTCGATCATTTCCAGGCAGATCACCTGATCGTTCACCGCGACGACGAGTCCGACGCTTTCCTGCGTCGCGCGCGAGAGCTGCATCATGCCGTCGCGGCTCGCTTCGACCAGCATCGAATTGATGTCGAAGCCCAGTGCGAGCTGAAGACTGATGGGACCGGGCGCATAGTAGCCGGCGTCCTCGATGACGAAGCCCCAGCGCTTGAGCAGCGGCCACTTGCCGGTAGAGCGTGCTTTGGGCGAGACCGGTCGCGCCGAGCATGTCCTTTACGGACATGGCCTTGCCGTGGCTTGCGAGCGCGGTCAGCACGAGCAGCAGGCGTTCGGTTCCGATGACGCTTGATTCCTGTTTCACAGTGATTCTTGGGCCGCAAGAGAAGCGATGTCGACGACTCGCAGAATGCCACGTCGCTTCCGTGGGACAAAAATGCGATTCCCATGGAATGAGAATGCTGGATTAGCGATTTTCCCTTAATTGTTTGACGCAGGCGGGGCGCATCGTTACGAACCTGCCACCGCCAGGCCGGATGCGTAGTCGACGCTCGGCCGCGGCTCTTGGGCCGGATCATCCGTTCGACCTCGACGACATAGACGGAAACGGCATGGCAGGCACCAAGGGGTTTCGTGCTTATTCTGCAAACAACGACTCGCACGGATCTGTCTCGCTAGAAAATGACCTGGACTCATTTCCGCGACCGGTCCTGATCCGGTGTGAGACGCGGGTCGGGGCAGCGTTCCCACTGAAATGCCCAATATGCGGGACGACCCGAATTGCCGCGAAGCAGCCGGTCGTCCTAAGATCAGATCCCGCTCTCACAGCGGCCCGAGGTACCCCTGGCATTGCGTCGTGACAGGCGAACGCCGCAGATGGCTGGTCACAGCTCGATCGGCAGCAGTCGACGCAGACCCAGCAGCAGTCGACGCAGACCCAGCAGCAGTCGACGCAGACCCACATACACCTATTAAACGACCGGGAGACAGGTATGCTCAGCGCCCATGAATTCGCAACGGTCATGCTGGTGAAGGACGTCGCCGACCAGATTATCGACCGCCAGGAGTTGGATACCTTGCTGGAGCGCCAGTTGGTCGCCATGGAACGACTCGCCGGGGGCGCCACGCTTCCTCGCGTTACGGAAGATGGAGACTCACTGCTTCGTGCAGTGCGGCGCACTCACTGATCCGCGTCGTAGGGCGCGGCCAACTCATCCGCATAGCATTGGTCAAGGGCCGATCATTCTTTGCCGTCGATAGGAGACCTGGCTGTTCTTTGGTCTCCCATTCCATCCGCGTTATGGCTGATTCAAACGGGCGGTCACTGACCCGGAGCCAATCTGACGTTGGGCGGCACCACGGATAGCGCCGTCGGAACGATGAAATATTGAGGCGCGTTTCTCGTGCTCAGCGTTCCCGTCAACATGAGCGGCACGCCAGTGGGAGGGACGGGCCCGACGATCTGCACTCGCGAGACGCTCATTCTTTCCTGGGGAGCCTGCGAGTATCGCTTGTCGATGACGCACAAGGGCGGATCCATTGCGAGCATCCAGATGTCCTTCGACGAGCCGTCGGACAACTGCACGCGCTCGGCCACTGCTCGGCCAAGCAATGTCATGTACGCGCCGACCGGATAGCACATCTGGGCGTGGATGGTCTTCGTTCCCGCGATCAGTGCCAACAGGAGCAGCCAATGTTTGGCAGAGTGCATCGTATCTCACCGTCCTGTTCAGATTCGCTACGAGGTTAGCACGAGGATGCAGCACCCACGATATCGAGCGTGCTTTATTGCAGGCTGCCGCCCTTTCCGGTTTGCCGATTGAACAGACGGAATCGGCCCGGTATCTGCTACCTTATCCATTGCATCAGAACTGAGCTTCCCTCGAAATTTCGACTTCCAGCGGGTCGTGTGTAGACTCGATCTGAAGGAAGGAAAAGAATTATGTTCAAGGTACCAACCCAGGCCTATACGGCGGAGTTCAGGGCGGCCGCCGTACA
>LFJH01000085.1 GCA_001189335.2 Candidatus Paraburkholderia schumanniana
GTACGTTTCGTTGAAAGATCCAGACCAAGACCAAGTTGTGTCATCGAAGATGTCCTTGAATTTCTCTTCTTTCCAGGATAGTCCAATCAGGTGCCAGGATCGGAAGTTTGGCAGAGGTTCCCTAATTCGCAGCGTGCTCGCGGTGCGCCTGCCGCATTCGCAGGCCGTCGCGCAATTCGACGACGCCCTCGCCATCTACCAAAGCGAATACGCAAAGGTCAACGGCAAGCACTCGACGCTCTTCCCCGACGTGAAGGAAGGTCTCGAAGCCATGCGAGAGCTCGGCATTGCGCTCGCGTGCGTGACGAACAAGCCGCATCGCTTCGCGGTCGAACTGCTCGCGCACTTCGGCGTCGTGGATTACTTCAAGGTGATCCTCGGCGGCGATTCGCTGCCCGCGAAAAAGCCCGATCCGCTGCCGATGCTCATGGCCTGCGAACGACTGGACGTCCTGCCGCGCGAAACCATGGCAGTCGGCGATTCGGAGAACGATGCGCTCGCGGGCCGCGCCGCCGGCCTCGCGACACTCACCGTTCCATATGGCTACAACCATGGGAAACCAGTGCAATCGGTGAAATCCGATGGTATAGTTTCCTCGCTGCGCACCGCAGCACTGGCGATTGCCGCCACTTTGGCGCCGCCGGACACCACCCTAACTGAATAAGTCCATCTATTCATGTTTCTCAACAGAAAACGGAGTCTGAGCAGCATCGACCGGGGAGCCTGGCCCTGGCGTCGCTGGTCGCGCTAACCTCGCCCGAGGTGCGCTGAAGCCATGTCGCGTCCCGCTTCATCCGCTTCAGCATCCGGTTTTTGTTTCGCTGCGCAATCCTGCGCCGTTTCCGTTGAATCGCATTACGCTGAATCTCGCTCGAGCGTGCGCCGCATGAGCGATTCGCGCGACTTCATCCGCTTCGCCTGATCGAAGCGGCAGAGCCGCCGTATGCGATGATCACGGGATACGACCTACGACCGCCTGCAGTACGACCGCCCGCAGCGCCCGCTTTTCCCGATGCCGCGCCACCCGACAGCGCGCGACACGTAAAGGATCGCAACATGACCGAACTCGAATTCCAATCGCTGGCGAACGAAGGCTACAACCGCATTCCGCTCATCGCCGAAGCCCTCGCCGACCTCGAAACGCCGCTCTCGCTCTATCTCAAGCTCGCCCAGACCGAGCGCAACGGCGCGAACTCGTTCCTGCTCGAATCCGTCGTGGGCAGCGAGCGCTTCGGGCGCTACTCGTTCATCGGCCTGCCGGCGCACACGACCGTCAGCGTGCAGAACGGCAAGTCGCAAGTCATCACCGATGGCAGCGTCGTCGAGACGGACGATGGCAACCCGCTCGCGTTCATCGAGCAATACCAGAAGCATTTCAAGGTCGCGATGCGTTCGGGCCTGTCGCGTTTCTGCGGCGGTCTCGCGGGCTACTTCGGTTATGACGCGGTGCGCTACATCGAGAAAAAGCTCGCGCACACCGCGCCGCCCGACGATCTCAACCTTCCCGACATCCAGTTGCTGCTGACGGAAGAAGTCGCGGTCATCGACAATCTCGCGGGCAAGCTCTATCTGATCGTGTACGCCGATCCGACGAAGCCCGAAGCGTACGCGAAGGCGAAGCACCGCCTGCGCGAGCTGCGCACGCGTCTGCGTACGACGGTTCAGCCGCCGGTGACGTCGGCGAGCGTGCGCGCCGAGACGTTCCGCGAATTCAAGAAGGACGATTATCTGAACGCCGTGCGCAAAGCGAAGGAATATATCGCGGCGGGCGAACTCATGCAGGCGCAGGTCGGTCAGCGTCTCATCAAGCCGTTCCGTGACAACCCCCTCTCGCTGTATCGCGCGCTGCGTTCGCTGAATCCGTCGCCGTACATGTACTACTACAACTTCAGCGGCGAAGTACACGTGGTCGGCGCGTCGCCGGAAATTCTCGTGCGTCAGGAAAAGCGCGCGGAAGATCGCATCGTGACGATTCGCCCGCTCGCCGGCACCCGCCCACGCGGCAACACGCCGGAGCGCGACGCCGAACTCGCCACGGAACTGCTGAACGATCCGAAGGAAATCGCCGAGCACGTGATGCTCATCGACCTCGCGCGCAACGACGTCGGCCGCATCGCGCAGACGGGCTCGGTCGCGGTGACGGACAAGATGATCATCGAGAAGTACTCGCACGTGCAGCACATCGTGAGTTCGGTCGAAGGCAAGCTGAAGCCCGGCATGAGCAATTTCGACGTGCTGCGCGCCACCTTCCCGGCCGGCACGCTGTCCGGTGCGCCGAAGGTCCGCGCGATGGAACTCATCGACGAACTCGAGCCAATCAAACGCGGCCTGTATGGCGGCGCCGTCGGCTATCTCTCCTTCAGCGGCGAAATGGACCTAGCCATCGCGATCCGCACCGGCCTCATCCACAAGGGCAATCTCTACGTTCAGGCGGCAGCGGGTGTCGTCGCCGATTCGGTGCCGGAATCCGAATGGCAAGAGATGGAGAACAAGGCGCGCGCCGTGCTGCGCGCCGCCGAGCAAGTGCAAGACGGCCTCGACAGCGACTTCTGAGGAGACAAGACCATGCTGATGATGATCGACAACTACGATTCCTTCACGTACAACCTGGTCCAGTACTTCGGCGAACTCGGCTGCGATGTGCGCACGTATCGCAACGACGAAATCACACTCGACGAAATCGCGAAGCTCAATCCCGAGCGCATCTGCCTTTCGCCCGGACCGAGCAACCCGCAGCACGCGGGTATCACGCTGGACGTGCTGCGTGAATTCTCCGGCAAGCTGCCGATTCTCGGCGTCTGCCTCGGCCATCAGGCGATCGGCGAGGCGTTCGGCGGGCACATCGTGCGCGCGCAGACCATCATGCACGGCAAGGTGAGCCAGATCGAAACCGACTGTAAGGGCGTGTTCTCCGATCTGCCGAAACACTTCAATGTGACGCGCTATCACTCACTGGCAATTGAGCGCGAGTCTCTGCCAGAGTGTCTCGAAGTGTCCGCGTGGACGCCCGACGGTGAAATCATGGGCGTGCGCCACAAGGAGCTCGAAGTGGAAGGCGTGCAGTTCCATCCGGAATCGATTCTTTCCGAGCATGGCCACGCGCTGCTCGAAAACTTCGTCGAGAACACGTCGACCGGCAAGCGGGCCTGAGAACATGACCATCACAGTACAGGAAGCGCTGCAGCGCACGATCGAGCACCGCGAGATCTTCCACGACGAAATGCTGCACCTGATGCGCCAGATCATGCGCGGCGAGATGTCGCCCGTCATGGCTGCCGCGATCATCACCGGCTTGCGCGTGAAGAAGGAAACCATCGGCGAGATCACGGCCGCCGCGACTGTCATGCGCGAGTTCGTGAATCACGTCAAGGTCGAGGACACTTCGAATTTCGTCGATATCGTCGGCACGGGCGGCGATGGCTCGCACACCTTCAACATTTCCACGGCGTCGATGTTCGTCGCGGCGGCGGCAGGCGCGAAGGTCGCCAAGCACGGCAACCGGGGCGTGTCCAGCAAGTCGGGCAGCGCGGACGTGCTCGAGGCGCTCGGCGTGAACATCGATCTGACACCGGAACAAGTAGCCGCATCGATTGCGGAAACCGGCATGGGCTTCATGTTCGCGCCGAATCATCATCCGGCGATGAAGAACATTGCGCCGGTGCGGCGCGAACTCGGCGTACGGACCATTTTCAACATTCTCGGGCCGCTGACGAACCCGGCCGGCGCGCCGAATCAGCTTCAGGGCGTATTTCACG
Organism: Candidatus Paraburkholderia schumanniana; assembly: GCA_001189335.2. Lineage (GTDB taxonomy): Bacteria > Pseudomonadota > Gammaproteobacteria > Burkholderiales > Burkholderiaceae > Caballeronia > Caballeronia schumanniana. The sequence continues at coordinate 3,756 of LFJH01000085.1, forward strand.
AGGACCTCGTCGGCATTCAGGTACGCGTGATGCAGCGTCTCGGCGCGAAGCACGTGCTTGTCGTATACGGCAAGGGCGGCATGGACGAGGTCTCGCTCGGCGCCGCGACGAAAGTCGGCGAGCTGAAGCACGGCGAAGTGACCGAGTACGAGATTCACCCCGAGGATTTCGGCCTGCAGATGGTGTCGAACCGCACGCTGAAGGTGCAGGACGCGCAGGAATCGAAGGCGATGCTGCTCGGCGCGCTGAACAACAAGGCTGGCGTCGCGCGCGAGATCGTCACATTGAATGCGGGCACGGCGCTCTATGCTGCCGATGTCGTCGATTCGATCGAAGCGGGCATGGCCGCCGCGCGCGAGGCGATCGTCAGCGGCGCGGCCCGCGAGAAAATCGAAGCGCTCGTGAAATTCACGCAGCAGTTCGCGAAGCAATAACGGAAGCCAATATGAGTGACATTCTGGATCGCATCATCGCGGTCAAGCGCGAGGAAATCCGCGCCGCCGAACAAAGCGCGCCGCTCGAAGAGCTGAAGCTCGAAGCCGCTTCGCGCGACCTGCGCGACTTCGTCGGCGCGTTGCGTGCCAAGCATGCGGCGAATCAGGCAGCCGTGATCGCCGAAGTGAAAAAGGCGAGTCCGTCGAAAGGCGTGCTGCGCGAACACTTCGTGCCCGCGGACATCGCACGTTCGTATGAGAAAGGCGGCGCCGCGTGCCTGTCCGTGCTCACCGACGTGCAGTTCTTCAAGGGCAGTGTCGCGTATCTGCAGGAGGCGCGCGCCGCGTGCAGCCTGCCGGTGCTGCGCAAGGACTTCATCATCGATCCGTATCAGATCATGGAAGCGCGCGCGATGGGCGCGGACTGCATCCTGCTGATCGCCGCCGCGCTCGAACTCTCGCAGATGCAGGATCTCGAAGCGTACGCGCATTCGCTCGGGCTCGCGGTGCTGGTCGAAGTGCACGACGCCGACGAACTGCGCGACGCGCTCACGCTGAAGACGCCGCTCATCGGCATCAACAACCGCAATCTGCACACGTTCGAAACGACCATCGACACGACCATCGGCATGCTGGAACAAGTACCGGATGACCGTATCGTCGTGACCGAGTCGGGCATTCTGTCGCGTGTCGACGTCGACCGGCTGCGGGCCATGCGTGTGCACACCTTCCTCGTCGGCGAGGCGTTCATGCGCGCCGACGATCCTGGCGCGGAACTCGCGCGCATGTTTTTCTGACTCCATCGACCGGACCGCACACCGTGGGCATCGAACGTGAACTGAAACTCGCGCTTGTGCCGTCGCAGCACGACGACGTGGCGCGCTTCTTCGACGAACGCACCGGCGCGGGCAAGCCGATCGAGCTTGCCAATGTCTATTTCGATACACTGGGCTGCGCGCTCGCCAAAGCGAAATCCGCACTGCGCCTGCGCCGCATGCCCGACCAATGGCTGCAGACCTACAAGACGCTCGGCAAAAGCGTCGCGGGCCTGAGCAACCGGCACGAATGGGAACTGCCGGTCCAGGGCGAGGCGCTCGAAATCGACGCGCTGCTCACCGCCTGCGACAACGACGCCGCCCGCGCCGCGCTGGAACGCGCCGCGCCGGATCTGATCGCGCTGTTCAAGACCGATGTCCGGCGCATTCTGTGGGACATCGAGCGGGAGGGCTCGCAGATCGAAGTGGCGCTGGACGGCGAGATCACCGCTGAAGTCGACGGAAAGACGCGTCGCGCGGACATCAGCGAACTCGAACTGGAACTGAAATCGGGCGAGGAAAGTGCGCTTTCGATGCTCGCAGCCGAGTTGCGCGGGGCATTTCCTGAACTCGTTCCCGAAGATCTCAGCAAGGCCCAGCGCGGTTATCTGCTGCGCGGACAGTCGGAACGCCAGTACCGCGACGCCTGAGAGCAAGCACGAGCATGAGCCAACAGCCCTCCCTCTTCGCGGAGAACGAACCCGCGGCCGCATCGAATCTCACGACGCTCGAAAGCCAGTTCGATGCCCTGCCCGCCGACTGGCGCAAGCATCTGAAGCCGTTCATCGACAGCAGGCATTACGCGTCGCTGTGCGCGTTCGTCGATGCCGAGCGGGCCGCAGGCAAAACGGTCTATCCCGCCGATGTATTCCGCGCGCTGCGTCTCACCAGCCCCGCCGACGTGAAGGTCGTGATTGTCGGCCAAGATCCGTATCACGGCGAGGACAAGGGCGCGCCCCAGGCGCACGGCCTGGCGTTCTCGGTGCCCGCGCCGGTGCGTCCGCCGCCGTCGCTGCGCAACATTTTCAAGGAGATTCACGCGAGCCTCGGTTTTCCTCCACCCGCGCACGGCTGTCTCGATTCATGGGCGAAGCAAGGCGTGCTGCTGCTCAACACATCGCTGACGGTCGAGCGCGACAAAGCCGGCAGTCACGCCAAACGCGGCTGGGAGCAATGCACCGACACGCTCATCCACGAAATGGCGCAGCGTCACGATGGGCTCGTCTTCATGCTGTGGGGCGCGCACGCCCAGGCGAAACGCGGGCTGATCGAGGGCACGGCGAAGGCACATTGCGTGCTGGAGGCGGCGCACCCGTCGCCGCTGTCGGCGTATCGGGGATTTTTCGGCTGTGGGCATTTCGCGCTCGCCAACGAATATCTGGCGAAGCACGGCCGCGAGCCGATCGACTGGCGCTTGCCCGCCGAACCCGAATTGCCGGCCTGAAATTCTTCAGACGTAAAAGCGCAAAAAGCCCCGCTGACTCCAGCGGGGCTTTTTGCTTGATGCCGGGAACGAGACGCTCAGACCGCGGCGATTGCCTCACGCGCCGATGCAAGCGCCGCGCCGGCTGCTTCCGGCCCCATGTTCAGGCCTTCGGCGTAGATGAAGTTCACATCCGTCATGCCGAGGAAGCCGAGGAACGACTTGAGGTACGGTGTCTGCGAATCGTGCGGGGTGCCGATGTACTTGCCGCCGCGCGCCGACACGACGAACACCTTCTTGCCCTTCACAAGGCCTTCCGGACCGTTCGCGGTGTAGCGGAACGTGATGCCGGCGCGTGGGATCCAGTCGAAGTACGCCTTCAATTGCGACGAAATACCGAAGTTGTACAGCGGAGCCGCGATCACGACGATATCCGCCGCTTGCAGTTCGGCGATCAGCGCCTTGCTCTTCGCGTTGATGGCGGCCTGCTCTGTGCTGCGCTGTTCAGCCGGCGTAAAGAAAGCGCCGAGGGTTGCATCGTCGAGGTGCGGCAGGCCGTCTGCCAGCAGATTGCGCACGATCAACTTTGCGTCCGGGTTGCTTTGTTGCAGCTTCGCGGTCAGTTCGTCGGCGAGCAGCGTGGATTGAGCGCCTTGCGAGCGAGCAGCGGAGTTGATTTGCAGAATCGTCGTCGTGATGGCTTCCTGTTCCTTAGTCGGGTTTCGGGCACCGTCGGCGCCCGGCTTAGGAAGCATTCTTCGTTTTTCGACGCCGGGGAAAAGCCATCTGCTTGTGACGGATCGTTGCACCGGTAGAACAATCCGCCACGCTTTGCGCGATCAGCCTCTTAGCCAGCGCTCGCGCCATTGCATCGACGGACCGCGTCCGTCGATGGCCGTCAGCACGTAGCGCGCGACTTCCGGCCCGTCGAGCTTGACTTCGCTGCGGCGCAGTTCGTCGCGGCGGAACGCGTACACTTCCACCTTCGCGCCCACCAGATAGCGCGACATGAGCGCATCCAGATTCGAGCAGGTGACGCGCAACCCGTCGATCGCAACGAGCACGTCGCCGGCCGACAATCCCGCCTTCTGCGCCGCGCCGCCTTCGTGGACGACGGCGAGCGTGCAATCCGCGCCGCCGCGCACACGCGCCCCGAGCGAGGGTTTGACCGATGCCCCGTTGCCCGTCGAATCGGGTGCGAGCGCGATGCCGAATGGCTCGAACAGTGCGTCGAGCGGCAGATCGCGCGTGCCGCGCACGCCATCGCGGAACAGCGAACGCAAGTCCGCGCCGCTCGCTTCGGCGAACAGCGCCTCGACGTCTTCCTCAAGAATGCCGCGCTGCTTGCCGTTGTAGAAATCGCGGCCGTAGCGCTGCCACAAAAGGCGCATCACGTCGTCGAGCGATTTGCGGTTATCGGTCTGCGCGCGAATCGACAGATCGAACGTAAGCGCCACGAGCGAGCCCTTCTGGTAATAGCTGACGATCGCGTTCGGCGCGTTTTCGTCGGCGCGGTAGTACTTCACCCAGGCGTCGAACGAGCTTTGCGCGACCGACTGCTTGAGACGCCCCGAGCCGCGCAGCACGCCGCCGATCGTCTTGCCGAGCAGGCTGAAGTAATCGCCGGCGGTGATGAGGCCGCTTCTCACGAGCATCAGGTCGTCGTAATAGGACGTGAAGCCTTCGAAGAGCCACAGCAGCGTCGTGTAATTTTCCTGCGACAGGTCGTACGGCGCGAACGCGGCGGGCTTGATGCGCTTCACGTTCCACGTATGGAAATACTCGTGGCTGCACAGCCCGAGATAGGTACGATAACCCTCGGTCATCTCCGGGCGGCCCTGCACCGGAAGATCCGTGCGATTGCAGATCAGCGCCGTCGATGCGCGATGCTCGAGCCCGCCGTAGCCATCGCTGACGGCGACAGTCACGAACACGTAGCGATCCACCGGCGCCTTCTTCGTACGCGGCTCGAAAAGCGCGATCTGCGCTTCGCAGACGCGCTTCAGATCCGCGGCGAGCCGGTTCATGTCGAGATTGACGACGCGCCCCGAGATCACGATGTCGTGCTTCACGCCGTGCGCGGTGAAGCCGCCCAGCGCGAATTCGCCGAGCGTGACGGGATAATCGGCGAGCTCGTCGTAGTTCGCCGCCTCATAGGTGCCGAAGCCGTAGCGCTTCGTGCCGCGCGCTTCGGCAAGCGCCGTCGCGACGCGCCAGTTGCGATACCCGCCGCCCTGCGGCGGCTCGATGTCGACGATGCACGGCGCGCTCGACTGCCCCTCCACGGCAAGAAAGACGCTCGTGCCGTTGAAGAAGCCGACGGTGTCGTCGAGATGCGCCGCGCGCACCGACATGTCCCACGCATAGACCTCGTAGCGCAGCGTGATCTGGCCGTCGACGGGTGCGGCCTGCCACGCGTGCTTGTCGATTTTTTCGATGGCAACCTTGCGGCCCGCCGCATTGAACGCCTGCAGCGTCACGATGTTGCGCGCGAACTCGCGGACCATGTAGCTGCCCGGAATCCAGACCGGCAGCATGAAGCGCTGGCCGGCGGGATCAGGCTCGGCGACGGTCATCGTCACTTCGAAGAGATGCGCGGCGGGGTTTTTCGGAACGATGCTATAGCGCACCGGTTGCATGGATGGAGTCATCGCGTTGTCCCTTTTCTTGTTCTGGGCACGCCCGGCGCACCCGCGGCTTCGCCTTGCAAAAGGGAAGCCACAAAACAGAGGAGGCGCTCATTGCGCCTCCGTCCTCGTGTTGCGTCGCGCTCAGCGCGCGGCGGCCAGTTCCTTCTCCAGCCGGTCGGCGGGCACGGCGCCCGGCAGACGCCGGCCATCGGCGAGGAACACGGTCGGCGTGCCGGTGACGTTCATCGTGCGGCCGAGCTTCAGGTTCCTGTCGATAGCGGTCGTGTCACAGGATGCCAGAGCGGTCGGCGCCTTGTGGTCGAGCATCCAGCTCTCCCAGGACACGCCCCGATCCTTCGAGCACCAGATCGACTTCGACTTGGCCGCCGAGTCCGGCGAGAGCACGGGATACAGGAAGGTGTAGACGGTCACGTTGTCGATGGACTTCAGCGTCGATTCGAGTTGCTTGCAGTACGGGCAGTTCGGATCGGAGAACACGGCGATCTTGCGGCTGCCGTTGCCATTGACGACCTTCACCGCGTTCTCGAACGGCAGCTTCGCGAAGTCGTAATGGGATGGTCCTCCCCACCTGACAGTGGGTTAAGCTATGTCAGCACGATCAACCGGAGACAACACCATGCAAGACGTGATGGTCATTGGAATAGATCTCGGCAAGCGCTCGTTTCACCT
>LFJH01000086.1 GCA_001189335.2 Candidatus Paraburkholderia schumanniana
AGTGATCAACTGGACGCGATCTACGATCGGATCGAACGTCTGAAGGCGGGCATCCGCGCGAAGGTCGAACACCCGTTTCGCGTGCTCAAGCGGCAATTTGGCTACACGAAGACCCGGTATAGGGGGGTGATGAAAAATACTGCGCAGATCACAACGCTGTTTGCGCTGGGCAATTTGTGGATGGCACGCAAGGCCTTGCGAAGCGCTTGAAATGCTTGAAGCGCTTGAGGATCGAAACGCGAGACTCAGAAAACGAGGCCGCCACGGTTCAAAAGTTGACTAATCACCCGCAGGCCATCGTCGCGATCGATACGATGCGAAGCGTAAAACGTCAGCGCTCTGAAATCGAGTCGTGCAGATGTTCCTTAGGTCGAATCGCGGGAATCAGGCTTTCGAAAGCGCTTTCAGCGCCAGCTTGATGCCTTCTGACACGCCCGTTCCCGCCGGCACGTTCTTGATCGCGGCGAGCGCTTCCTTCTCGGAGTAGCCGAGCGCGAGCAGCGCATTGAGAATGTCGGACGCGTGATCGGATTGCGATACCGCGCTTGCCGCCGCGCCGAGATCGGCGCCGAGCTTGCCTTTCAGTTCCAGCAAAAGGCGCTCCGCCGTCTTCTTGCCGATGCCCGGCACACGCGTGAGGCGCGCGGCGTCCTGCGTCGTTACCGTTTGAGAGAGTTCATGCACGCTCATGCCGGAGAGCACGGCGAGTGCCATGCGCGCGCCGATGCCGCTGATCTTCAGCAACTCGCGGAACGTCGAGCGCTCCTGGGAGGTGAGAAACCCGTAGAGCAGATGCGCGTCCTCGCGCACGATCAGCTGCGTGAGCAGTACGACCTTTTCGCCCGTGTTCGGCAGGTTGTAGAAGGTGCTCATCGGCACGTCGATTTCGTAGCCGACGCCGTTGCAGTCGACGAGCAAATGCGGCGGATTTTTTTCCAGCAGAACGCCGGCGATGCGACCGATCATGTTTTGGTTGATTTCGTAGAGAAGGATTAGCCGATGAGCCGTCCGCGCCGTACGCGCAGGCCTTTCTTAGCGAGCCCCGGCGCGATGTCGCCGAGCGTCGCCAGCCCGCTACCGCCGTGTGCATGACAGATGGCCATGCCGAGAGCGTCGGTGGCATCGGTGCTCGGCACGCCCGAGAGGCTCAAGAGCCGCACGACCATCTGTTGCATCTGTTCCTTGGACGCGCGCCCGTAGCCGACGACCGCTTGCTTCAGTTGCAGCGCGGTGTATTCGGCCACCGGCACGCCGCTCGCGACGAGCCCGCAAATGGCCGCGCCGCGCGCCTGGCCGAGCAGCAGCGTCGATTGCGGATTCACGTTGACGAAGACTTTTTCGATCGCGGCCTGATCCGGACTGTGTTGCGCGATGAGCGTCGAGATGCCGCTGAAGATCGTGTTGAGCCGCGAAGGCAGATCGGCCTCGGCGGTCTTGATGACGCCGCTCGTCACGTAGCTGAGCGTGTGTCCGGACTTGTCGATGATGCCGAAGCCGGTCACGCGCAGGCCGGGGTCGATGCCTAGGATTCTCATTCGTCGTGTGGTGCGTTCCGTCTTTTGCGGGCGTCCAAATCAAAAAGGCCTGTTTATGCCATTCGAGGCACAAACAGGCCCATCTTAATTGAATCGCTCGAAATTAATGGTGGAAATGCCGCGTGCCGGTGAAGATCATCGCGACGCTGTGCTCGTCGGCGGCGGCGATCACTTCGTCGTCGCGCATGGAGCCGCCCGGCTGAATGACGCAGGTCGCGCCCGCATTCACGACGACATCGAGGCCGTCGCGGAACGGGAAGAATGCGTCCGATGCCACCGCCGAGCCGTTCAGCGTCAGACCGGCGTTCTGCGCCTTGATGCCCGCGATGCGCGCCGAATCCACGCGGCTCATCTGGCCCGCGCCGACACCGAGCGTCATGCCGCCGCTGCAGAAGACGATCGCATTCGACTTCACATACTTGGCCACGCGCCACGCGAACATCAGGTCGTCCATTTCCTTCGGCGTCGGATGGCGCTTCGTCACGACGCGCAGCTCGTGCGGCTGCACGTTCTTCGCATCGAGCGCTTGGACGAGCAAACCGCCGCCGACGCGCTTCAGATCGAACGCGTTGTGGCCAGTGCCGAGGGCGATCTGCAACAGACGCACGTTCTGCTTCGCCGCGAACACGCCGCGCGCGGCCTCGCTGAACGAAGGCGCGATCAGCACTTCGACGAACTGCTTGGCCACGGTCTGCGCCGCCGCTTCGTCGACTTCGCGATTGAACGCGATGATGCCGCCGAACGCGGAAGTGGGGTCCGTCTGGAACGCCTTCGAGTACGCTTCTGCCGCGTTCGCGCCGAGCGCTACGCCGCACGGATTCGCGTGCTTGATGATGACGCACGCAGGCGCATCGAACGTCTTCACGCATTCCCATGCGGCGTCCGAATCGGCGATGTTGTTGTACGACAGCTCCTTGCCCTGCAGCTGCTCGTAGTTCGCGAGCGCGCCGGCCGGTACGCTCAGGTCACGATAGAACGCCGCGCTCTGATGCGGATTCTCGCCGTAGCGCAGATCCTGCACCTTGTCGAACGCGAGGTTGAACGTCGCCGGGTACGTGTTGCGGCTCGAATGCTGCAGTTCTTCGGTGAGGCTCGTCAGATAGTTCGTGATCGTGCCGTCGTATTGCGCGGTGTGCGCGAAGACCTTCGTCGCCAGACGGAAGTTCGTCTTGTAGCCGACGGTGTTCTTGTTCGCGCGCATTTCGTCGAGCACAGCGGAGTAATCGGCCGGATCGACGATCACCGTCACGTCGCGATGATTCTTCGCCGCCGAGTGCAGCATCGTCGGGCCGCCGATATCGATGTTCTCGATCGCGTCCTCCAGCGAGCACTCTTCCTTCGACACCGTCTGCACGAACGGATACAGATTTACGACGAGCAGGTCGATGGTCGGAATGTCGTGCTTTTCCAGCGCGGCCATGTGCTCGGGCAGGTCGCGGCGCGCGAGAATGCCGCCGTGCACCTTCGGATGCAGCGTCTTCACGCGCCCGTCGAGCATTTCCGGGAAGCCGGTGTAATCGGCGACTTCGGTCACGGGCAGGCCGGCGTCGGCGAGCAGTTTTGCCGTGCCGCCGGTCGAGAGGAGCTTGACGCCGAGCTCCGACAGCGATTTGGCGAAATCGACGATGCCGGTTTTGTCGGAAATGGAAAGGAGCGCTTGCTTGATCATGATGAACACTGAAACCGAAAAGGGAAACCAGGCCGGACCAAGGCGCGCGCCTCAGTCCGATGAATCAAATCAATCCGTGCTGCTGAAGCTTCTTGCGTAGCGTATTGCGGTTGATGCCGAGATACTCGGCCGCGAGCGATTGGTTTCCGCCCGCCTGCTCGAGTACCACTTCGAGCATCGGTTTTTCCACGCACGAAATCACCATGTCGTAGACATCGTGCGGATTGGAGCCGTCCAGGTCCTGAAAATAGTTGTCGAGGCTCTGGCGGACGCATTGTTCGATGTTATGTCTGCTCATGCGGCAATCAGTCGGTCTGTCGTGTTGTTGAGCCCGCCACACGATTCTTCTTCGGCTGCGTCGTCGGCGTCGCCCGACTCGTCCACATAGACGAGACGGTCGGACAACGCCTTTTGTGCGTCGAAGAATTCGTTGACGGCGAGCAATTGTTCTTTGGTCGTGTCCAGCGTATTCATCCGGTGCCGGAAGGTGTTGGCGCCGGAAAGGCCGCGAGTGTACCAGCCGATATGCTTGCGCGCAGTCCGAACGCCCGTGAATTCCCCGTAAAAGGCGTAGTGATCCTCGAGGTGCTCGTTCATCACCTGCTGGATCTCGTCGATGCGCGGCGGCGGCAGGCGCTCGCCGGTCTTCAGGAAATGCTCGATCTCGCGGAACAGCCACGGACGCCCCTGCGCCGCACGGCCGATCATGATGGCGTCGGCGCCGGTCGCGGCCAGCACGTCGCGCGCTTTTTCGGGCGTGGCGATGTCGCCGTTCGCGACGACGGGAATCTTCACCGATGCCTTCACCGCCGCGATGGTTTCGTACTCCGCCTCGCCTTTGTAGAGGTCGGCGCGCGTGCGGCCGTGCACGGTGAGCATCGAGATGCCCGCGTCCTGCGCGATGCGCGCGACGGTGATCGCGTTCTTGTTCTCGCAATTCCAACCCGTGCGAATCTTGAGCGTGACGGGCACGGCGTCCGGACCCACGCCGACCGCCTGCACCACCGCTTCTACGATGCGCGCGACGAGCGGCTCGTTCTGCAGCAGCGCCGAGCCCGCGGCCACGTTGCACACCTTCTTGGCCGGGCAGCCCATGTTGATGTCGATGATCTGCGCGCCGTTCGCGACATTGTGTCGCGCGGCCTCGGCCAGCATCTGCGGATCCGCGCCCGCGATCTGCACGGAGATCGGCTCGACCTCGCCCGGATGGTTGGCGCGGCGCATGGTCTTCTCGCTCTTCCACCGTTGCGCGTTCGACGCGACCATCTCCGACACCGCGTAGCCCGCGCCCATGCGCTTGCAGAGCTGCCGGAACGGGCGATCGGTGACACCTGCCATCGGGGCAACGAACAGGTTGTTGCGCAGAACGTGTGAACCGATGGTTGGCATGAAGGCTAAAGGACCCGCACTGGCGAAAGCGGTCCGAACCGGGTCGGAGCCGCGTCATGCGGATGCAACGTTTCTGAAGGGGAAACGTTTATTTTAACGCGAAGTGCGTGCTGAAATTAAGAGCAATCGCGTGCAAGTCTTTAAATCTTCTATGAAAGAGCGCGCCTTCATAGAGGATAAGTTCTTCGACTTAGCGCAGATGATTGTCCTTTTTCCTGTGCTGGATCAGCGCCGCTGGCCGAACATCATCTGGCGGGCAAGGGCGGTTTTTACCGGCGGCAGGAATTCCAGCGCGGTAAGGGCCAGGCCGCGCAAGGCGGCGAGCGGCGGGAAGTCCACCGTGAAGATGCGCGCGAGCGTATCGGTCGCGCCGATGGTCAGGCGCCGGTCGAGCGCGCGGCGCTGCGCGAAGCGGGCGAGCGCGAGCGGGCGCGGGCCGTCGGCGGACAGCGCGTCGGCGAGCGCAAGCGCGTCGCGCAGGCCGAGGTTCAGGCCCTGGCCCGCGACGGGATGCAGCGTCTGCGCGGCATTGCCGATTGCCACGGTGCGGCGGTAGACGAGCACTTCGAGCGCCGTCAGCCCGAGCGGGAAGGCGGCGCGTCCCGCGATGCGCATGAAGTGGCCCATGCGCGCGCCGAACGCGGTGCCCAGTTCGGCGAGAAAAGTGTCGTCGTCGAGCTGCATGCGGCGCGCGGCTTCGTCGGGCGAGCAGCACCAGACGAGCGAATAGTCGGCGTGACGCTGGCCGCCGCACGGAAGGAGCGCGATCGGCCCTTCGTGCGTGAAGCGCTCCCACGCGACGTTCGCGCGCGGATCCGACACACTCACCGTGCCGACGATGGCCGTCTGGCCGTAATCCCGCGTGCGGCGCTCGCCGGGCGCGGCCACATCGCTTTTTTGATAGAGGCCGCCTTCGGCGTTCACGAGCACCTTCACGCGGACGGTGCGCTCGCCGCTTGCCGATTGCAGCGGGAGCGTGATGCCATCGTTGTCTTGCAGCGGCGCGAGCGCGGACGTATCGGTGAGCCAGTCGACCCGGGTCGCGTGCACCGCATCGGCAAGTGCGGCGACGAGCGAGCCGTAGCGCACCACGTAACCCAGTTCGGGCAGCTCGTGCTCGTCGTGCTCGATCAGCGTGCGGCCGAAGTGCCCGCGCTGCGACACATGGATGCGGCGGATGGGCGTGGCGTCGCCGGGAAAACCGAGCTGCTGGAGCATCACGCGGCTGCCGTGGGAAAGCGCAAGCGCGCGCGGATCGTTCGCGGCGGCCGCGGGCGTGCGCGCGTCGATCAGCGCGATGGAGAGCCGCGACGTCGCGCTGCGCCGCGCGAGCCAGCCGGCCAGCGCGAGCCCGACCGGCCCCGCGCCGACGATAGCGATGTCGTAGTCGAAATGCGGTTCTTGCGCGTCGGTCATCGCGTGCGTTGCCTCGATTGCCTCAGTCATTCGATTCGCGCATCAGCACCTCGATCTCGTCGGCGGCGACGGGCACCTCGCGCGTGAGCAGCTCGCAGCCGGCTTCCGTGACGATTGCATCGTCCTCGATGCGGATGCCGATGTTCCAGTATCGTTCGGGCACACCCTCGGCGGCGCGCACGTAAAGGCCCGGCTCCACGGTGAGCGCCATGCCGGTCAGGAGCATGCGCCAGGGCCGCGCGCCTTGCTCGTCGGGCGGGCCGTCCGCTTCGCGGTATTCGCCTGCGTCGTGCACGTCCATGCCGATCCAGTGGCCCGTGCGATGCAATAGAAGGGCGCATAGGCGCGTTGTGCAAGGACGTCATCGAGCCCGCCGAATTTCGTCTTGTCGAGAATGCCGGTGTCCAGCAAGCCTTGCGACAGGACTTTCAATGCCGCCTGATGCGGCACGTCGAAGCTCACGCCGGGGCGTGTCGCGTCGACGGCGGCTTGTGCGGCGAGCACGATGTCGTAGAGCTCGCGCTGCGCCGGCGTGAAGCGGCCGCTGGCGGGGAAGGTGCGCGTGATGTCGGAGGGCGTAGCCGTCGAGCTCGCACGCGGCGTCGATGAGGATCAGGTCGCCGTCGCGCGCGATCGCGTTGCCCGCCGGGTAGTGCAGCACACAGGCATTCGCGCCCGCCGCGACGATCGATCCGTACGCCGGCGCCTGCGCGCCGTGGCGGCGGAACGTGTAGAGCAGTTCGGCCTCGATCTCGTACTCGCGCATGCCGGGACGTGTCGCGCGCATGGCGCGGCGGTGCGCTTCGGCGGAAATGGATGCCGCGCGGCGCATGATCGCGATTTCATGTGCGTCCTTGACGAGGCGCATCTCGTCGAGGATCGGCAAGAGATGTTCCGCCTTCGCGGGCGCGCGCACGCCGCTGCGGCTCTGCGCGCGCACGGTGGCGAGCCAGCCGCGCACTTTCGCGTCCAGTTCCGCCGATGTGCCGAGTGCGTAGTGCAGCGCGGGCTTGTCGGCGATCAGGCGGGGCACTTCCTCGTCGAGCGCGCCGATGGGAAACGCGGCATCGAAACCGAAAGCCTCGCGCGCGGCGTCCGGGCCGAAGCGGAAGCCTTCCCACGTTTCACGCTCGGCGTTCTTTTCGCGGCAAAAGAGAATCGACGCGGGCTCTCCGTCCTTCCCGCTCGCGTTGAGCACGAGCGTCGCCTCGGGTTCGTTGAAGCCCGTCAGATAGTAGAAGTAGCTGTCGTGACGGAAAGGGTGGTCCGTGTCGCGGTTGCGCATGACCTCCTGCGCGGTCGGCAGGATGGCGATGCCGCCGCCTTGCGCACGCAGCGCGGCGAGCACGCGCTTGCGGCGCGCGCGATAGATGTCGACGGCGATGGGACTGGCGAGTTCGGTCGGTGAGTTCATGCGCCGATTGTAGCGCCGGCTCCGCCACGACGGGACTCGGCCATTCGGCCTATTGTGCCGGCGCTTGCGCGCACGGCATGCTTACTCGCCGGCGGGACGGTTGCGCACGCTCCCGGCGATCAGATCGAAGCGGAACAGGCGGCATTCGAGCACGCCGTTGAAGAGCGGCATCTTGGTCGATTCCCGCAGCCGCAACAGGCCCGGCAGCTTGCGGTCGGACGTCAGCACGTACGCGCGCCAGCCGGGAAAGCGCTGCTTGAGCGCGTTGCCGAACGAGACGAAGAACTCGGTATCGGCCGGGTCCGGTTGCGCGCGGGCGAAGGCTTCGTCGTCCTCGCGGCGGCTGCGCGCGGTGTCGCGGATCTCGCCGCGCGGGCCGCGTCCGCGCACTTCGATACGTTCGCCGGACGGCGGGTTCGCGACGAGAATGCCGGGCGCATCAGCCGGCGGCACCATGTTGCGCGCGTCGACCTGCTTCAGCGACAGCTCTGGAATGCCCGCGCGGCTCAGGTTCGCGCGCGCCTTTTCGAGCATGTCGCCGGAGATGTCGCTGCCGAAAATGTTCAGCGCGGTTTGCGACGCGCGCGCGGCGCGGCGCTGCTCGGCGGCGACCTGCTTGAGCTTCTGCCACATGCCCGGATGAAAGGGCTTGAGCTTTTCGAAGCCGAAGCGCTGCTCGCTCCCCGGCGCGATGCCGAGCGTGGTCTGCGCCGCTTCAGCAAGGAAGGTGCCGCTGCCGCACATCGGATCGAAGAGCGGCGTGCCGGGCGTCCAGCCAGTGAGGCGCAGAATGCCCGCCGCGAGATTCTCGCGCAGTGGCGCCGCGCCCTTGTCGAGCTGCCAGCCGCGCTTGAAGAGCGGTTCGCCGGAGGTGTCGAGATAAAGCGTGCACTCGTTCATCGTGAGGAACGCGAACACGCGGATGTCGGGCTGTGCGGTGTCGATGCTCGGGCGGGCGCCGGCCAAGTCGCGCAGACGGTTGCAGATGGCGTCCTTCACGCGCAGGGTGGTAAATTCGAGGCTCTTCACCGGCGATTTGATCGCGGTGAGGTCGACGCGCATCGTCTGGCTGGGCGTGAACCATTGCTCCCAGCGCTGGCGGTGCGTGAGTTCGTAGATGTCGTGCTCGTTGCGATACGGGCCTTGCGCGACCTTCAGGAGCACGCGGCTCGCGATGCGCGAATGTAGGTTCGCCGCCATGCCCGCGACCCAGCCGCCCCGGAAGTGCACGCCGCCGGGCACCTGTGCGCCGACGATCAGCGATCCGCCGCCGGACAGCGGCGCGCTGGCCACGTGCCGCTCCCCGATCTCCGCGAGTTCGGCGGCAAGCGGCGCTTCGAGATCGCGCGGGCAGGGAACAAACCAGTCGAAAAGAGGGGTGGCCATGAGCAGCTGTTCGGACGTTCAAAGGTGGTATTGTACGCGGCGAGACACACACCAAGTCTGACGCCGTAACGATTTGGAGCCATTTGCCTCGTCTATGACATGAGGAAGTCAGCGCCTATCGTCTTTCCGTACCCTTGCTCGAATGTGTTCGATTGTCAGTTCTATCTCTTCCGTCAGCCGCGAGAGGTGGTCGGCTTTACTCCAACTCTGCTTGAGGCCCTCAAGCATCCTGAGAGAGAACGGGTAGTAGCGAGGAAAGTGTCGCAATTCAAAGACCACCGCGCATTGCCTATCCAATTTGATTGTGTTGTCTTCTCCTTGCACGAGTTCTTTGACAAGTCGGTGGAATATCTCGAAATCTCGATTCTTGGCGTCTCTGTTACGAACTTCAACGTATTGAAAGATCGACCATATGAATGCGAATGAGGCGCCCAAGATACCGAGGGCGCTTACGTCTTACGTATTTGGTCAATAGAGCAAGAGCCAGTTCCATAAACTGCTGTCAATCAAGGTTGAAAACTAGGGAACCTCTGCCAAACTCCCGATCCTGGCACCTGATTGGACTATCCTGGAAAGAAGAGAAATTCAAGGACATCTTCGATGACACAACTTGGTCTTGGTCTGGATCTTTCAACGAAACGTACTCGCAACCGGGAATTTCTTGATGAGATGAGGCGCGTCGCGCCCTGGTCGAGATTGATTGCGTTAATCGAACCGCACTATCCGAAGGGAAAGACCGGGCGGCCACCGTTCCCAATCGCCACGATGCTGCGGATCCATTTCATGCAACAGTGGTTTGGTCTGTCGGACCCGGCGATGGAAGAGGCGCTTTACGACGTACCGCTGTATCGGGATTTTGCGGGACTGGA
>LFJH01000087.1 GCA_001189335.2 Candidatus Paraburkholderia schumanniana
GGGACGTCTGGGGTGATCGGCCAAGGTGGTATCGCCCTGCTGGTAGCGCTGGATCCATTTGTAGCCCGTCTTCGGGCTGATGCCGTATCGCCGACACAACGCGCGCCGGTTGGCGCCTTCTTGTGTAACGAACTTCACGAATTCAAGCCGCAGTTCCATGATGTTTTTGCTATCCCAGCTCATGATTGACTCCGGACAAACCATTCGTCCAAAGTGTTACCCATGTCATGGAACAGGTGTTACCCATGTCTCCGGTCTATACAAATCAGCTCATTGTTATCATGCGCGCATCATGCGCGCGACTTACGTTAGCCTGACGAACGGCCATGTCTCATGGTTTGCCCTGATCAGGCGAGATCGTCGAGCTTCACGTCGAAACCGCGCCGGACGCCCGGGCGCGCGAAGAAGGCTTCGTACCAGCGCTTGACGCAAGGATATTCGTCGAGCGAAACCTGATGCCGCTCGTGCCGCCACGCCCAGCCGAGAATCGCGAAATCGGCGACGGACAATTCGCCCGCGACGAACTCCACCTCGCCGAGACGCTTGTCGAGCACGCGGTACAGGCGGCGCGTTTCGTCAGAGTAGCGCTTCAATCCATAGCGGCGGTCGCTCTCCGGCTCGACGGCGCGGAAATGATGCACCTGTCCCGGCATCGGGCCGAAGCCGCCCATCTGCCACATCAGCCATTCGAGCACCGGCACGCGCTCGCGCAGGCTGGCGGGCAGGAACTTGCCGGTCTTCTCGCCGAGATAGAGCAGGATGGCGCCGGACTCGAACACCCTGATCGGCTGGCCGCCGGCTCCGTCCGGATCGACGATCGCCGGGATGCGATTGTTCGGGCTGATGCGCAGAAATTCGGCCGCATGTTGCTCGCCCTTCGTGATGTTCACCGTCTTCACGGCGTAGGGCAGTTGCATTTCTTCCAGCGCGGCGCTGATCTTGCGTCCGTTGGGCGTGTTCCAGGTATGCAGTTCGATCGTCATGGCGGGCGTCCCCGATCAGGTCAAAGCGGGCGACACGTAGCGCTGGAAGCCGGCGCGCTGCGTGATGCCGATGTACCAGTGTTCGAGCTCGGGCCGCGCGAGCTCGGCGATGCCGAACCAGCGGCGCGCATACGCGGCGATGACGAGATCGGCAAGCGTGAACGTGCCGCCTTCGAGATAGTCGCGGCCTTTGAGATGCGCATCGACGACGTGCCAGAGCTTTTCGACTTCGCTCGCGGCGGCGGCGAGCTGCTTCATGTCCCGATCCGCCGCATTCGTGCGGATGTAGCCCCAGAAGACGGGGCGCTCCGCGGGCTGAAGGGTGGAGAGCGCCCAGTCGAGCCAGCGGTCCGCGCTCGCGCGCACCTTCGGCTCGGCCGGGTACAGCGTGTCGTTCTTGTTGTCGGGGCCGTATTGCATCGCGAGATAGCGGATGATCGAGTTCGATTCCCACAGCACGAAATCGCCGTCGACCAGCGTGGGCACGCGGCCCATCGGGTTCATCGCGAGATAGTCGGGCTCGTTGTTGCGCCCGAATTGCAGGCCCGCGTCGATGCGGTCGTACGCGAGCCCCAATTCCTTGCAGCACCACAGCACTTTCTGCACATTGACCGAGTTGGCTCTGCCCCAGATCGTCAGCATTCGATGTCTTCCTTCGCGGATGTGGAAGGGTCCATCTTAGCCGCCTTCCGGGTCTGACCGCGTGCCCCCTTACTCGATGTGCGCGGCGAAGCCGCTCCGTCCCCCGGCGAGTTCCTCGCGCAGCGTGAGCAAAGGAATCGCGTAGTCGCCATGATTCTGCTTGCGAAACGCGATTGGCGCATCGTCCCACAGCCGGTCGAGGCGCCGGCCTAGCGCGTTGCAAGTGGCCTGCAGACGGGCATCGTTCATCCGACTCGTGTGGTAAACGACGAACGGCGGCAGCACGTCGAAGCCGGGATAGAACAGCACGCCGTGCTGGATCAGAAAGAGCAGGTCGTCGATCGGTCCGTTGATGCCGCGGGACCATAGTGCGACTCCCAGCCGCCCGTGGTGACGAGGATCATCGCGCGCTTGCCTGCCATCATGCCCTCGCCGTAGCGGTCGCCCCAGTGCGTGTCGGAGTGCTCGCCCACGCCGTAGCCGAAGCCATAGGCATAGACGCGCTCGACCCAGCCCTTCATGATCGCGGGCATGGAGAACCACCACATCGGGAATTGCAGGATCAGCGCGTCTGCCCAGCGCAGCTTGTCCTGCTCGATTTCGATGTCGCGGCTTTGCAAGCCGTTCTCGTAGGCATGCTTCGAATCGAGGCTCGCGTGAAACGGCGCTTCGCTGTCGCGCTCGCGGATATCGTTTGCATCGAGCGGCGCTTTCCAGTTCATCGCGTACAGGTCGGACACCTGGACTGCATGGCCGTTATCCCGCAGGCGCTGCACGGCGAAGTCATTGAGGGCGCCGTTGAGCGAGCGGCGTTCCGGATGGGCATAGATGATCAGCACGTTCATGAAGCATTCTCCAGTTCGATTCAGAAGTGGAGGCCAGCATAGAGCCTGCTCGGGTATATTAGAAATGAATATCCGGAATTGCAGGCATTACGATGGTTGATAACATTCTTCGTCGGCTCGATCTCAATCTTCTCGTCACACTCGATGTCCTGCTCGCGATGTCCTGCTCGCGGAGCAGAACGTCACATGGGCGGCCGAGCGTCTTCATTTCTCGCAGCCTTCCGTGAGCGTGCATCTGGCGAAGCTGCGCGACATCTTCGGCGATCCGCTGCTGTTGCCCGGCGGGCGCGGAGAGCCTGCGCGAGCCGCTGCGCGAAGCATTGGCGTCGCTGGAGCGCGCGGTATCGCCCGAAGCGGCTTTCGATCCCGCGACGGCGGACAACATATGGCGCATCGCCGCCACCGACTACTCCGAATCCACTGTCCTTCTTTCTGCGTTGAGCGAGCGGCCTGTGCGCCGCCGCGCCGCACACGCGCATAGCGGTGCTGGAGATCATGCCGCCGCGTCTCGCGAAGCAGGCGGAGCGCGGCGAGATCGATCTCGCGTTTCACATCACGTCGCCTGATGCCGATAACTTTCATCAGCAGCCGCTCTTCACGGAGCATTATGTGCTCGTGGGTCGCAAGGATCATCCGCGACTGAAGCGGTGGCCCACCCTCGTGCAGTTCTGTACGCTCGAGCATGTGATCGTGTCGCCGGACAGCGGCGGTTTTTCGGGACCCACGGATGCCGCGCTCGCGGAACTCGGCATGAAGCGGCGCGTCGGGCTCTCGGTCCCGCATTTCCTGTTCGTGCGCTCCGTGCTCGCGACGACCGATCTCGTCGCAGTGCAGCCGTTCAGGCTTGCCAAGCACTGGCCGGAATTGCGCGTGGTCGCGCCGCCCATCGATGTGCCGGGCTACGAGATGTCGATGTTCTGGCATGAGCGCGTGCATCGCGATCCGGCACACCGATGGCTACGCGAGTTCATTGTGAAAAGCTGTTTGAAAGAGTGGCGACCTTGCGTCTTTGCTGAATCGCGACTCATGATGTTTTCGCATGATCGTCTTTATCGTTATTACTGATTCAGCGCGCGAATCGCGAGTGCTATTGTTTGTCGACAAATTTTTAATAGCTGCATGTGTCTGCTGGCATCGCTCCACTATCGATTACAAAGAGGAGACTGAGGATGTCCAAGAGCAAGACGTGGCGGGGAATGAGTACCGTCGTCGCAACCGGCTGGGCTGGGCCTTTCGGGCGCGGCGCAGGCGGCGGGAGAGCCGATCAAGATCGGCGTCATCAGCGAGGAGTCCGCGGTCGCGGGCGGCTTCGATCAGCAAGGCCGCGCACCTCGCGGCGGAAGAGATCAACGCCAAGGGCGGCGTCGACGGCAGGCAGATCCAGATCATCGCGTATGACAATCACTCGTCGGCCTCCGACGGCGTGCGTGCGTTCCAGCGAGCGGCGAGTCAGGACAAGGTGGTCGCGATCATCGGCAGCTATATCAGCGAAGTCGCGCTCGCGATGGAGCCGTGGTCAGCCCGCCTGAAGATGCCCTTTATCACGCCGGGGCGCAGCGAGCAACGACATCTCGAAGCGCGTCCATGACGACTACAACAACTACAAGTACACGTTCCACGGCTGGATGACGTCGGCCTTCATCGCGCAGTCCATCTGCGATTTCTCGCATGACGTGCTCGTCGGCGAGTTCAAGATGAAGACGACCGTCGTGATGAGCGAAGATGCCGCATAGACCAAGCCTCTCGACGAACACTACCTCGAGTGCCTGCCGAAGGCGGGCCTGAAAGTGCTCGATCACATCCGCTTCAATCCCGATACGTCCGACTTCACGCCGATCTTCAACCAGATCGAGGCGAAGCATCCGGACACGATCACGACGGGCATCAGTCATGTCGGCGTGCAGCCGACCGTGCAATGGCACGACCAGCAAGTTCCGATTCCGATGACCGGTCAGAGCTCGCAGGCCACGACGACGAGTTTCCGGAAGGACACCAACGGTGCCACCGAAGGCGTCATCACCGCATCCGCCGCGGCGCCGGGGGGAGCGATCACACCGAAGACCGTGCCCTTCATCGACTCGTACCAGAAGCATAACGGCGGCGTATCGCCCGCGTATGACGGCTTCACGAGCTATGACCTCGTGTACATCATCGCGGATGCGATTCATCGCAATCAGGGCTCGCCCGATCCGGACAAGATGGTCGATGCGCTGGAGAAGACCGACTATGTCGGCACGATCGGACGCTGGCAGTTCTACGGCAAGAACGATCAGTTCACGCATGCGCTGAAGTACGGCGAAGGCTATATCACCGGCATCAATCTGCAATGGCAGAACGGCAAGCAGGTTGCGATCTGGCCGAAGTCCGTGGCGACCGCGAAGGTCAAGTTCCCGGCGTTCGTGAAGGTGCAGGCGGCGTCCAACTGAATGTGCCGATACGGGCGAGCGCTTCTCGATGAAGCCGCTCGCTCATTGACACGTTCAGCGGGGACCGGTTCCACATAGCATCGACTTCAAGGACCGCCTATGCTGGCACTCCAAATTCTCATCGACGGCTTTGCGATCAGCTCGCTGTACGCGCTCGGCGCGATCGGCTTCACACTGATCTTCGGCGTATCCGGCGTGCTCAATCTCGCGCACGGCGGCGTGATGCTCATCGCCGCATTGCTCGGCTGGGCGCTTGCGGGCGAAGCGGGTCTGGGCACGTATCTCGGCACGCTGCTCGGCGTGATCTGCGGGATGATCGCCGCATACATCACGTATTTCATGGTGGTGCGGCCCATTCAACGTTCCGGCGCGATACCGCGTGAAGAGAAGGAGATCTTCGTGCTGACCGGCACGCTGCTGTGGGGCATCATGATTCAGCAGAGCATGGCCTATCTCTTCTCCGACAACCCCATCACGATGCGCTCGCTGATTCCGGGCGTCGCGAGCCTGGGCGTTGTGCGCGTGCCCTGGAACGAGGTCATGATCGCGGTGATGTGCTGGGTCGTGATCGGCCTGTTGTGGCTCTTCTTGAACCGCACGAAGGCGGGCAAGGCGCTGCTCGCCGCATCGATGAATCCGCGCGGGCTCACGCTGCTCGGCTTCGAGCTTTCGCGCATCTATCTGCTCGCGTGGACCATCTATGGCGTGCTTGCAGGCATCGCCGGCGTGCTGCTCACGTCGTTCCTCGGCGTAAGCACGAACAACACGGGACAGCTCACGGCGAGCGCGTTTTCCATCGTCGTGCTCGGTGGCCTCGGCAGCGTGTCGGGCTCGCTGATGGCCGCGTATGTCGTCGGCTATTTGGAGACCGTGACCGCGTATCTCATCGCGCCGACACTGCGGCCGCTGCCCGCGCTGCTGCTTCTGGTGCTCGTCGTGTATGTGCGGCCGCAAGGCTTTCTTGGACGGCGCTGATCATGAAAGACATCGTTCGCGTCTGATCTGGGGCGGGGTGATTCTCGCGATCGTCGCCGCGACGCTGCCATGGTGGCTCACCGGATACATTCTCGGCGTGCTCACGGTCGCGTATTACTTCGGCGTCTTCGCGATGTCGTGGGACCTGCTGTTCGGCTTCGCGGGTGAAGTCAACTTCGGGCCGACGTTTCTCATCGGGCTGGGCGCGTATTCCGCCGCGATACTGAACGCGCACGCCGCTGTGCCTATACCGCTATGCGTGATCGCGGGCGGTCTCGTCGCACTCGTCGGGGGCTTGCTGCTCGCGGTGCCCGCCTTGCGATTGCGGGGGGCCGTACTTCGGTCTCGTCACGCTCGTCGCGGTGCTGTTGCTGCAGAACGCGATCGTGATCTTCGCGGGCATCACCGGCGGTGAAATCGGCATGATGGTGCCCGACGTGATGTCGGTCGACGCCAGCAACAACTACTGGATCGCGCTCGCGTTCCTGATCGTGTGCGCGATCATTCTGTTCGGCCTGTCGCGCTCGGCCATCGGCCTGATCCTGCAGGCGAGCGGCCAGGACACGGTCGGCGCACAGGCGCTGTGCTTCAACATCGTGAAGCACAAGCTCGCGGCGTTCTGCATCAGCGCGGTGTTCTCCGGCGTCGCGGGCGCAATGCTCGTGTTCTATCAGGGCACTGCCTCGGTGAGCACGGTGGTCGATATCGGCATCGGCGTGCAGATCATCATCGCGGCGGTGCTGGGCGGAAGGCGCACCATACTTGGCGCGGTGCTGGGCTCGATCTTTCTGATCGTCGCGGGCGAGTTCCTGCGTCCGCTCGGGCAAATCAATACCTTCGTGGTCGCGGCGGTGGCGCTCGCGGTCATCCTGTTCTTTCCGGATGGATTGCTCGGCAACATCCTGCGCGTGAGGGAGCGCGAATGAACGATACGCCTCTGCCTTCCGTGCGCGGTTTGACGAAACGCTTCGGCGGCCTGGTCGCGGTGAAGGACATCGGCTTCGATATCCGGCCTGGCGAGATTCTCGGCCTGATCGGCCCGAACGGCTCCGGCAAGTCGACGGTGATGAAGCTCATCATGGGCATCGAGCGGCCCAACTCGGGATCGATCAAGGTCGATGGCGTCGAGATGGCCGGCTGGCTGCCGCATCGCATCGCGCGCGCAGGTGTGGGCATCGTGTTCCAGCATTCGCGGCCGCTGCATCGGCAGACGGTGCTCGAGCACATCAAGCTGGCGCTGTTGCCCGATTCGCTCGTGAAGCTCGCGGCCGATCCGCATGTGAACCGACGTGCACGAGAGATCGCGGAACACGTGGGACTGAGCAAGGTGATGCATCGTCATCCGGCGACCTTGCTGTTTGCCGATCTGCACCGCATGGAAATGGGGAAATGGCAAAGGCGATTGCGCGCGATCCGCGTGTCGTGCTCGTCGATGAGCCGTTTGCCGGTCTCACGGCCGCCGAGTCGGAAGCGTTCTCCGAGCTGATTCGCGGCTTTCGCGCGGAGGGGCGCACGGTGCTGCTCGTCGATCACAACGTGAAGAGCTTCGTGGCGCTCGTGGATCGCGTGCTCGCGATGTATCTCGGCGAGTACGTCGCCGAGGGCACCGCTGAAGAAATAATGCAGAACGAGACCGTGCGTCGCGTGTATCTCGGCGGCAAGATCGAGGCGCGCGAGCGCGGTACCGAAGTGGTGAACAGCAAGCCGGAGATTTTTCGCGTGGAGAACGTCGGCGTGCTATACGCGCAAGGCGCGCGCGCTCGAAAGCGTGAACCTGCATGTGCGCGAAGGCGAGTTCGTCTCCGTAGTCGGTTTGAATGGCGCGGGCAAGACGACGCTCTTCAACGCGATCTCCGGACTCGTGCCTTATCAGGGGACGATTTGCTTCGGCACGCAGGTTTTGAAGGACATGAGCGGCGCGGCGATCGCGCGCGGCAGCATCGTGCAGTGCCCGGAAACGCGCGAGCTGTTTGGCGATATGACCGTGCGCGAGAACCTCGATCTTGGCGGATACCATCTCGCGGACAAGGTGCGCGCCGACCAGCTCAAGTGGCTCTTCGAGCTGTTCCCGATTCTCGAGTCCCGTCAGGCGCAGACCGCGCGCACTCTCTCGGGCGGCGAGCAGCAGATGCTCACCATCGCGCGTGCCTTGATGACGCAGCCGAAGCTTCTCATTCTCGACGAACCGACGCTCGGGCTCGCGCCGGTGATTCTCGAGCAATTGTCGAAGGCGATGGAGCTGATGCAGAAGACGACGCCCATCACGGTCCTGCTCGGCGAGCAGAACGTCACGTTCGCGCTGCCGCATGCGGATCGCGTGTATGTGCTCGAGCATGCACACATCGTATGGGAGGGTAGTCCGTCTCGCTTCGAGAAGGAGATGGGGCGCGGCTTCCTCGAAGCGGTGCCGTCCGAGCTTCCGCAAACGGCGCAGGCGAGGGCGTGAGCCCGATCAGGCCTGCGCCTGAAACACGAGATTGAAGGGCGTTTGCGTTGCGCGTCTGAAGCGGGTGAAGCCTCCCGAATTCACGACTTCCCTGAGCCGCGTCTCGCCGGCTTGGGCACCGAGTGCGCGCCCGCCTTCCTGAGCGAGCGACGCAGCGGTGCAGATCATCATCGTCGACGCCGAATAGTAAACCCGGCCGACGGAATTCAGATTGTCTTCGAGCCGGTCGTTGGCGAACGGTTCGACAATCATCCATGAGCCGTCCGGCTTGAGCGTGCGCAGCACGTGTGCGACTGCGCCGGCGGGGTCGCCCATGTCATGCAGGCAGTCGAAAAATGTGACGAGGTCGTAGTCGCCGCCGGGGAATTGCTGCGCGCTGCCGACTTCGAACCTCACGCGATCCGCCACGCCGGCCTCCCGGGCCCTGTCGCGCGCGATCAGGATCGAAGGTTCGTGATAGTCGAAGCCGAAGAAGATTGCCTCGGGGTAGGCCTGCGCCATCAGGACCGTGGACGCGCCATGTCCGCAGCCGACATCGGCGACGCGCGCGCCGCCCTGCCTTAGTCTCGCGTCGACGCCATCGAGCGCGGGAATCCATTCGTCGACGAGATGCGCGGCATAGCCCGGCCGAAAGAAGCGCTCAGTGCCCTTGAACAACGACGGATGCTGTTCATGCCATCCCACGCCGAGGCCGGTGCGAAACGCCGCTTCCAGTTTCGGCAAGCCGCGGAACATCGCTTTGGCGCAGTCACAAAAGCCGGGGATGAAGGTCGGGCTCGTCTTCTCAGCGAAGCACATCGCCATTTCGTTGTCGAGCCGGTATCGCGCGCTGCCCGCTTCGTAGTGGATGAAGCCGGATGCGGCCTGCGCGGCGAGCCATTCACGCACGTATCGTTCGGCGAAACCCGTGCGCTCCGCGAGCTGTTCGGATGTCATCCAGTCCTGTTCCTTCATTGCCTTGTACAAACCCAGCCTGTCGCCGAGCGCGATGAGCGGCGCCGATGCGACCGCGCCGAACTCGCCGACCATTCGCGTCATG
This sequence comes from Candidatus Paraburkholderia schumanniana, assembly GCA_001189335.2. Lineage (GTDB taxonomy): Bacteria > Pseudomonadota > Gammaproteobacteria > Burkholderiales > Burkholderiaceae > Caballeronia > Caballeronia schumanniana. Next base: position 9,357 of record LFJH01000087.1, read on the forward strand.
AAGTCCTGGATTTTCTGTTCGTCGTATTGCATGAGCCACCTCCATTGACGAAGGCAGAAATCGATCGGCCGGTCGCCGGCCGGGTTCAAGCTAAGGCAACGCTGAACAAGCCGTTGTATTCATCGATTCGGTCGCAAACAGAGGCGGGGTCATCGTGAGTAAAGCTTTGCGCCTGCATTTCTTGCCCACCTGGGCGTTGCGCACGGGCCTGCGG
>LFJH01000088.1 GCA_001189335.2 Candidatus Paraburkholderia schumanniana
GTAGTTATGACGTGTATTTTGCCCATCATCGCATCGATACAATCAGCTTGAAACGCGGCAACCAACGGAGCTAAATGTGTTACCCATGTCCTGACACACCCGTTACCCATGTCTCCGGTCTATACACACGTACCATGGCTCCCGCCCGCCCCGACTTTCCACGCGATTTCCGTCCGCTCCAGATCTACGAGCAGGTCTCGGACCGGATTCGCGCCGAGATCCGGTCCGGCCGCTTCCTGCCGGATGCGCGGCTGCCGTCCGAGCGCGAACTGGCGTCGCTGTTCGGTGTGGGGCGTCCGGCGGTGCGCGAGGCGATCGGCGCGCTGCAGAACGAATGCCTGGTGGTGACGAAGCGCAACTCGGGCACCTACGTCTGCGCGAACGCGCCCGATATTCTGGCGAGCCGGACCGAAGCGGAAGACGAAAGCGAAGCCCGGCTGCACGCCGATTTCAGTCCATCGGCAACGCTCGACGTCCGGCTGATCCTGGAGCCCGCCATCGCGCGCCGGGCCGCTGCCCGCAAGAAGCGCGACAAGCTCGCCGAGCACTACCTCGCACAGATGGAAACGCTGACCAGCGTCGCGGATGCCGAGGAGCGCGCGTTATGGAACAACAGCGACCGCCTCCTTCACAGGCAACTCGCCGTGATGACCGGCGACGCGCTGCTCGCGAAGCTGGCGGACGAAATCGCGCAGACGATGGATCAGTCGCTGTGGAAGCGTCTCAAGGACGACGGCATCTACGATCCGAGCCGCATCAGACTGTACGTGGCGGAGCATCGGCTGATCTACGAGGCGATCGTCTGCGGAGATGGGGACGCGGCGGCGTTCTATGTCGAGCAGCACATCCACCGCGTGAAGCGCGACATGACGCCGAACTGAATTGCCGGCGAATCAACGCACGAGAAAACCATAGGTCAGCGGATCGCGCTCGTCGATGATCCAGTTCGCGAAGCCGCAGATGTGCGCCTCGCCTTCGATCTCCGGAATGACCGCCGAAATGTCGTGCACCGTGGTTTCCTTCAGCACGCGTCCCTTGAAGATCGTCCCGACGATCGATTCGTTGACGAGCGTCTCGCCCGCCGCAAGCTCGCCGCGCAGATAGAGCTGCGCGACGCGCCCGCCCGTGCCCGAGCCGGTCGGCGAGCGGTCGACTTCGCGATCGGCGAACACGCAGCAGTTCGCCTGCGTCGATCCGGGATGGCGCGGCGCGTTCGCGATGATCGTGCCGTAGATGTGATTGATCTCCGGAATGTCCGGATGCGCCAGCGGATACGCCTTGTTCGCGGCTTCCTTCACCTCGGCGCCGAAGCGGATCAGCCTCTCCACCGACGACTCGCGCACCGGCAGATCGAAGGGCGCGCCACCGACATAGAAATAGAACGCGCCGCCGTAGGCGATATCGCCGGTCACCTTGCCGAAGCTCGGCGTCTCCACGATCACGTCGCGCTTCCAGATGAAGGATGGCACGTTCACGAAGCGCACCGGGCCCGCGTGATCGCCGTCCCACTTCACGAACGCCTCGATGAAGCCGCACGGTGCATCGATGCCCACGCGCGTCTCGGGACTCGTGCGCTGCACCCAGCCGAGCTCGACGGCGGCCGTCACGAGCGCGATGACGCCGTGCTGTGCCCGTAGTGATCGCTGTAGCCTTCGTTGTGCAGGAAGATGATGCCGAAATCCGCGCTGGGCGACACCGGCTCGGTGAGATAGCCGCCGTACATGTCGGCGTGGCCGCGCGGCTCGAACATCAGCGCGCGGCGGATGTCATCGGCGTTTTCCTTGAGCCACGCGCGGCGCTGGACGATGTGGTGTCGCCGGGCAGGCGCGGCAGGCCGCTCGTGACAATGCGAAACGGCTCGCCGCCGGTATGGACTTCGACTGTCGAGATGGACCGGGTGAGTTTCATCGTTATTGCGCGTAGGGCACGGGCAGGCCGTTGCGGATCACATAGACGCTCGTCGGCGCGCCTTGCAGGTCGCCGTTCGCATCGAACGAATAAGTGCCCGCGACGCCCTTGTACTTCTCCTTCGCCAGCTGCGCGATCAGCTTAGCCTTGTCGGTCATCGTGCCGGCTTTCTTCATCGCGTCGGCGAGCATCTTGACGCCGTCGTAGTAGTTGACGCCATAGACCTGCATGTCCGTGTGATACGCGTCGTGATACTTCTTCAGGAACTCGCGGCCTTCCGCGGTCTTGTCGAGCGCGACGCCGCCCTGCGCACAATACACGATCGACGCGGCCTCGCCCGCGACCTTGCCCATGTCGGCGGAGCAGATGCCGTCGCCGCCGAGTAGCTTCGCGCGGATGCCACGCTGGCGCATCTGCTTGGCCATTGGCGCGCCTTGCGACGCATAGCCGCCGAAAAAGATCACATCGGGATTCTTCGACTTGATGGCGGTGAGGATGCCGAGAAAGTCGGTTGCCTGCGAGTTGGTGAACTGCTGGTCGACGATCTTGATGCCGTTGGCCTTCGCGACCTTCTCGAACTGCTCGGCGACGCCTTGCCCGTACGCGGTGCGGTCGTCGATGATTGCGGCCGTTTTCGCCTTCAGCGTCTTCGCGGCGAATTCGCCCATCGTGCCGCCGAGCTGCTCGTCGCTTGCGCCGATACGGAAGATGTTCTTGAAGCCCTGTTTTGTCAGCGCGGGATTCGATGCGACAGGCAGCAAGGGAATGCCCGCATTGCTGTAGACGCGCGATGCCGGAATCGCCACGCCGGAGTTGTACGGCCCGAGCACGGCGAGCACGTTGTGATCGGCGAGGTTCTGCGCAACCTGCACGCCGACCTTCGGGTCCGCCTGATCGTCCTGCGAATCGAGCTTGAACGTGATCGTCTTTCCGCCGATGTTGATGTTCTCCTTGTTCAGTTCCTCGATGGCCAGTCTCGCGCCGTTCTCGTTATCCTTGCCGTTCGGCGCCTGCGGGCCGGTGAGCGGCGCGGAATGCCCGAACGTGACGACTTCCTGCGCGCCGGCGGACGTGGCGGCGCCCAACGCGGATACGGCAGCCAAGGCAATGGCGAGATGACGCATGAGCTGGTCTCCAAAGTGGTTCTAGGGAATACCAATGTAGTTGATTTCTGATCCTATAACAAACAGTTAAAAAATAAAACCGGTCGTTCTGGTAAGTTCGTGAAACCAGGGCGAATGGCGTCATCGGATCCGGCAGAATCTGCTGCGGCGACGCGCGCGAACCGCACAAGCTGCCGGTGCAGCCGCGAACATCGGTTCTGAATGCCGGGACGTCTCACTACACTGGGATCTTCGTCATCGACTATCGGACAGGAGCGACTGTGGAACTGACTGACTTCGACACACTGACCTTCGACTGCTACGGCACGTTGATCGACTGGGAAACCGGCATTTTCGAAGGGCTGCGCCCGCTGCTCCAGCGCGTCAGGCCCGCGCCCACGCGCGATCAGGTGCTGGAGGCGCATGCGCGTCACGAATCGTCGCAGCAGAAGTACACGCCGGCCAAGCGCTATCAGGAGCTGCTGGCCATCGTGTACAAGCGTCTCGCCGAGGAATGGGGCGTGTCGCATACGCACGAGGAATGCGTGGCCTATGGCCGCTCGATTCGCAACTGGCCCGCGTTCGAGGATTCGGCGAACGCACTGCACTATCTCAAGCAGCACTACAAGCTGGTGATTCTGTCGAATGTCGACAACGAAAGCTTCACGCATAGCAATGCGAAGCTGCAGGTCGAGTTCGATGCGATCATCACGGCGGAAGACGTCGGCTCGTACAAGCCGTCCGCACGCAACTTCGAATATATGATCGGGAAGCTTGGCGAGCGCGGCATCCGCAAGGAGAAGATCCTGCATACCGCCGAGAGTCTGTTTCATGATCACAAGCCGGCCAACAAATTCGGCCTGACGTCGTGCTGGATCTATCGCCGGCATGCGCAGCCGGGCTTCGGCGCGACGATGGACTCGGGCTCGCAGCCGAAGATCGATTTCCGCTTCAACAGCATGGCGGATCTCGTGAGGGCGCATCAGGAAGCGCTGGCCAGGCGGTGAGCACCGCGCGCGGCTTTTCGTTTGACGACCGGCTCACCAGGAGGATGGCGTGCGCTTGACCGAGTTCGAGGCACTGACGTTCGATTGCTATGGCACGCTGATCGACTGGGAGGCGGGCATCGCGGCGGGTCTTTCGACGCTGGCGGCGCGTCTTCCCGAGCCGCTCGCGCGCGATCAGATTCTCGAAGCGCATGCCCGCCACGAGTCGCATCAGCAGATGACGACGCCCGACATGCCGTACAACCGGCTGCTTCAGGTCGTCTACAAGCGGCTCGCCGAGGAGTGGGGCGTCGCTTACACATGGGATGAGGCGCTCGCGTATGGACAATCCGTCGGCGACTGGCCCGCATTCCCCGATTCTGCGAGTACGCTTCAATATCTGAAGAAGTATTTCAAGCTCGTCATCGTCTCCAACGTGGACAACGAGAGCTTCAAGGCGAGCAACGCGAAGCTGGATGTGGCGTTCGACGCCATCGTCACGGCTGAGGACGTCGGCTCCTACAAGCCGTCGCGTCGCAACTTCGATTACCTGTTCGACGTGCTGTCCTCGCTCGGCGTAAGGAAGGAAGACGCGCTGCATATCGCGGACAGCAATTATCATGACCTCCTGCCCGCGGCCGCGCACGGCATGCATTGCTGCTGGATCTATCGGCGCTTCGAGCAGCGCGGCTTTGGCGCGAGCGTGAAGACGCCGACGGAGCCGGCCGTCGATTTCAGGTTCACGAGCATGGCGCAACTAGTCCAGGCGCATCACGGGGAACTGGCCAGGAGATAGCACGGTGAAGGATCGACCAAACCCGCGACCAAGTCCGCGACCAGGCACGCGACCCCGCACGCGCACGATATGAGCAATCGCCAGAAACTGGACCGCATCGACATCAAGATCCTGGCCGAGCTGCAGAAGAACGGCAACGTGACGAACGCGCATCTCGCAAGTGTCGTCGGGCTTTCGCCCAGCCCTTGTCTGCAGCGTGTGAAGCGTCTGGAGGCGGCGGGCATCATTTCGGGCTATGGCGCCCATCTGAATCTCGCCGGGCTCACGAGCACGGTCACGGTGTTCACCGAGATCATGCTGTACGATCATCGCCGCGAGGACTTCGTGCGCTTCGAAGCGAATCTGCGCGATTTCGACGAGATCACCGAATGCCATCTCGTGAGTGGCGGCTACGACTATCTGCTCAAGTTTCTCGTGAAGGACATCGGGCACTATCAGGAAGTCATCGAGAAGCTCGTCGACTGGAACCTCGGCATCGAGAAGTATTTCAGCTACATCGTCATCCGCACGCCCTTCGTCAAACACGCGGTGCCGCTCGAAACGCTGTTGTCGGACGAGCGCTAGCATCCGCGGCTTCGGCGCGCGCGCAATCCTGCTATGAATCGGCGCATCGGCGCTTTGTATTCCTGTCGTCGGCATCCTATTCTGGAACTCTTTGCATGACGACGGGACGGGAACCCATGCGCGCGCCCAGACTGGCTGTGCCGTTGTTGATCGTGTCGGCGCTGTTCGCGGCGGGCTGCGGCGACAGCGATTCATCGCAGGACCCGATCCAGCAGGTCATGAACAAGCCGCGCTATACGAGCGCGAAGTCTCAATGGTCGATGGTCGTGATGGACGCGAACACCGGCGAGATGCTCTACACACTGCAGCCCGATGTGCGCTCGTTCACGGGTTCCGTGCGCAAGCTCTATTCGGTAGGCATCGCGCTCAACACGATCGGCGCGGATTACCGCTTCGTGACGCCCGTGTACCGCAACGGCATGCTCGACGCATCCGGCAAGCTCACCGGCGATCTCATCCTGAAGGCGTCGGGCGACCTGCCTTCGGCGGGCGCGTGAAGCCGGACGGCACCATCGACTTTACCGACTTCGATCACAACGAGGCGCGCGCATTCAACGGCGCGATCCTGACGCCGAAAGATCCGCTGACCGCCGTGAACCAGCTGGCCGCGCAGGTAAAGGCGGCGGGTATTACATCGGTGGGCGGCGACGTGATCGTAGACGACCGGCTCTTCGATGCGTTCGCGTACCCAACGCGTACCCAACGGCGACGTGCTCATCTCGCCGATTCTCGTCAACGAGAACGTGATCGACGTGACGCTCTCGCCGACGTCTGCCGGTCAGGCCGCGACGCTCGACTGGCGCTCGCGCACCAGCGCGATGACGATGCAGGGCATCGCAAACACGGCGGCGCCCAGCAGCGCGGCGGATATCGTCACATCCGGCGATGCGCTCGGCGAAGGCCCGCTCAGCTGTCTCGCGTCGCCGGGGTGCAAGGGCACGATATCGGGCGCGGCGAGCCTGAGCGCCCCCGCGGCGATTCCCGCCGGCTACGTCTCGCCGCTCGTCGGCAACGTGCTGTACGTGAGCAACCTGCGCGTGAACGATCCGCCATCGTTTGCGCGGACCGCGTTCATCGACGCGCTCGCGCGCGCCGGCGTGACGGTGGCCGCGCCGGCCGTCCAGCGCAACGACACGAGCAGGCTTCCGGCTTCGCAAAGTTATTCGGGCGCGACGCAGGTGGCGAGCTACACGTCCCTGCCGTATTCCGAGATCGCGAAGCTGATCCTCAAGGTGAGCCTGAACACGGGCGCGAACCTGAGCCTCATGTACCAGGGCCTGACGAAAGGTGTGCGCACCGTGAACGACGCGCTTGCCACGGAGCGGCAATATCTGACGGGCATGCTGGGGCTCGATCCCGCGGGCTTCGACTTTCCGACCAACGGCAGCGGCTCGCCCGACAGCCGCGCTACCGCGCGCACGACCGCGCAGCTTTTGACTACGATGAGCCGCCCGCCGATCTATCCGGTGTACCGCAACGCGCTGTCGATCCTCGGCGTCGACGGCTCGCTCGCCGGGATCAGCAAGGACGTACCGGGCAAGGAGCACATCGCCGTGAAGAGCGGTGCGACCGTGACAAACGGTCAGATGATCGCGATGAACATGGCGGGCTACATGGACACAAAAAGCGGGCGGCGCCTCTCGTACGCGCTCTTCGTCAACAACGCGGGGCCGGTGACGGAACTCACCGACACACTGGAAGTGTTCAACGACGAGGCCACCATCCTCGGAATCGTCTACGCGCGATGTTGAACGCTGGAACGCCAGCGCGGGATGCCTGGCGCAACGCTGTCTCCCGCGCATCCCTCTCATTCGAAAGGAGCAAGCGATGGCAAAGATGAAGGCAGTGCAGGTGGTGGAGGCGAACGGCCCGCTGGAAGTCGTCGAGCGCGATGTGCCGGAGCCGCCCGAAGGACACGTGCTGATCAAGGTGCAGGCCTGCGGTATCTGCCACAGCGATTCGCTCACGAAGGAAGGTCTTTGGCCCGGACTACAGTTTCCGCGCGTACTGGGGCATGAGATCGCGGGCGTGGAGGACTGGCAGCAAGGGCAGCGCGTCGGCGTGGGTTGGCACGGCGGCATTGCGGCCACTGCGCGCATTGCCGTCACGGCGACTTCGTGCTTTGCCAGAAGGCGCTCATCTCAGGCGTCAGCTACGACGGCGGCTACGCGGAATACATGGTCGCGCCGCAGGAAGCGCTGGCGCGCATCCCCGACGATCTCGCCGACGTCGATGCCGCCCCGCTTCTTTGCGCGGGCATCACCACGTTCAACGCATTGCGCAACAGCGGCGCGCGCGGGCGATGTCGTGGCAGTGCTCGGCATTGGCGGGCTCGGGCATCTCGGTGTCCAGTTCGCGCGCAAGATGGGCTTCGAGACCGTGGCGATCGCGCGCGGACAGGACAAGGCGCCGCTTGCGAAGCAGCTCGGCGCGCATCATTACATCGACAGCGAATCGCAGAATGTGGCCGAAGCGCTGCAGGCGCTGGGCGGCGCGCGCGTGATCCTGGCGACGGCCACGAGCGGCAAGGCGATGAGCGCGACCATCGGCGGTCTCGGGCTGAACGGCAAGCTCATCATGGTCGGAGTCTCCGACGAGCCGGTGGAAGTGCCGATCACGCAGTTCATCATGGGGCGCAATTCGGTGCAGGGCTGGCCGTCCGGTACCGCGGCCGATTCGCAGGATACGCTCGCATTCAGCGCTTTGTCCGGCGTGAGGCCGATGATCGAGGAATATCCGCTGTCGCGCGCAGCGGAAGCCTACGATCGCATGATGAGCGGCAAGGCGCGCTTTCGGGTCGTGCTGATGCCGGGCAAGTGAGCCGGGCGGCCGCTCGTGCTCACGTCGCGAGCGCCGCGACCGTCGCGTTCGGCAAGTCGAGCAGTCGTTGCGGCGACAGCAGGAGTTTCGCCTCGCGAATGCCGGCGCCCATCACGATGCGCTCGCGCTCCATCACCGCGGCCTCGACCAGCACGCTCCACGAATGCGGCACGCCGAAGGTGGTGATGCCGCCGTACTCCATGCCGGAGAGCTCCGTCGCCACTTCGCGCGATGCGAACGAAATCCGCTTTGCGCCAAGTTCGCGCCTGACCGCGCTGTTTACATCGAGCCGGCGCGAGGCGAGCGTGACGATCGCCGCGTACTGTTCGCCGCCGTCCTTCTTGTAGCGCACGACGATGGTGTTCGCGCAATCTTGCAGATCGATGCCGTAGCGCTCGCTGCACGCGGTGGTGTCGGAGGCGTCGTCGGGCACGCGGAACACGACGATGTCCGAACCGTTCATCGTCGCAAGCATGGAGGGCGGAAGGTCCGCCGAGATTTCATCGGCGGACATGAATCGAGGCTGAGCGCGTAGTCTTCTTGTGGCGTGTTCATGAGCGTTCGAATGGAAGCTGTCGGGGCTGCGTCCGAGACGCGAAGCATGCAAAAGGTATCAGGGTAACCGAAACGGCCGTCGCACGAAGGACGCGCCTAACGTCGAACGCGCTCGAGGGAAGCATTCCGGAATCAACGAGGCAAAGACGACATTTGCGTCATGCTAACGGTTTGCTCGATCGCCGGGCTAGGTTGAACTCCATGTTGCTGGCGCCTGTAACTTGAATTCGTTCTGCATGCACCTTCCCCCGCCGGGAAGGTCAACGGTCAAGCAACGCGGCGAATGACTTCATGCGCGCGCCGATGCATCATCCGGTCCGGAACGCCCTCGCTGCAGGGTTACACGCTAACGCGTTCGCGTGCTTACAGATGGCTTGACCCCATGCTAGGGAACATCTGCACAACTCGATTTCAGAGCGCTGACGTTTTACGCTTCGCATCGTATCGATCGCGACGATGGCCTGCGGGTGATTAGTCAACTTTTGAACCGTGGCGGCCTCGTTTTCTGAGTCTCGCGTTTCGATCCTCAAGCGCTTCAAGCATTTCAAGCGCTTCGCAAGGCCTTGCGTGCCATCCACAAATTGCCCAGCGCAAACAGCGTTGTGATCTGCGCAGTATTTTTCATCACCCCCCTATACCGGGTCTTCGTGTAGCCAAATTGCCGCTTGAGCACGCGAAACGGGTGTTCGACCTTCGCGCGGATGCCCGCCTTCAGACGTTCGATCCGATCGTAGATCGCGTCCAGTTGATCACT
>LFJH01000089.1 GCA_001189335.2 Candidatus Paraburkholderia schumanniana
CCCGCACCTTGATCCGCGGCCATCGCGAGCGTCTGCTGCTTCATTGTCTTTTGCCTTTCTCGTTGCTTGTGCGCTCTATAACGCTTGACGCGCACAAGCGGTAGACTTAATCAGCATTGCCTTAACCCACTGTCAGGTGGGGAGGACCATCCCATTACGACACGCGTCTCGCGCAAGGCCGCGTCGGCGAGACCGTGCCGTTCCAGGTCGCGACGCCCGAGGGCCAGGCGCCCGGCGAGCTGCGCATCGACACGTTGCGCGCGCGTCCCGGCGTCACTTTTCAGCTCACGAAATACTCGCAGCAGACGACCTTCGACAACGTGCTGCTGAAGCTGCGCACGGCGATTCCACCACGCGAGTCGTCGCTGCGCGATCCGGCTCTGATCCATCTGACCTACCAGGCCGAATTGCCGTTCGAAGCGCAGGCGATGGTCAATGCAATCGTCAAGACCTATCAGCAGCGCGATATCGAGCGCCGCGCAGGCGCAGACGAGCTTCGACTTCCTCAGGCAGCGCCTGCCGGCGCTGAAGGCGGATCTCGAGCGCGCGGAAAGCCGCCTCAATGCGTTCCGCACGCAGACCGGCACCGTCGACATGCAGCAGCAGAACGTCGCGCTGATCGCGCGCATGAGCGCGCTCGAGGAGCGCCAGACGACATTGCAGCTCGCGCTCGATGCCGCGCAGCATCGCTATCGTCTGGATTCAGAGCCGTATCAGAGCGCGCTCACGCAGCTGAATCAGGTGAAGCGGGATATCGCGGATGCATCGAAGACCGCGGCGAACCTGCCTACTATCCAGCGGCAGTAAGTCGAGCTCGCGCGCGACGTCGCCGTGACGACGCAGCTCTACACGAGCGTGCTCACCAACACGCAGCAGCTCGAAGTCGCCGCCGCCAGCACGCCGCCGGGCATGGCCGTGGTGGACTGGGCCGTAGCACCCGAGAAGCAGTCGTGGCCGCGCAACTGGATCGTGCTGCTCGGCTCGGTTTTCGGCGGCCTGTTCATCAGCACGGTGTCGATCTATCTGATTGCGCTGCATCGCCGCGAACTGCGCAGCCCGGAGGAAATCGATCACTTCTCGCAACTGCCGCGCCTCGCCGTGATCGCTCGTTCCACCGCGCAACTGCGCCAGGACGTGCGCGCGCTCACGCATAACGCCGCACCCGCCAGGCTGCTCGCGATGACGAGCCCGACCGATCCGAGCATCGAGGCGCTGCGCAGCAGCGTGCGCACCATGCTCTCCGGCGTGCCGATCGCGAATCATCCGGGGTTCCACGGTCTGCATCCGATGAACCCGATGGCCCTGAGTCATGCAGTCGGCAACCCGGTGAGCGTGATGAATCCGGGCGCTGTCGTGGAAGCGGGCAATGCCGACGATGGCAAGGCGCGCGTGATCCTCTTCACCGGCCCGACGCAGGGCGTGGGCAAGAGCTTCGTGTCGTCGAACTTCGCGTATCTGCTCGCCGAAATGCGCGCCTCGGTGCTGCTGATCGATGCCGACATGCGCCAGGGCCGTCTGCGTCATCTCGCCGACGATCACGAGCATCCGGGTCTCGCGGAAGTGCTCGCAGGCACGGCGCGAGTGGAAGATGCGATCGTGCCGCTCGGCGACGGTCTCTCGATGATGGACGCAGGTGCCGAATTTCCGGAGAACCCGGCGGAGCTGCTGACCCGTCCGGCATTCCGGGAAACGCTGGCGATGCTGCGCGATATCTATGATTACATCGTGATCGATTCGCCGCCGGTGCTGCCGGTGAGCGATGCGCTCTCGATCGCGATGCAGGACTGCGACCTCGTGCTGCTGGTGTCGCGCGCGGATCGCACGGGTGCAAGGCAGCTGGAGGAGACCCTGCGCCGGCTGGAGAATGTCGGCGCGAAAATGGGCGGGCACGTGTTCAACGGCTTCGCACCGGGACGTTACGGTGCGCGTGAAGAATACGGCATCAGGACGTCCATGCGATAAGAAGAGCGGTACGCCGGGTGGAAGCCGGAGCGCTGGTCTGCCAGCCTCCGGCTTTTTTTATGGCGACGGCGAAGCGACCTCATCGGTCATGTCGTCGCGAACCGCGAAACGCCCGCGTGCAACGATCAGCGGCTTCGTGACGAATTGCCATCACAATGCGCTGGCGTTCGAAAAAACGGTGCCGCGCGTCCAAGGATTGCGACAGATTGCCTCCCGCCAGCAACTACACTGACCGACAGGAACGCGCAGCCGCGGGGCACGCGTACCGTACGCGTCGAAACACACTTGATCCAGGCGATCAATCCGGATATCGAAATGAAAGAGAGCACCCAGCAGATTCGCGAGAGCTACGACGAGTTTCCGTATCACTCGTTTGCCTACATGAGCAGCGCGCCGGAAAATCTCGCGGCCGTGGCGCATCTGTTCGGCCTCGACGCGCCCGACGTGCGCAGCGCGCGCGTGCTCGAGCTGGGATGCGCATCGGGCGGCAACGTAATTCCCTTCGCCGTACGCAATCCGAAGGCGCGTGTCGTGGGCGTCGATCTGTCGGAGGTGCAGATCGAAGAAGGACGCCGGCGCATCGCGGCGCTTAAGCTGAAGAACGTGGAGCTGCGTGCGCTGGATCTGACCTCGATCACGAAGGCGTTCGGGGAGTTCGATTACATCGTTTGCCATGGCCTGTACAGCTGGGTGCCGGACGACGCGCGCGAGGCGATCCTGCTCATCTGCCGGGAGAACCTTGCCGACGAGGGCGTCGCTTACGTGTCGTACAAGACCTATCCTGGCTGGAAGGCGCACGAGATCGTGCGCGATGCCATGCTGTTGCGTGCGGGTCGAGCGGACGGCATCGAGGAGCGGCTTGCGCTCGGACGCGGCATGATCGATTTCCTGCGCACGCACGCACGCACGCGCGCGGCGGCAGCGTGCTTGCGAAGGCCATCGAGCAGGATCACGCGATGATCGCGCATGCCGACGCCAACTACATCGCGCACGACTATCTCGCTCGGTGCAACACACCTTGTTATTTCGTGGATTTTGCGGGGCATGCGGATGCGCAACGCATGACGTATCTCGCCGAAGCGGAGCCGGCGACGATGTTCGCCGTCAACTACGGCGACGACATCGCGCGACCCTTGGTCGAAGAATGCGGCGGCAATCAGGTGCTGCTGGAGCAGTATCTCGATTTCATCGCGGACCGTTCGTTCCGCGCGTCGCTGCTCGTGCATGGCGAGCGCCGGGCGGACATTCGCTATCACGTGGACGAAGCGCGTCTGCGCGCGTTGCATGTCGCTGCGTCGCTTACATGCGCGGACGCGGGAGTGCAGTTGGACCAGTCGCCACAGTCGTTCAGGACACCTGCGGGCGCTGTCATCGTAGTCGATCATCCCGTGTGGAAAGCCGCGGCGCTTGCGCTGACGCAGGCCGCGCCATTCACCATGAGCTTCGATCAGTTGCGCGACGCGGTGCGCAAGCGGACCGGCGAGGCTGCCGGAGAAGCACTCGACACGACGCTGACGGCGTTCATCGAGGCGATCGTGGTTCGTGGCCTCGGGCGCTACCGGCTCGGTCCGGTTGCGCGGAGCCGCGCGAATCCCTGGGTGAGCGAGGCCGCGCGCAACTATCCCGCGCATCTTTCCGAAGGACAGGTGCCGCACACGTTCAACGTGTGGCATGAGCCCGTCGTCCTCAATGCGGCCGGTCAGTTGCTCCTGTCGTATATCGACGGCAAGCGCAGCCGCGCAGAATTGCTCGTGATGCTAGAGCAGGGCGTGAAGCAGGGCCTGTCGCTCGGCGCGGACAATGCCGACGCCGTGCTGGATCGCCTGCTGCGCGGGCTGTGCGCATGAGCGCGGTTTCCGCCACCGCGCGCCATCGTGTCACACGACTTGAAGGAATCGGTCGAGGTCGAGCGTCGAGCGTGTGCGCATCGCAGCGGCGCGAGCGCCGATCCGGCCAGCCGGCATGGCGCTGTCGCCAGGGAAACAACGGCGGCGGTGCGAAAGGGCCGCCGTACACCCGCACATCGGCGGTGCGCGTCCGTCCGCGATATCAGCACGATGACGCATCTCTGTGGTGAACCGCACATAGCGCGCCAATCCCCCCACAGTAGTCTCCCCACGACGACTCATTGCTCGAACCAACGACGGAAACAGACGACAACAGACGGCAACACCCCTCTTTACAAACTTTACAGAGGACCTCGTGTTTTCAACGGATCGTCAGAGCGCCATTAAGAACTCGCGGGCGCACGAGCATGAAATCACGTTCGAACCGGACACCGGGCGAATCGCACGCTCGCGCATGAGTCGATTCACCGCCGCCTTCGAAGCAAAGACGGGCACGCGCTTCATCGACTATGCCGCGTTGCATGCCTTTTCAGCGTTGGAGTTCCGGCAGTTCTGGCAGGTTTTCGTCGAGTCGGCCGAAGGACTCGAATGGTCCGGCTCCATCGAACCCGTTTGCATCGGTGATGATTGCGAGCATGCGGTGTTTTTCCCTGAGGTTCAGCTGAATTATGTGCAGACCCTGCTGAACGGAGCAGTCGCATCGGACGACATGCCCGCGCTGACCTGCCGTTATGCCGATGGGGCCGTGTCGCCTATACGCGCGGCGAATTGCGCGAGCGCGTGACGCGGGTCGCGCACGCGCTGGAGCAGCGGGGTTTGCGCAGCGGTGACCATGTGTGGTCGCAATCGTACGCAACGACGGCAACGCGATCACCATCGCGCTTGCCGTGACGGCAGTCGGCGCGACGCTTTTCACTACCGCGCCCGAAGCCAGTGTGCAGACGCTGATCGAGCGCTTCGCGCCGCTTGCACCGCGCATGCTGGTCGCGCACACGATGCCGCGCTCGTTCGATACCGGCAGTTCGATCACGTCGGCGGCGGCCGTGGTCGCCGCGCTACCGTCGGTCACGGATGTCGTCTATCTCGACGAAACGCCGCTGCCGAGCACCACCGTCGCGCGGCAACACGAGCTTCGCGAGCTGATCGCGGATGGCGACCCCGCGCGCTTCGAGTGGCGGCGCTTCCCGTTCAATCAGCCGCTGTTCATCACGGCTTCGCCAGGTGCGACAGGCCGGCCGGAATGCATCGTGCATGGCGCGGGCGGCACGCTCGTCGAGCACTTAAAGGAGCATCGGCTGCATGGCGATCTCGGTCCCGGCGACAAGCTCTTGTTCCAGACGAACTGCGCGTGGACCATGTGGCACTGGCAATTGTCCGCGCTTGCATCGGACGTCGAGATCGTTACGTACGACGGCCCCGCGGCCGACGTCGACACATTCTGGCGCATCGCGGCGGAGGAACGCGTGAGCGTGTTCGGCACGAACGCGCCGTATCTGCAAATGAGCGAGGACGCGCGCATCGAGCCCGGCAGGCAATTCGATCTCTCCGCGCTGTGCACGATCGTCTCGGCGGGCGGGGTGACATATGCTTCGCAGTTCGGGTGGGTTCTCGAGCATGTCGGGGCGCTTCCGTTGCAATGCGTTTCGGCTGACGCGGACGTGATGGAGGCCTTCGTGCTCGGCAATCCGAATTTGCCTGTCCATGCGGGCGAGGCGCAATGCCGTAGCCTCGGCCTCGACGTGAGAGCGTACTGTAACGGCGTGGACACGTCCGCGAAGGGCGAACTCGTCTGCGCGAACCCGTTTCCTTCCCGCCCGCTCGGATTCATCGGCGACGAGGATGGCTCGCGCTTTCATAACGCGTATTTCGCCGCGAACCGGGGTGTCTGGACGGCCGGCGACATCATCGAGTTGCTGCCGCACGGGTCCGCCCGTCTGCACGGGCGCAGCGGCGGCGTGCTGCGCGTGCGCGGCATCGGCGTCAGTCCGGGCGACATCTACCGGATTCTGCTCGGTTTCGACGAGATTTGTCAGGCCGTGGCGGTTCCGAGGACCGTCGCCAATCCGGAGGTCGAAGGGCAGGGGATCATACTGCTCATCGTGCTGCGCGTCGGCGTGTACCTCGATGCGGTCCTCGCTGCCCGCATCCGTCGCGAACTCGCGAGTCAGGGCTCCGCCGCGCTCGTGCCCGATGTCATCGCGCAGGTGAGCGAGCTGCCCGTGACGCTCGACGACAAGCTGTCCGAGGCAGCCGCGCGCGATGCCGTGAATGGCCAGGCCGCGAGTAATATCGCGTCGCTGAGGAATCCGGAGTGTCTCGGCGAGATTTCCGCGCATCTGGCGCTGGCGCATACGACGCGTGCGTTGTCCGCGCCGGGCGAATCCATCGACGGAATCGAGCGTTATCTGTGCATGCTTTGGGAACGCTATTTCAGTTATTCGCCGATCGGCCGCGACGACAACTTCTTCGAGCTGGGCGGCCACTCGCTGCTCGCGGCGCGCATGCTGGCCGACATCGAAGGGGCGACCGGCCGCAAGCTTGCGCTCGATACGCTGATCGTCGCGCCGACGATCGCGCGGCTCGCGGCCGTGATCGCGTCCGAACCGCGTCGGGAGGTCCGCAGTATCATGCTCGTGATGAGGCGCGCGGGTGGAGGCCGGCCGATATTCATGACGCACAGCGTCACCGGATCGGTCATGGAAAGTCTGAAGCTCGCGCACGTGCTGCAATGTGCGCGGCCGATTTTCGGGTTCCAGGTGCAGGGACTCGAAGGCGAAGCCGAGCCGCTCGCCAGTGTCGAGGCCATGGCGCAATCGTATGTGCAGCGCTTGCGCACGCTGCAGCCGCAGGGGCCGTACGCGCTCGTCGGTTACTCGTTCGGCGTGCTCGTCGCGTATGAGATGGCGCAGCAGCTCGTCGCGGCGGGCGAAAGGATTGAGATGCTATGTCTCATGGATACCTACGTACACGAGCAGTGCGGATTACGCGTCACGCAGATCGAAGGCAGGCACAACGACTTGCTGGTGGAGCCGCTGGTGGTGACCGTGGCCGAGGTGCTCGGGAGCGGGTTGGCTGAGGCGTGAATTCTCGGGCTGGCCATAGATTTGAACTTGGGACCTACAGACGAAAGTTCGCTAAAATATCTTATGTTAAATAAAAAGAGTTCATGGAGGCGCTGAACTCTTCGCGATGCGAATTGTCCTGGCGCCATCGATCGCGATCAACCTCGTCGACTTCTATCCCATCAACGACCGGCACTATCAGTGTCGGACATCATCGACAGCACCGGCGGCGCATGTGGGAAGTTCAACGTCAATGCGACCGCCGGTTCATGTCTTCAGCATTGCGATCCAGGTTCCTTCACCGAGGAGAGTTTTTTCACGGCCCCTGGGCGAACGTTCTGAGCAGCGCCGACATACTGGATTGTCCGCTTGGTAGCCCCGGCCCTCGTCTACTACATGCTCGCCGCGAAGAATGATTCGCGCTCTCGCCGCAGCGTTCCGTCAGAGGCTCACGCCTTGAAGTGAATGAATGGCCGAACTCACGATCATGCGGAATATTTCGCGCCCGCTCACGTTCTATTAGCGAGATCCGTCCGCGCTGGCGGCACGGGTCGTTCACAGCGATGGCATCACACGCAAGGCGTAAAGACCTTACATGCGCCACAGAACGGATTTCCAGAGACGACCAAGGTTTTCGACCCGAGCATGACGCCCCATCGGCGCGCCAGGGTCACCCAAACTTAGTTGGTCCGTGACCCTTCGATGCCGGCGGTCGGGGCAATGTGGTTCGACGCCTCTTGCAGCAATGCGACCTTTCGAGGAGAAGCATCATGATCGACAAAAGCCATACTGCGCGAGTGCTGTTGGCGATTGCGCTCGTTGCGCCGCTAATTGCTCACGCAAACGAGACGATCCATGTCAAGCTCACGGACGACATGATTCAACTCGATGCCGACACAGCGAGGGAGGGACGCGTCACGTTCGATGTAAACAACGCAGCGAACGGCAATACCGAGCATGAGTTCGCCGTGTTGCGGACAGACATGGACGACGCGCGACTGCCCGTCCACAACGGTCAGGTCACGGAAAGCCGGTTCAAGAAGATAGGCGAGGTCGAGGACCTGGCCCGGGGTTCAACCAAGCGTCTGTCAGTGAAGCTGGCGCCGGGACGCTACGTGCTGATCTGCAATCGGCCGGGACACTACGAGATGGGCATGCATACTCGATTCGTCGTTTCGCGCTGAAGAGAAATCCGCCTTTATCCGATTGCGCTGATCGTCCGGCACGATCGCATGCGACTTCCGCGGCATGCCGCGTCGATGCCGCGCTCATTCACGGCATTGGCCGGCATTGCATCATCGTGTCATGCAAGGATGTCAACGACCGTTGTCGTCAAACGGCAGACTCCAGACTGTGATGTTGGGCACGTTGTCGTCGACAGCAGCAAAGCGCATCACGTTGTCGCGCACTGCGAGAACACGAGACCGAATGCGCAGCCTTGCACCGGGTCGATGGAAAGCTGCGCGACGAAATGCCCTTGCGGCGTGAACTCCGTGATCTCGCTCCGCTGATTCGGATCGCCATTGATCGACACGCCCGGATTGCCATTAGCCACGATGCCGACGATCGTTCGCAGCATTTGCGCCTGGGTTCGGTCGGTGCCATCGTGCACAGTCTGGCATCCGACGGAAAGACTGCAGATCCTGCGAATCACGAATACGACATCGACGATTTCTTCGCTGCGATCAACGCGCGCAATTATCCGGCTGTCAGCTTCCTCAAGGCGCCGGCGTATCAGGATGGATACGCGGGTTACTCCGATCCGCTGGACGAACAGATCTTCACAACCCAGGTCGTCAACTTCCTTCAGCAGCAACCGGAGTGGGAAAGCACTGCGATTATCGTGCTGTGGGACGACTCGGATGGCTGGTACGACCACGCCTACGCAGCTCTTACACACGCATCGTTCGACGCTCAGGCCGATCAGGTGAACGGCGCGGGAAAATGCGGTGATGGCGACGCGCCCGTCGGCGTCAATGGCGCACCCGTCAACGGCCGATGCGGTCCCGGAACGCGAATTTCGTTCCTCGTAATTTCGCCGTGGGCCAAACGCAACTTCGTCGACCATACGCGCATCGTTGAAGCCTCCGTGACCCGCTTTATCGAGGACAACTGGCTCGACGGTCAGCGCCTCGGTGGCGGCTCGTTCGACGCGACGGCCGGCAGCATCATGGACATGTTCGACTTCCACGACGGGCCGCGCGAGCACAAGCTCATTCTGGACCCTGCGACCGGCGTGCCTGAGAAGCGCGAGTCCCATTCGTAACGCTATGACTACCTGACCGGCCCCCTTCTCCCACCCTTGCAGGAATTCGAGGAGTGGCCGGTCGTCGTTTCTTAGCATCCTGTTGCATGACGGAAAGAGCTCATCGCTCGGGCCGTCAATCTCACAGAATCCGGAACGAAGTACACGGACCGCCAGTCATAGGAGCAATCGTCAAGACTGGTGTACGCAGGTCGGACGGCGTGATCAGGCGGCCAGCGATTGAGGAGCCGGTGTGCTTTCAATCACCGGGGTTCCGTCCTTGAAGGGGATACCCTTCAGAAGCGCCT
>LFJH01000090.1 GCA_001189335.2 Candidatus Paraburkholderia schumanniana
TCCAGTCCCGCAAAATCCCGATACAGCGGTACGTCGTAAAGCGCCTCTTCCATCGCCGGGTCCGACAGACCAAACCACTGTTGCATGAAATGGATCCGCAGCATCGTGGCGATTGGGAACGGTGGCCGCCCGGTCTTTCCCTTCGGATAGTGCGGTTCGATTAACGCAATCAATCTCGACCAGGGCGCGACGCGCCTCATCTCATCAAGAAATTCCCGGTTGCGAGTACGTTTCGTTGAAAGATCCAGACCAAGACCAAGTTGTGTCATCGAAGATGTCCTTGAATTTCTCTTCTTTCCAGGATAGTCCAATCAGGTGCCAGGATCGGAAGTTTGGCAGAGGTTCCCTAATTGTGTGGCAGAGGTTCCCTAATTGTGTGTGGCAGAGGTTCCCTAATTGTGTGTGGCAGAGGTTCCCTAATTGCATAAGCATAGCACAGAACCAATCGTCATATGACCAATGGCCGCATGTGCCCTACGCTCGTCGCCCTTTGCGCAACAAGCATGTGCGGGCTGTTGTGAGATACGCAAGGGTCCTTTGCGCCGTGCCGCAAAAAGCAAAAGCCGCCCGAGGGCGGCTTTTGCTTCGTTGATACGAACGGATCTTACTCGGCGTTGGCCTCGCGGCTGGCGCGGCGACGCTCGTGCTCCTTCAGGTGACGCTTGCGCAGGCGGATCGACTGCGGCGTGACCTCGACGAGCTCGTCGTCGTCGATGAACTCGACCGCGTATTCCAGCGAGAGCTGGATGGGCGGGACGAGGCGCACGGCTTCGTCGGTGCCGGATACGCGCACGTTGGTCAGCTGCTTGCCCTTGATCGGATTCACGACGAGGTCGTTGTCGCGGCTGTGGATGCCGATGATCATGCCTTCATAGAGCGCATCGCCCGGCGACACGAACATGCGGCCGCGATCCTGCAGCTTCCACAGCGCATAGGCGACAGCGGCGCCATCGTCCTGCGAGATCAGCACGCCGTTGCGGCGCTCGCCGACCGAGCCTTCCCTCACCGGCGCGTACGAGTCGAACGTGTGGCTCATCAGGCCCGTGCCGCGCGTGAGCGTGAGGAATTCGCTCTGGAAGCCGATCAGACCGCGCGCCGAGATCTTGTATTCGAGACGCGTACGGCCGCGGCCGTCGGAGGTCATGTCGAGCATTTCGCCCTTGCGGCGGCCGAGCTCTTCCATCACGCCGCCCTGATGCGTGTCTTCGATATCGACCGTCAGGTTCTCGTACGGCTCGCACTTCACGCCGTCGATTTCCTGCAGTACCACGCGCGGACGCGACACCGCGAGCTCATAGCCTTCACGGCGCATGTTCTCGACGAGAATCGTCAGATGCAGCTCGCCGCGGCCCGACACTTCGAACGTCGTTTCGTCGCCCGTGTCCTTCACGCGCAGCGCGACGTTGTGATTCAGCTCCTTCGTCAGACGGTCGCGAATCTGGCGGCTCGTCACGAACTTGCCTTCCTTGCCCGCGAGCGGCGACGAATTCACGAGGAAGTTCATCGTGAGCGTCGGTTCGTCGACGGTGATCATGGGCAGCGCCTCGGGCTGTTCCGGCGAGCAGATCGTCACGCCGATGCCGATTTCCTCGATGCCGTTGATTAGCACGATATCGCCCGCCTGCGCTTCTTCGACCTGCACGCGCTCGAGGCCGTGGAACGACAGCACCTGATTGATCTTGCGATTCAGGATCGCGCCATCCGGACCCGAGCGCACGGCCACTTGCATGCCCGGGCGGATGCGGCCGCGCGCGACGCGACCCACGCCGATACGGCCGACATACGAGTTGTAGTCGAGCGACGTGATTTGCAGTTGCAGCGGGCCGTCCGGATCGGCCGGGCGCACCGGCACGTGTTGCAGGATCGCTTCGAACAGCAGACGCATCGTGCCTTCGCGCGTTTCCGGATCGAGGCTCGCGTAGCCGTTCAGGCCGGAGGCGTACACGACCGGGAAGTCGAGCTGCTCTTCGGTGGCGCCGAGCTTGTCGAAGAGATCGAACGTCTGGTTGATCACCCAGTCGATACGCGCGCCCGGACGGTCCACCTTGTTGACGACGACGATCGGCTTCAGACCGAGCGCGAGCGCCTTTTTCGTGACGAAGCGCGTTTGCGGCATTGGGCCTTCGACGGCGTCGACGAGCAGCAGCACGGAATCGACCATCGACAGCACGCGCTCTACTTCACCGCCGAAGTCCGCGTGTCCCGGCGTATCGACGATATTGATGTGCGTGCCTTCGTATTCGACGGCGCAGTTCTTCGCCAGAATCGTGATGCCGCGTTCCTTTTCGATGTCGTTCGAGTCCATGACGCGCTCGGCGACCTGCTGGTTTTCCCGGAACGTGCCCGATTGACGGAGCAACTGGTCAACGAGCGTGGTCTTGCCGTGGTCGACGTGGGCGATGATGGCGATATTGCGGAGGGCGCAAGTCATAGAAAGATGTCTTGGTTGTGCGCCGTCGGAGCGAGTCTTCTCTGTGAGACTCCATGGCTCGGCAGCCCCTCAAGAACCATCATGCAAAGCATGATCATGCGGGCCCGGCGCGGTGATAACTGTAAAATATAGCACGCACGGATGTCCGTCCCTGGCAATAGGACTCAACCCGCAATCCACGACGCAACGCGTTGCGCGTCTGACACGGCGTTGGCGCGCGATCGTCAGCCCGGTGCGACCGATTATTACGCGATTCCAGAAAAGATCCTTGCGAGCCTTGCAACGGATACCTATAATCCTGCCTAGTCAACTATTGCAATCGCATAATTATTCCATGAGCGACGCTCCGAAATCCGCGGCGATCGGCGACTATGTGTTGGCCGAGAGTGTCGGCTACCTCATCAGCCGGGTACGCTCGACCATGTGGAACATGGTTACGCAGCACACCACTTCCGAACTGGGCATCACGAGCACGCAGGCCAGCATCCTGTTCATGCTCGCGGTCGGCAAATGCCTCACGGCGGCCGACATCGCGCGCGAATATGGCATCGATGCGAGCGCGGTCACGCGTCTCATCGACCGTCTGGAGAAGCGCGGACTGCTGTCGCGCGTGCGCAGCGAGGAAGACCGGCGTGTCGTGCGCCTTGCGCTCACCGGTGAAGGTCAGGCGACGGCCGAAAAGATTCCGGCCATCTTTACGAGCGTACTCGACAACCTGCTGGCGGGCTTCACGCCCGAGGAAGTCGGCTTCCTGAAGAGCATGCTGCGGCGCATTCTCGCGAACTCGTGCGACCCTTCCGTGGCTTCTCTGATCGGCGGAAATGATAAGCCGGGTACGTCATTGCGATGACAAGCAAATTTGTCATCGCAAGCCTACAGAATGATTGCAATGTCCATCTTTAATTCTCTTCTGAAGAGACGAGACATGAACCACCTCTCCCTGTCCGCGCTGCGACCGGCGAGCCGTGCGAAGAGCGCCGTGGCTGCAGCCGCGGCCGCGCTCGCGGTCGCAGGCTGCGCGAACTACGCGGGCATTTCGAGCGACAAGCAGATTGCCGCACCCGAGAACTTCGAGGCCACGCAGAGCGTGCCCGGACAGGGCGGCCAGTGGCCCGCACTCGACTGGGCGAAGCAGTTCGGCGATCCGCAACTGCCGCAACTGATCGACGAGGCGCTCGCGGACAATCCGACCATCGCGCAGGCGCAGGCGCGCATCGCGAAGGCGTCGTCGTATATCGAGACGTCGCGCTCGGCGCTCTATCCGAAGGTCAACGGCTCGTATTCCTGGACCCGCGAGTTGTACTCGGCCAACGCCTTCTTTCCGCCGCCCTTCGGCGGCACCTGGTTCAGCGAGAACAACGTGCTCGCAAGCGCGTCGTGGGATCTGGATCTCTGGGGCAAGAATCGTTCACGGCTGAATATGGCGGTGTCGCAGCAAAAAGCCGCCGAGGCGGACATGCAGCAGGCGCGCGTGACGCTCGCAACCTCGATGGCACGCACCTATAACCAGCTTGCGCTGCTCTATGCGCTGCGCGATGTTGCTCTGCGAGAAATCGCCAACCGGCAGGACGTGGGCCGCATCACCAACGGGCGCGTCGCGGCCGGGCTCGACACGAACGTCGAGCGCCGCACGGCGGAAGGCAACGTCGCCACGAGCCAGACGAACCTGACCGAACTCGACGGCCAGATCCAGACGGTCCGCTATCAACTGGTGGCGCTGCTGGGGAAAGGCCCGGACCGCGGCCTGCAGATCGCCAAGCCCGTGATCGACCCGAAGGTCAACGTGACCGTGCCCGACAACGTGCCCGCCGATCTCGTCTCGCGTCGCCCGGATATCGTCGCCGCGCGCTGGCAGGTCGAGGCCGCCACGTACGACATCAAGGAAGCGAAGGCCGAGTTCTTCCCGGATATCAATCTCGCGGCCGCGTTCGGCTTCGATGCCTTCGGCTGGAGCCGCTTCCTGCAATCGAGCAGCCGCCAGATCCAGTTCGGCCCGGCGGTGCATCTGCCGATCTTCGACGCAGGCGCCCTGCGCGCCCAGCTGAAGGGCCGTTACGCCGATTTCGAAGGTGACGTCGCGAACTACAATCAGACGCTCATCAACGCGTTGAACGAAGTCGCGACCAACATCTCGGCGATCCGCTCGCTCGACAGGCAGATGTCCGATGCCCAGCGCGCGCTCGCGGCGGCGACGAGCGCCTACCAGCTCGCGGTGATCCGCTACAAGGCCGGGCTGTCGCCGCAGCTGCAGGTGCTCAATGCCGACGAGAACCGGCTCGCCAACGAGCAGACCGTCACGAACCTGCGTCTGACGCACACTGATCTGCAGATCGCGCTGATCAAGTCACTGGGCGGCGGCTTCGACGCGGCGAGCAGCAATCTCGCAATCGACGGAAGCAGGCGGAACCAGGTGACGACACAGGCGGCCAATGCCGCCAAAATGGCGACGCCGTCGAAATAAGCCGCGCACAAGAACACGCATCAAGACCAAATACGGAAATATTCGGAGTCTTTCATGAGCGACCCTCAACAAACCGCAGCCGCCGCGCCCGTGCAGAAGCCAAGCAACGGCAAACGCCGCCGGCTGATGACGCTGATTGTGCTCGTCATCATCATCGCCGCCGTCGCGTACGGGCTGTACTACTTCCTCATCGCGCGCTTCCACGAGACCACCGACGACGCCTACGTGAACGGCAACGTTGTGCAGATCACGCCGCAGGTCGTCGGCACGGTGATCTCGGTGAACGCGGACGATACCCAGACGGTCAAGGTCGGCGATCCGCTCGTCGTGCTCGATCCGGCCGATTCCAAGGTCGCGCTCGATCAGGCCGAGGCGAATCTCGCGCAGACCGTGCGTCAGGTGCGCACGTTCTTCGTCAACAACAACCAGTACGAGGCGCAGGTCGCATTGCGCCGCTCGGATCTGTCGCGCGCGCAGGACGATCTGAAGCGCCGCATGCAGGTCGCGCAGACGGGCGCGGTGTCGCAGGAAGAAATCTCGCACGCCCGTGACGCGGTGCGCGGCGCGCAGGCCGCGCTCGATGCCGCCGAGCAGGAGCTCACGTCGAACCGCTCGCTCACGGCCAACACGACGATCGCCGATCACCCGAACGTGCTCGCCGCCGCCGCGAAGGTGCGCGACTCGTATATCAACTACGCGCGCAACACGCTGCCGGCGCCGGTGACGGGCTATGTCGCCAAGCGCTCGGTGCAGGTCGGCCAGCGTGTCTCGCCGGGCAATCCGCTCATGGCGATCGTGCCGCTCAACGCCGTGTGGGTCGACGCCAACTTCAAGGAAGTGCAGCTCAAGCACATGCGCATCGGCCAGCCGGTCGAGCTGACGGCCGACCTGTACGGTTCGAGCGTCGTGTATCACGGCAAGGTGATCGGCTTCTCGGCCGGCACGGGCTCGGCGTTCTCGCTCCTGCCCGCGCAGAACGCGACGGGCAACTGGATCAAGGTCGTGCAGCGCCTGCCGGTGCGTATCGAGCTCGATCCGAAGGAACTGCAGGCGCATCCGCTGCGCATCGGTCTGTCGATGAACGTCGACGTGACGATCAAGAACGAGGAAGGCGGCCAGCTCGGCAACGCCCAGAACACGGTCTATCAGACCAACGTGTTCGACAACTACGGCGCGCAGGCCGATCAGGAAATCGCCCGCATCATCCAGCAGAACGCGGGCGCGCCAGCGCAGAGCAGGTCGTCGGCGCCGCGTGGCCGTGCGACGAAGTCCGCATCGGCCGCCAAGCTGATGTAAGCGGATTCGCCTCATGTCTTCGCAAAACGTCGTTCATCCGCCGCTGTCGGGCGCCAGGCTCGATCGGCACGATCGCCGTATCGCTCGCGGTGTTCATGAACGTGCTGGACACGTCGATCGCGAATGTCTCGATCCCGTCGATCTCCGGCGACCTCGGCGTGTCGTCGGATCAGGGCACGTGGGTCATCACGTCGTTCGCGGTCGCCAACGCAATCTCGGTGCCACTCACCGGCTGGCTCACGCAGCGCATCGGCCAGGTGCGATTGTTCCTCGGCTCGATCATCCTGTTCGTGCTCGCGTCGTGGCTCTGCGGTCTCGCGCCGACGCTGCCCTTCCTGCTCGCCGCGCGCGTGCTCCAAGGGCGCGGTCGCCGGCCCGATGATTCCGCTTTCGCAAACGCTCCTGCTCGCGAGCTATCCGCGCGAAAAGGCGCCGATGGCGCTCTCGATGTGGTCGATGACCACGCTGATCGCGCCGGTCGCGGGCCCCGTGCTCGGCGGCTGGATCTCCGACAACATCTCATGGCCGTGGATCTTCTACGTGAACATCCCGGTCGGCATCGCGGCGACGATCGCCATGTTCGCGATCTTCCGTGACCGCGACTCTGCGATCCGCAAGGCGCCGATCGACACCGTCGGTCTCGCGCTGCTGGTGATCTGGGTCGGCTCGCTGCAGATCATGCTCGACAAGGGCAAGGACCTCGACTGGTTCAACTCGACGACCATCGTCGTGCTCGCGCTGATCGCGGTCATCGCGTTCGCGTTCTTCATCGTGTGGGAGCTGACGGAGGAGCACCCGGTCGTGGATCTGTCGCTCTTCGAGCTGCGCAATTTCACGGGCGGGACGATCGCGCTTTCCGTCGGCTACGGCCTTTATTTCGGCAATCTCGTGCTGCTGCCGTTGTGGCTGCAGACGGATATCGGCTATACGGCGACGAACGCCGGTCTCGTGATGGCGCCGGTCGGCCTGTTCGCGATCCTGCTCTCGCCGATCACCGGCAAGTTCCTGCCGCGCACGGACCCGCGCTACATCGCGACCGCGCCGCGTTCCTCGTGTTCGCGCTGTGTTTCTGGATGCACTCGCGCTATACGACCGGCGTCGATACCTGGGCGCTCACGGTGCCGACGCTCATCTAGGGCATCGGCATGGCGGGCTTCTTCATTCCGCTGGTGTCGATCACGCTGTCGGGCCTGCCGGGGCATCGGATCCCGGCGGCGTCAGGGCTATCGAACTTCGTGCGGATCATGTGCGGCGGCATCGGCACGTCGATCTTCTCGACGGCGTGGGAGCATCGCTCGATCGTGCATCACGCGCAGTTGGTCGAAGGCGCGAATTCGTACAATCCGGTCTTCGCCAACTCGATGCAGCAAATGGGCGCGCTCGGCCTGTCACAGGACCAGACCGTCGGCCTCTACAACAGCATGGCCACGCAGCAGGCAGTGCAGCTCGGCGTGAACGACATGTTCTATATCTCGGCGGGGATTTTCGTCGCGCTGATCGTGCTGATCTGGATCACACGGCCCGAGCGTTCGGGTGGCGGGGATTCGTCGGCGGCCGCATCGGCGGCGCATTGATCGCCTTGCGACTTGCAGAATGAACAAAAGCCCGGAATTTCCGGGCTTTTGTTCTTATCGAGCCGTAACGACCAGCCGTTCCGGCGCGAGCACACCTTCGCCCGCTCGCGCGACGCCCAGCAATCGACCACTTTCCTGCGCGTAGACGCGTACACGCCCTTCTTCGAGAGGCGTTCTCACGACGTCCGCGAGGCGCAGGCGCTGGCCGGGCCGTGCAGAAAGCGCTTCGTCGCCGTCATTCAGCTGGACGGCCGGGAACGTCGACAGAAGCGCATCGACCGGCTGGAGCCGTTCGTCGCGCTGCGCTTCAGTCAAGCTCGCGAGTTCATCGAGCGTGACTGCGTGCGCGAGCGTCAACGCGCCCACGCCCGTGCGGCGCAGCGCCGTCAGATGCGCGCTGCAACCAAGCGCCTCGCCGATGTCCTCGGCGAGCGTGCGGACATACGTGCCCTTGCTGTCACTGTGCGGCACTATGGAGCCATTTCGAGGGCGGCATAAAGACGCCCCGTGACACTCCACCCAACACGCTAAGTCAGCTAATCTACGGTCCTTACGATTCTCCGATTGGCGGATGTCGCTATTTCGTTTTACCGATTAACGAGAAGAGAAGCATTGCCTTAAATCCGGTGACGCTATTTCAGCGCAGCCGCAATTCGCAAGGCCTGCATGCTTGCGTCGTCCAATGCGTCAGGAGCCGAGGCGAAGAGGTGGGTTCCTTTCCGTATGAAAAATTTCGGTGTACCGTCGATGTGCTCGGTCACGTGCACAGTCCAGATATAACCGCCCGTCTCTTGATACTCGACACCGGGCAAGACGGTGAACCTTCCCTTCAGAATGGATTGAGTTCGCATGACGTACTCCGTGCGTCCCAGGCGCATCCCTGGCTCTCGTGCTTGAGTGCAGCATTCGGCGTGCCATTTCCGTCTGGCGCGAATGCGCCGGTCGCAGGTCGCACACGTCGACGGGAACCGAAACATCGAGTCCCGCTGACCTGGAGAGGCGGTCTCTGGTTTGCAAGCAAATCAGGAGCACACGCGGCGCCTGAAGGGGCATGGCTTCCATCTGACGCTGCGTAAGGACGGCACAGTTGTCCTACCGTCCAACCGTCCACTATGCGTACCGGCCCTGCGACGATGCGTTGCTGTCGATAGACGAGCTCGCCGGACGAGCTGGCGTTTGCAGGACAACAAACGGATCATGCGCGATGAGATCATCGATGGCGCCGACGAGCTAGGGAACCTCTGCACAACTCGATTTCAGAGCGCTGGACGTTTTACGCTTCGCATCGTATCGATCGCGACGATGGCCTGCGGGTGATTAGTCAACTTTTGAACCGTGGCGGCCTCGTTTTCTGAGTCTCGCGTTTCGATCCTCAAGCGCTTCAAGCATTTCAAGCGCTTCGCAAGGCCTTGCGTGCCATCCACAAATTGCCCAGCGCAAACAGCGTTGTGATCTGCGCAGTATTTTTCATCACCCCCCTATACCGGGTCTTCGTGTAGCCAAATTGCCGCTTGAGCACGCGAAACGGGTGTTCGACCTTCGCGCGGATGCCCGCCTTCAGACGTTCGATCCGATCGTAGATCGCGTCCAGTTGATCACT
>LFJH01000091.1 GCA_001189335.2 Candidatus Paraburkholderia schumanniana
CCAGGCGCCGCATATTACGAGGAACGCTACCGTCAGCGTGTCCTGAACAATCTCACTCGCCGTGCGGAATCGATGGGGTATGTGTTGAAGGAAAAATCGCCTGAACACATTGAGTTTCTCAGGAAGCTACTGATGCTGTGCTTTGCGTTCATGCTGTCCATCGGGGCGGCGTTCGCCACGGTCGACGTCAATACCGCCGATCAGCCGCGCTGGAGTCGGTCAAGGGCCTCGGGCCGGTCAAATCGAAGGCGATCATCGACGAACGCACGAAGAACGGTCCGTTCAAGGATGCCAACGACCTCGCGAATCGCGTCAAGGGCCTGGGCGCCAAGTCGGTGACGAATCTGGAGCAGAGCGGCCTGACGATCGGCGGTTCATCGCTGCCGCCGACTGGCAAGCCCGCGAAACCCACGACCACGCAAGGCGGCAGCGCCGCGCCGAACTCGACCGTGAAATCCTCGACGACGGCCACCGCCGCGA
This sequence comes from Candidatus Paraburkholderia schumanniana, assembly GCA_001189335.2. Taxonomy (GTDB): domain Bacteria; phylum Pseudomonadota; class Gammaproteobacteria; order Burkholderiales; family Burkholderiaceae; genus Caballeronia; species Caballeronia schumanniana. The sequence goes on from LFJH01000091.1 coordinate 481, forward strand.
CCTCGCCCGCGGCCACCACGGCGCAGACGCCGGCCGCGACGCCCGCCTCGGGCACGGTGGGATCGAAGAAGTCGAAGAAGAAAAACGCTGCTGCAAGTGCAACGAATGCGGCAAGCGCATCTGCCCCGTCCGCTGCGAGCAGCGCGAAGTTGGGCAAATCGAAACGCAGCAAGAAAGACAAGGCCGCCAGTGCCGCGGCTGCCAGTCAGTAACCCTTCGGGGCCCCGACGAAGGGAAGTCGCCTTCGTATGACGCTCGTTGAATGGCCGCATCGCGGCCCTGCCCGCGTCACCGTTTCCGGACTTTGTCGGACCAGCGGCGCGGGCGAATCCCAACCCCGCAACCCTCTCGTAGTGAGACTGCCATGAGCCTACTCGGTATCCTCGCCTCCACCCTCGGCAATTCGTCGCAACCAGGCGGCTAGCCTGCCCAGTCGGGACAAGCCGCGCTGATCGCGGCGGCGCTCGAATTCGTCAACAGCCAGCCGGGCGTTCCGGACACGCTCACGAACGTGCTCGGTCAGGACAACGTCGGCGCGCTCGCGCAAAAGGCCGGCGTTTCGGGCGATCAGCTCTCGGGCATGCTCGCGGCCGTGCTGCCGCATGTCGTCGATCGCGCGACGCCCAACGGCGAAGTGCCGCCCGAAGGCCGGCGCGTCATGTCCGAGGTGCACAGCCCCATCGCGCCCGTATCCGGGCGATCGAAGAGACATTCGTTCACCGCAGGGTCTGCGAACATCGATCCTCGCGATCGACGAGATTTCTGCGTTCAAAAGGCAACAAAAAAGCAACGAATCGCTTCGTTGCCTTCTGATCAAACCGGAACCGCCGCCCGGTACGCCGGGCGGCGGGGCCGCGCCTCAATGCACCACGCGATCGAACATGAACTGGCCTTCCCGCACGTCGACCGGAACCACGTCCTTCGGCCCGAATCGTCCGGCGAGAATCAGCTTGGCGATCGGGTTCTCGATCTCCTGCTGGATCGCGCGCTTCAGCGGCCGCGCACCGAAGTGCGGATCGTAGCCGACCTTGCCGATCTGCTCGAGCGCCGCATCCGACACTTCCAGTTGCATGTCGAGCTTCGCCAGACGCTCCTGCAGACGCTGCAGCTGAATCTTCGCGATCGACTCGATGTTCGTGCGATCCAGCGCATGGAACACGACCACGTCGTCGATACGGTTCAGGAATTCCGGCCGGAAGTGCAGCTTCACTTCCTCCCAGACGGCGTCCTTCACCTTCTCCTGCGGCTCGCCGACCATGCCCTGGATGACCTGCGAACCGAGGTTCGAAGTCATCACGATCACCGTGTTCTTGAAGTCGACGGTGCGGCCCTGGCCATCGGTCATGCGGCCGTCGTCGAGCACTTGCAGCAGCACGTTGAACACGTCCGGGTGCGCCTTCTCGATTTCATCGAGCAGAATCACGCTGTACGGCTTGCGACGCACGGCTTCGGTCAGATAACCGCCTTCCTCGTAGCCGACGTATCCCGGCGGCGCGCCGATCAGACGCGCGACGCTGTGCTTTTCCATGAACTCGCTCATGTCGATGCGGATGAGGTGATCCTCCGAATCGAACAGGAAAGCCGCGAGCGCCTTGCACAGCTCCGTCTTGCCGACGCCCGTCGGACCGAGAAACAGGAACGAGCCATACGGACGGTTCGGGTCGGAAAGACCTGCGCGCGAGCGGCGAATCGCGTCCGCCACCGCGCCGATCGCCTCGTCCTGGCCGATCACGCGCTCATGCAGCTTGCCCTCGATCTGCAGAAGCTTCTCGCGCTCGCCCTGCATCATGCGCGACACGGGAATGCCGGTGGAACGCGAAACCACCTCGGCGATTTCCTCCGCACCGACCTGCGTGCGCAGAAGCCGCGGACGCGTCGGGTTGTTCTGCTCCTGCGATTCGGCCTGCGTCACCTGCCTGAGACGCGCTTCGAGCTCCGGCAGCTTGCCGTACTGCAACTCGGCAACCTTCTCGAGCTTGCCCTCGCGCTGCAAACGGGTGATGTCCGCGCGCACCTTCTCGATTTCTTCCTTGAGCTGCGCGCTGCCCTGCACCGCGGCCTTCTCGGCGGTCCAGATTCCTTCGAGATCCGAATATTCGCGGTTCAGACGCTCGATCTCTTCCTCGATCAGCTGCAACCGCTTCTGCGACGCCTCGTCCTTCTCCTTCTTGACGGCTTCGCGCTCGATCTTCAACTGAATGAGGCGGCGGTCCAGCTTGTCCATCTCTTCGGGCTTCGAATCGATTTCCATCTTGATGCGCGACGCGGCTTCGTCGATCAGGTCGATGGCCTTGTCCGGCAGAAAGCGGTCCGTGATGTAGCGATGCGACAGTTCCGCCGCCGAGACGATTGCCGGGTCGGTGATCTCGACGCCGTGGTGCAGCTCGTACTTCTCCTGCAGGCCACGCAGGATCGCGATGGTCGCTTCGACCGACGGCTCATCGACGAGCACCTTCTGGAAGCGCCGCTCGAGCGCCGCGTCCTTTTCGATGTACTTCCGATATTCGTCGAGCGTGGTGGCGCCGATGCAATGCAGCTCGCCGCGCGAGAGCGCGGGTTTGAGCATGTTGCCCGCATCCATCGCGCCTTCGGCCTTGCCGGCCCCGACCATCGTGTGAATCTCGTCGATGAAGACGATGGTTTGCCCTTCGTCCTTGGCGATGTCGTTGAGCACGGCCTTCAGGCGCTCCTCGAACTCGCCGCGATACTTCGCGCCCGCGAGCAGCGCCGCCATGTCGAGCGACAGCACGCGCTTGTTCTTGAGCGTCTCGGGCACCTCGCCATTGACGATGCGCTGCGCGAGCCCTTCGACGATCGCCGTCTTGCCGACGCCCGGCTCGCCGATCAGCACCGGATTGTTCTTCGTGCGGCGCTGGAGAATCTGGATCGAGCGGCGGATTTCGTCGTCGCGGCCGATCACGGGATCGAGCTTGCCCGCGCGCGCGCGCTCGGTCAGATCGACGGTGTATTTCTTGAGCGCCTCGCGCTGGCTTTCGGCGTCCTGGCTGTTGACCTGCGCGCCGCCGCGCACGGCGTTGATCGCCGCTTCGAGCGCGCGGCGCGTCAGGCCGTGCTGCTTCGCGATGAGGCCCGCCTCGCCCCGGTCGTCAGCGACGGCGATCAGGAACATCTCGCTCGCGATGTAGGTATCGTTGAGCTTCTGCGCTTCCTTGTCGGCCGTGTTGAGCAGGCCGGCGAGCTCGCGGCTCACCTGAACGTTGCCGTCCGTGCCCTGCACTTGCGGAAGGCGGTCGATCGCATCGTTAAGGGCCGTCTGCAGCGCCTGAACCTGCACGCCCGCGTGCAAAAGCAGCGAGCGCGCGGAACCATCCTGCTGCGCGAGGAGCGCCGCAAGCAGGTGGACCGGCTCGATGTACTGGTTGTCGTGTCCCACTGCCAGGCTCTGCGCGTCGGAGAGCGCTTCCTGGAATTTGGTGGTGAGTTTGTCGATTCTCATTTTTTTAAAGCTCCAATTCTGAATACGACCAAAATGAGGCGCTTTATGCCACTTTCAAGCATTGTTTTGCTTGTTCAGGACATTTTTCTGCGTTTCGACAAAGGCCGCCCCAGCAGACTCCGGTTCAGCGGTCGAGCCTATATTCAGTTTTCGGTCAGCGGCGCCCGGCTCGACACCACCGCAGCCGCGGGCTCCGGGACGATGCCGGGAATGCCCAGCAGCCGCGCGAGATCGCCCGCCGGAGTGGCGAGCTCGCCGACCGTGTGCTTGTCGAGCTCGGCGAGAAAGGCATCGCGCGCCGCCGCGAGCACGCCTCTCAGCCGGCAATGTGGCTGGATCACGCAGCTCCGGTCTTCTTTGGCCATCTCCGCGAAGCAGCCGACGATCGCAAAGTCGTTCTCCGTCTTGCGCACGATGTCGCCGATCGTCAGCGCGCGCGTCTTCTCGGCGAGCCGCAACCCGCCGTTGCGGCCGCGCACGGTTTCGACCCAGCCGAGTTCGCCGAGCTGCTGCACGATTTTCATCAGGTGATTCTTCGAGATGCCGTAGGCGTCCGAGATTTCCTGAATCGTCGAGAGCCCGGCAGGCCGCACGGACAGATACAGCAGAACTCGTAGCGCGTAATCGGTGTAGTCGGTCAGTCGCATGGTGTCGTGCGAAATGGTGGAGCCGCTGCATATTATGAACGGCGAGGAACGGGAGAACGACCGTCAGGACGTGCGTCAGTGCGCAGCGGCACGCGAAAGTCCGCGCGGCGGCCAGGGAGATGGCGCTCGCCGGGCCGCGCAAGGGCTAATAATATCCGCACGCGGGCGCCCGGCACCGACGTCGCATCGTGACGTGCGCTGATCGAGCCGTCCGGGACGGCGCCACGCGAGTATCCGCTATTCTGAGATAAATCGCCGCATTTCGTCGGAGATATGCTTCATCGCGCGTTGCCTTGCGCGCTCGTTACAAGCCTTGCCATGACTTCAGACCAAAAGCCCGCTGCGACCCCGCGCGAGCTCGAACCCAACGAGACGAACGTGCGTGCGCTCGTCGAAGCGTTCTACCGCCGCGTCGACGACGACCCGCTGTTCGGCCCGATCTTTCCCGCGCGCTCGAAGGCCGCTGGGACGCGCATCTCGCCAAGATGACGACCTTCTGGTCGAGCCTCGTGCTCGGCACGAAGCAATACCGCGGGAATGTGCAGGAGGCGCATCGGCCGATCGACGATATCGAGCCGCGCCACTTCGCGCGCTGGCTCTCGCTTTTTCTGAATACTGTCGAGGCGCGCTACGAGCCGGCCGCGGCCGTCCAGTTCATGGACCCGGCGCTGCGCATCGCGCAGAGCCTGCAGTTGAGCAAGTTCGGCTGGGATTATCAGATTCCCGTCGAGCAGCAGGAATTGCTTGCGGCGCTCAAGCGCCAGCGAACCGGCGGCAATCCCGAGCCGCGCTTCCCCGAGCGCGCCGGCGCCGAGCCATTTCCGGCCAGGTTCGTCGGCAAGCCCGCCGACGAGCAGTAACCGCGCCGCGCTTACTTCTTCCCGGCCTGCCAGCGCGCGAGCGCCGCATCGTCGGATTCGCGCGTCCGCGTGCATCGACAGCACGCGCGGCGCGACGTCCTTTACGCCCGCGAGACGCAGCACAAACGGTCGCACAAACAGCAAGAATGTGCAGAAGCTCGACACCGGATTGCCCGGCAGGCCGATAAAAAACGCCTCGCCCGCTTCGGCCACATGACCGGATGCGCCGCTGCGGCGCACCGCGCCGAACGCGAGCGGCTTGCCCGGCTTCATCGCGATCTGCCACATCGAGATGCGCCCTTCCGCCTCCACGGCCGGCTTCACGTGGTCCTCCTCGCCGACGGACACGCCGCCGCACGTCAGGATGAGATCGTGATCGGCCGCCGCGCGCCGCAAGGTTTCCCGCGTGGCCTCGAGCCGATCCGGCACGATGCCGAGATCCGTCACGTCGCAGCCGAGCTTCGCGAGCAGGGCGCGCAGCGTGAAGCGGTTCGAGTTGTAGATTGCGCCGGGCTCGAGCGGCTCGCCGGGCATGCGCAATTCGTCGCCGGTGAAGAAGATCGCGACGCGCACCGGCCGCACGACGTCGAGCTGCGCGCAGCCGACCGATGCCGCCAGCCCGAGCGCCTGCGGCGTGAGGCGGGTGCCCGCCGGCAGGATGACCGAGCCGCGTTCGATATCCGCGCCCTGGCGCGTGATCCACTCGCCCGCCGCGGGCGTCTGCACGAACGCGACGCGCCCGTCGTCCGCGACCTGCGCCATCTCCTGCATCACGACGGCATCCGCGCCGGCGGCACGGTCGCGCCCGTGAAGATGCGCGCCGCCGTTCCCGCCGCGAACGGCTCAGCCGCGTGGCCCGCCGGAATGCGCTGCGACACCGGCAGCGTCACGGGCGCGGTGTCGCCCGCGCCGGCGAGATCGGCGGCGCGGACCGCGTAGCCGTCCATCGCGCTGGTGTGCATCGGCGGGACGTCCAGCGGCGAGGTCACGTCCGCCGCGAGCACGCGGTTCAGCGCAGCGAGCGTGTCGACGCGTTCGTGCCCGTCCACGCGAGAAGCGGCGTCGAGCAGGCGGCCGAGCGCATCGGCGGTGGCGAGCATCGGAGGACGGGAGGAAGCGGCGGGCGTAGATGACATGGAGTTCGCTTCGGGCGCGGGCGCCCAATCGGTGAAAAGAGACGCTGCAAAGGACACTGCAATCTGGTCAACTATTATAGCGAGAAGGCAGGCACAGCACCTTCGGCCCCGCGGAAACTCCTCGTGCGGCGCGGCGGATACGCGGGCACGCCAAAGCGCCTCAAAGCCGCCGCAGTGCGATGATAAACTCGCACCACACTTCCCACGCCCATTCCATGAAATTCTGTTCCGTCTGCGGCCACGAGGTCGGCCTGAGCATTCCGCCGGGCGACAACCGCGAGCGTTATGTCTGCGGCAACTGCGGCACCGTCCACTATCAGAATCCGCGCAACGTCGTGGGCACCGTGCCCGTGTGGGACGACAAGGTGCTGTTGTGCCGGCGCGCGATCGAGCCCCGCTACGGCTACTGGACACTGCCCGCCGGCTTCATGGAGATGGGCGAGACGACCAGCGAAGGCGCGGCGCGCGAAACCCTCGAGGAAGCGGGCGCGCGCGTCGAGATCCAGAGCCTGTTTTCCCTGCTCAATGTGCCGCACGTGCATCAGGTGCAACTGTTCTATCTCGCGCGGCTGCTCGACCTCGACGTCGATCCCGGCGAGGAAAGCCTGGAAGTGAAGCTGTTCGAGGAAAGCGAGATCCCGTGGGACGAGATCGCGTTCCCGACGGTCGGCCAGACACTGCGCTTCTTCTTCGCCGACCGCGCCGCGGGCAACTTCACGCTGCATACCGGCGACATCTTCCGCAGGCTGCGCAACGGCTGAAACGCCGACTTCACGCCGACACAGACACCGACCGCCGCTTTCCCGAGAACATGGTTCCCTGGCTCGCCGACGACGATCCCTTTCCGCCCGTCGAACGGGCGTTCGGCGCATCGAGCGGCGCGCCGGGTCGCTCGCCGCGAGCGCGGACCTGCTGCCCTCTAGGCTCATCGACGCCTACGGGCGCGGCATCTTTCCCGTGGTATTCGGACGGCCAGCCGGTGCTGTGGTGGAGCCCCGACCCGCGCATGGTGCTTTATCCGGCCGAATTCAAGGTATCGGATTCGCTGCGCAAGACGCTCAGGCGCGTGGTGCGCGACCCGCTCTGGGAAATCCGCGTCGACGACGACTTCCCCGCCGTGATGCGCGCCTGCGCCGACACGCCGCGCGACGGCCAGCGCGGCACGTGGATCACAGCGGATATCGTCGATGCGTACACGACGCTGCATCGCGCGGGCAATGCGCACAGCGTCGAGGCGTGGTACGACGGCGTGCGCGTGGGGGGCCTGTATGGCGTGTCGTTCGAGCGCATGTTCTTCGGCGAATCGATGTTCGCGCACCGCACCGATGCGTCCAAAATCGCGCTCGCGGCACTCGTCGGACACTTGCGCCGCAATCAAATAGAGATGATAGACTGCCAGCAGAACACGTTGCATCTGGCGTCGCTGGGAGGCCGCGAGATCGCCCGCCGCACGTTCGTCGCGCATCTGCGGCGAGCAGCCGCGGAACCGGCGATCGGCTGGCGTTTCGACAAATCCGTCCTGCTCGACGTGCTGGCACGTCCGGCGCGCTGAGCGCCTCCGAAGCCATGCCTTTTAGCGACACACGACACCCAGCCGCACGGGCGCATCCATGCTGCGCGCGCCGGCTGGCAACGACGAGACGACGCCTGCGAGAGCCGCCAACGTGACACATCCGAACGAGCTGCCGCTGTCACCGCTTTCCGCGCTGCAATTCTATGCAACAGCGCCCTACCCGTGCAGCTATCTGGACGGACGCGTCGCACGCTCGCAGGTCGCGACGCCGAGCCATCTCATCAATTCCGACGTCTATACCGAGCTTGTGAAAGCCGGCTTCCGGCGCTCGGGCGTGTTCACCTACCGCCCGTACTGCGACGGCTGCCGCGCCTGCGTGCCGGTGCGTGTGCCGGTCGCGCGCTTCATGCCGAACCGCACGCAGCGCCGCGTGTGGAAGCAGCACGCCAATCTCGTCGCGAGCGTCGCGCCGCTGCATTACGACGAAGAGCATTACGCGCTCTACATGCGCTATCAGTCGGCGCGGCACGCGGGCGGCGGCATGGACCGCGACAGCCGCGACCAGTACGAGCAGTTCCTGCTGCAAAGCCGGATCAACTCGCGCCTCGTCGAATTCCGCGAGCCCGCCCATCCGGGGCATCCGGACGAGCCGGGCGAATTGCGCATGATCAGCATGATCGACATCCTCGGCGACGGGCTCTCGTCCGTGTACGCGTTCTTCGAGCCCGATCTGCCGAAAACCAGCTACGGCACGTTCAACATCCTCTGGCAGATCGAGCAGGCGAAGAACCTCGATTTGCCTCACGTCTACCTCGGCTACTGGATTCGCGAAAGCGAAAAGATGGCCTACAAGGCGAATTTCCGGCCGCTGGAAGGCCTGATCGACGGCCGCTGGTCGCTGCTCGATCCGGTGAACACGCAAAGCGCGGGCACGCTGCCGATGCCCGGGCGCATCCAGAGTCCGAACCAGCTCAGGTAATTGAGCAAGACCACGACGAAGCGCTCCTGCCCGAAAGGCAGAAACTCTCGTCGGGGCTACACTGAGTGCCGTCGAAGGGAGCGGCCGTTGGCTTTGGGTGAGCCATCCCGTTAAAAAACGTGGTCCAGGGACTGATGCGGACTCAGCATTGGTGACGCCGCCAGGCGATCCCGTTCAGGAAAGTGATCAAATCCGCTGTCCCGCCCTTCGACCTAACCACTCT
>LFJH01000093.1 GCA_001189335.2 Candidatus Paraburkholderia schumanniana
TTGTACGGCGGCCGCCCTGAACTCCGCCGTATAGGCCTGGTTTGGTACCTTGAACATAATTCTTTCCCTTCCTTCAGATCGAGTCTACACACGACCCGCTGGAAGTCGAAATTTCGAGGGAAGCTCATTCACCTTGTGCGCCGGATACTTCGAGCGGTTCAGGGCCATCTTCTCGATCAGTGCACGGTGAAGGTCGACGTCGAGCGCGTCCGCGAGCATGACGAGATACGCGAGCACGTCGGCCATCTCGTGGCGGATCGCGCGCAGCCTGGCCTCGTCGAGTTCGCTCCTGTCGCCGGTGGATAGCCACGTGAAGGGTTCCAGCAACTCGCTCGCCTCGACGGCAAGCGCCGCAGCAAGATTCTTCGGCGAGTGGAACCGGCTCCAGTCGCGCTCGCGAACGAACTCGCGCAGCATGCCGCGCATCTGCGCGAGTTCGCCGCCGCTTTCCTGCTGATCCTGTTGCTCCATCGCATCCTCTGAGGTTTCGTTGCCGGTGGACGCGCGGGCGAAAAGAGCTGAAGACGCGCATCGACACCGAGTGGATTGATCCGCCGAGCGCGCAGCGAGCCGAAGCCTTCTCGGCTGCCGATCCGCTGTGCATCATGGCGCGACGAAGCTTCAGGCCGCAGGATAAAGGCCCAGGGTTCGCGCGTGCAGGCGCGCGAGCCCGAGAAGCGCATCGGTAAACGGCGTCGGCACACCGGTCATCGCGCCGAGCTCCCGCACCGACGCGACCAGCGCATCGAGTTCGACGGCCTTGCCCGCCTGCACGTCCTGCAGCATCGACGTCTTCATCGCGCCGAGTTTGAGCGTCACGGCATGACGGTCTTCCGGCGCCTGCTCGATCGGAATGCCGAAGCGCGCGCCGATCTCTTTCGCTTCCAGCATCACCTTCGTCACGAAGCCGCGCACGAGATCGTCGCCGAGGATGCGGTCGGTGGTCGTGCCGGTGATCGCACTGATGGGGTTCATCGTCATGTTGCCCCACAGCTTGAACCAGACGTCGCGCTGAATCCGGCGGGAGAGCGTGCCGTCGAAGCCCGCCCCGGAAAACGTCGACACGAGCGATTCCGTGCGCGCGCGGGGCGCGCCCGTCGCCTCGCCGAGAATTAGGCCATTGCCCTGATGATGGCGAATGACACCCGGTGCTTCCACGAAGCAGCTCGCATGCACGACGCAGCCGACGGTCTGCGCACCCGGGATCGCCACGGCGATCCTGCCATGCGGATCGACCGAGGACAGTCGCCTGCCTGCGAACGGTTCGCCCAGACCGTCGCAGAACCACCAGGGCACGCCGTTCATTGCGGTCAGGACTGCGGTCTCGGCCGAGAGCAACGGCGCGATATGCCCGGCGACCGATTCCATCGCGGGAGCCTTGACCGCCACGACGATGAGATCCTGCACGCCGAGATCCGCCGGCTCCGCGCTGGCCGCGACCTCGACCGTATGCGCCGCGTCCTTCTCGAGGAGCCGCAGCCCCTCCTTCTTCAATACGTCGAGCGTTGCACCGCGCGCGACTACGCTCACGTCGCAGCCCGCCTGCGCGAGCTTCATGCCGATCCAGCTGCCGATGGCGCCCGCGCCATATATGCATACTTTCATCGTCCCGATTCCTCGCTCGTGGCAATCAAACGTGTGTCATTGTAAGAGCGGGGCGATAGAGGCGCCGCAAAACCAATGCACGGCCGCGCTTCTGGTCGGGCGTATTTGCTGCGCAAGAGGATGGCTTCAAAGGAGACTGGCGCACGCCCGGCGATGTGTTGACCGACCGGCTCGTGGAGATGGAGCGAACGGGATGCCGGAGCGCGGTGCTGAAGGCAGGCCTCGATGTTGCCGATGCCGCACGACAGTTCGCATGTTTTCAGGCTTCTATCAGGACAACCTGACGTCACGCTGAGGCAAATTCGAATGCATATAGGATCGTCCAGACGCCTTTCAAGAGCCGCCGCGCAAAAAATAAAATGGCCCTCGAAAATAGGTCTTCGGTATTGAAACGATAGTCTTCGCTCCTACCTTAGGTGCAGAGGCAGCGACACACCGCGCTGTCGTTCCAATTTCCTGCTGCCGGCCGTGCCGACGAACGCGTCTCTTCAAACGAGCGTTCACCTCATGGCCGCAACCCTCGGAGACTCGACCATGAGTGACTTTTATTTTGGCGGCGATATTTTCTCGGAGCTTGATCGCCTGCAACGGCAGATGTCCTCGCTCTTCGGCAATTTCCCCTCCAGCATTCGCTCGAGCCGCGCGGATGCCTTTCCTCAACTGAATATCGGCAGCACCGACGACGCGATTCATATCGTCGCGTTCGCGCCTGGCGTCGAGTCTTCGTCGCTCGATGTCACCGTCGAGAAGGGCACGCTCACCATCAGCGGCGAGCGGAAGGCACAAGAAACCGTCGAAGGTTCGCGCACCTATGCAAAAGAGCGCTTCACGGGAAGCTTCCGCCGTGTAATCGAACTGCCGCAGAACGCGGATCCCGACAAGGTCGAAGCCCGCTACGAAAACGGCACGCTGTCCATCACCATCGGCAAGCGCGAAGCGTCCAAGCCACGCGCCATCACCATTCAGTAAGAGGGAGCCCATCATGACCGACAACACGCAAATCGCCCCGCAAAAAACGAGCGAAGTGGCCCGCCAGAGCGAAGACGCGGCGCGCCGCGCCACGGTGACCCCTGCGGTCGACATCGTCGAGGACAGCCACGGCATCACGCTATGGGCGGACCTGCCCGGCGTGCCGCGTGAAAAGCTTGAGGTGAAGGTGCACGATGCGCATCTCACGATCGAGGCCGAAGCGGAACTGCCCGTGCAAGGCGCGGTGCTCGTGCATCACGCCGAATTGCGTGCGCCGCGTTTTGCGCGCGCCTTCACGGTGAGCGAAGACTTCGACACCGCGAAGATCGATGCGAATCTCACCAACGGTGTGCTCAGGCTGACCATTCCGCGCCGCGAGGAAGCGCGTCCGCGCCGCGTGGACGTTCGTGTAGGCTGAAGATCGCCGGGCATCTGTCGCCAAAGCATCTCGAGAAGCCTCAAGCCTCACGGCCGCGAAATTCGCGGCCGTTTTCTATTGCGGTCATGCTTTGGTTTCGCGCCAAAGCCTCCCCTCTATAATCATCGGCGGGCAGCTCGTGCCGCCCCTGCTCATAAACTCATAAAAGGAAGGGACTATCGTGAAGAGGCTGTTGACGGTGTTGCTGGGTTCGATGCTGACTGTATCGATCGGGGCGCATGCCAAAGAGTGGTCCACCATCCGCTTCGGCGTCGATGCCAGCTATCCGCCGTTCGAATCTAAAGCGCCCGACAGCTCGCTAGTCGGCTTCGACATCGATGTCGGCAACGAGTTGTGCCGCCGGCTCAATGCGAAATGCGTATGGGTCGAGAACGCCTTCGACGGCATGATTCCCGGCCTCAAGTCGCGCAAGTTCGACGGCGTGCTCTTCACCATGTCGATGACGCCTACGCGCGTCAAGCAGATCGCCTTCTCGAGCAAGCTCTTCCACGTGCCCACGCGCCTCGTTGCCAAGCGTGATTCGAATATCCAGCCGACGGCGGAATCGCTCGCGGGCAAGGCGGTCGGCGTCGAGCAAGGCTCGATGCAGGAGACGTATGCGAAAGTCCACTGGGGCGCGAAGGGCGTGAAGGGCATGTCCTATGCGGATCAGGTCATCAGGATCTGCTCGCCGGCCGCCTCGACGCCTCGCTGCAGAACACCGTGCAAGCCGAACGCGGCTTTCTCGATACGCCGCGCGGCAAGCCCTACGGCTTCGCGGGCGGCGCACTGGAAGACGGCGCAATCTTCGGGCCGGGCACGGCCATCGGCCTGCGCAAGGAAGATACCGACCTGAAGGAGAAGCTCGACGGCGCCATCGCGGCGATGATCCAGGATGGCACGTACAAGCGCATCGAGCGAAAGTACTTCGACTTCGATATCTACGCCGAGTAACGGAATGACACAGCCGCCCCCAAGCGATTCACACGATGCTCACCGCGCAGTCGTCGAAGGCTATAAGGCCAACGCGGAAAGCTGCGTACGCGGGCGGCGCGACTCCGTGCCTTATGAAACCGCGGTCGCGATCGGGCGATAGCACAACGAAGCCCTTGGCCCGCCGGCGAGCGCCGTGTCGAAGCCGACAGTAGAATGATGGTCACGGCCCCGGATTTCCGTATGGCACCCGAGACCACGCAAGATCGACGGCCTTGATTCCACAACGAGGCCGCGCACGAAATGGAGATTCGATCCGCATGATGTGACCACCACCGGACGGCAGGCACGGCTCGCGCCGGCCGACGATGCGCTGTCCGCTCTCACAAGGAGAGTCCATGAAGGTGCTCGCCGTTCATCCCAGCGGCCTGATGTACACCCGCGTATTCCTCCGACTCGAGCCGCTCGGGCTCGAAACCGTGGCGGCGGCAGTGCGCCAGGCAGGACACGATGTCCGCCTGATCGACCTGCAGGTCGAAACGCACCGCGACTTCAACCGCCTCGTGCGCGACTGGCGCCCCTACGTCCTCTGCTTCTCCGGCAGCTATCTCGCCAACATTCCCGAAATCATCGATCTCGCCAAGCTCGTAAAGCAACTGCAACCGCATTGTTTCGTATTCGTCGGCGGACACAGTGCATCGTTCACGGCAAGCGACATGCTGCGTCATGCGCAAGGCGCGATCGATTGCGTCCTGAAGGGCGAAGGCGAGGCATCGGTCAATGCGCTGCTGCACGCGGCGGCGGCAAACGGCGATCTGCTCGCGGTGCCGGGTGTGGTGACGACCCAAGGCTCCAGACCGCCGCCGCGCTTCGTCGAAAGCCTCGACGATATTCTGCCCGCGCTCTGCCCGCGCGCGACCTGCTGCGGCATCGGCGGAAGTATTTCATCGGCACGCTGGACCCGTGCGCATCGATCGAATTCGCCCGCGGCTGCCCGTGGGACTGCACGTTCTGCAGCGCGTGGACCTTCTATGGATGCAGCTATCGTTCGCGCAGCCCCGAGGTCATCGCCGATGAGCTGGCGTCGATCCGCGAGCCGGGCGTGTTCATCGTCGATGACGTGGCCTTCGTGCATGCCGATCACGGCATGGCGATCGGCCGCGCGGTGGAGCGGCGCGGCATCCGCAAGAAGTACTACCTGGAGACGCGTGGCGACGTGCTCCTGCGCAACAAGGACGTCTTTCGTTTCTGGCGCGGTCTTGGCCTGAAGTACATGTTCATCGGCATGGAAGCCATCGATGCAGAAGGGCTCAAGGCGTTCCGCAAGCGCATCACGCTCGACAAGAACTTCGAGGCGCTGGCGTTCGCGCGCTCGCTCGGCATCACGGTGGCGATCAATCTCATTGCCGATCCCGAATGGGACCGCGAGCGCTTCGAGACGGTGCGCCAATGGTGCCTGGAGATTCCGGAGATCGTGAACATCAGTGTGAACACGCCTTACCCCGGCACCGAGATATGGTTGCGCGAGCAGCGCCGTCTTACGAGTCTCGATTACCGGCTCTACGACATCCAGCACGCCGTCCTGCCGACTCGCCTGCCCCTGCCCGAGTTCTATGCTGAGCTCGTGCGCACGCAGCAGGTGCTCAACCGCAAGCACATGGGCTGGGCCGCATTGCGCGGCGCGGTGGGTCAGGCCGCGCATTTGTTGATGCATGGGCAGACGAATTTCATCCGCATGCTGTGGCGTTTCAATTCCGTGTTCGATCAGCGTCTGCAACTAAGCGATCACGCGCGCGAGGTTCCTTACGCGATGTCGCCGCCGCCCGCGCCCGACGCAGCCGCCGACGTGAAGGCGGTCTATGTGCACGGGCCCGCAGGACGCAAGTCGCGCCGCATCGACGACGCGACGGAGAAGTTCGTCGATGAAACGCGAATGAGCGCCGACTGGCGTCTGGTCGCACGCGCGATATACACCTGCAAGAGGACACATCGATGGCAACGCTCAAGCAGATTCAGGCCCGCATCAGGAAGCTCCAGGCGCAGGCCCAACGGCTGATCGCGAGGCGCGCGCAAGCCGTGCTCGACGATATCCGGGAAGCACGGCCTCACGACCGACGAAATCGAGAGGCACAGCAAGAAGATCAAGCGCGCGGCCAAGCCGAACGTCACCTACCCGGCGCCTGTGGGTCGGCACGAAGCGGTCACCCGGATGGCAAAGAAAGGCAAGCTCCCCGCGAAGTATCGCAACCCCGAAACGGGCGAGACATGGAGCGGCTGGGCGCGACCGCCCGCGTGGATCGCCAATGAGAAGGACCGCAGCAAGTTCCTGATCGATGCGGAACCGACGGAAAACACGGCCAGACCTAAAGCCACCGCAAGAAAAGCCGCGACCAAGAAGGCGACGGCAAAGAAGAGCCCGGCTGCTGCACAGGCGCCGGCTGCAGTGGAGAAGAAGGCAAAAGCCGCGCAAACGCGCGCATCCGGGGCGAGCAAGAAGCGAAGCGCCTCCCGCAAGCAGGCTGCCAATGCAGTGCCGCAAGAAGCATCCGCGGAAGCGCAAAAGACATTGAACCCACCCGCTCAGACCGACAACCACACTTCGACGTAAGGCATTGCTTCTGACGAAACGATCGCATGGGATGTATGCACTTATTGCTGTAGCGTATTTGCATGGAAGCAAGGAAGAAAAATTGCCTGCGCACCCTTCAATGCATGGCGAGTCGCCACAGTGCATCGACGTCGGGATGGCATTTGCACGGCTAGCTGCCTACATGTCGAGCACATCATGCATCACATTCACGCAGTTGCACGAACGCGCGACCGTTAGCAAAACCTCGGCCGCGATGACGCGGCAGCGTCCCATTGTTTGAGATCGGCGAAAACTCAATTGGCATTTGGCCAGATTAAAACGCCGCGCACTCCCTCTACACTGCGTTCATATGTCGGGGGCGTTTCGTAAAACGAAGCGCTTCGCCGATTGCAGTTGCGCTTTCCCAATCAACTGCCTCTCCCTTTCTTCGTTGGAGCATTCTCATGAACAAGCGACTCGTAGTGGGCTTTGCACTTGCATTGAGTTCCGTCTTCGCCGGTTCGGCATTCGCAAGCGGTTATGGTCCGGCGCCGTATTATCGTCCGGATGTCGGCGCGCCGGCCTCGCAGCATGGCATCAGCGCGCAAACCTTCGCAGCGGAAGAATCGGAGCAAGGGCGCGGGGAGTTCGTCAATACGGCGCGCACGGCGCAGACTCAGGGCGGACAGGTTTCGGCTGCCGCTTCGAATCAGGTCTCGCAATGATGGAATCTGGCGCGGTCACGGCTTTCGGATTGCCGTGTCCGCGTCAATTCCCCCTTATCGTTTTCTCAAGAAAAGTCCAAAGCGCGTCATCGATGGAACAAGGAACATTGAACCGGAAGCACGCGCTTTCAGCATCGCCCGGACGGAAATAGGATCCCGGGGCGAGCCAGATGCCATGTTGCAACGCGCGTGTAGCGACGGCATTGCCCTGGATCGGATCCATCGGCAGCGCGGCCCACACGAACAGGCCCGCGCGCGGACGTCGAAACAACTCCACGCCCAGGGCATCCATGCGCTCCTCGACGAGCGCATGCGCATCCTTCAGCTTCTCGACGACGAACTCCACATGACGCGCATAGCGCCCTTCCGTCAGCACTTTTTCGACGATGCGCTCCGTCGCCTCAGATGACGTCAGCCCCACTGCCATCTTCGTGCGCGCCAGTTCGCGCAGCACTTCGCGTTCAGCAACGACATAACCGCAGCGCAAGGACGGCGTGATCGTCTTCGCAAAGCCGCCGACGTAAAGCACGCGGCTGAGCCCTTCCATCGACGCGAGCAGCGGCGCGCCGGGCGGCGCGAGTTCGCGGTTCACATCGTCTTCCACCACCCACAGCCCGTGGCGCTCCGCGATCTGCATCAGGCGGAACGCCGACGCCATGCTGAATGTCGCGCCCGTCGGATTTTGCAGCGTGGTGTTGAGAAAGACCGCCTTCGGCCGATGCTCGATGACGATGCGCTCGAACACATCCGTATCGATGCCCGCGACGGTGCGTGGGACGCCATGCACGTCTAGTCCGGCGAGCCGCAGGATCTGCAACAGATTGCAGTAGCCCGGATCCTCGACGACCACGGCATCGCCCGGACGCAGCAGCGTGCGCACGATGAGATCGAGCGCCTGCGTCGCGCCGGCGGTCAGAAGCACGTTCGACGCGGCATCGACCGGCAGACCGTGACGATCCAGTTGTTCCGCGATCCGCTCGCGCAGCGGCGCGAAGCCGTACGGATGTCCGTAGTCCGCGATGCGCACCGCGGGCACGCGGCTCACCGCGCGCAGCGCATGCTGCAGGCCGCTTTCGTTGACCCATTCGTTCGGCAGCCATCCGCAGCCGGACTTGATCGGCACTGAATGATCCGCGAACACGTCGGAGAGCAGCCATGTCGCGGTGAGGCTCGGCGGCTGCCACTCGACGGCGCGCACGCGCTCGGCATGTCCGCGCACCGCCACGCGATAGCCCGAGCCGCGCCTCGCGGTGACGAGGCCCATCGACACGAACCTGCCGTACGCTTCCGTCACCGTGAAGGTGCTGAGACGCTCGGCCTCGGCGAGACGCCGCACCGAAGGCAGCAGCGCGCCCGCGCGCAGCGTCTGCTCCTCGATCGCCGTGGAGAATGCGCGCACCAGTTGTTCGACGAGCGTCGGCGCCTGCCGCGAGCCGCGCTCCAGCTTGAGTTCGATCATGGATTCGAGAATAGCGCGGCAAGCGCGCGTCGGCCAATACAGTTTGCAGCATTTTGCCAGCACAGTTGGCAGCGCAGTGAAGCAACTGTCTATGCCGCGCATTTTTGCCGAGGAATACAGTGCAGTGACCGTTCTTTCTGAGGAGGAGACCCGCCATGAATGCCCGCCCCCGTCATCGATGATCTCTCGTCGTAATGGGATGGTCCTCCCCACCTGACAGTGGGTTAAGCTATGTCAGCACGATCAACCGGAGACAACACCATGCAAGACGTGATGGTCATTGGAATAGATCTCGGCAAGCGCTCGTTTCACCT
>LFJH01000007.1 GCA_001189335.2 Candidatus Paraburkholderia schumanniana
CGCTGACATTTGATGACGTGAACGGCACAGCGACCCAGCGAGGAACCAGAAACAAGAATGGGCTCATTTGAAGCCGCCGTCGTTCTGAGGTTCGTTGGGTGCGACTCTCATCGTGGCGCAGGGAGGAATCCTCTTCAAGACGCCGAATAGATTCACGCAAGCCAACCACAACATCGATATCAACGTTGCAAAAACGGGGAGGACCATAGATTCTTGTTCTTGAGATTGTTATCGGCGTGAGAAGGAAAAACTTTAGAACCGGGCCGCTCGATGATATTGGCTGGCGGCACTGGCGTTGTCCATCGACCGGCGATAGGTCGCCGAAAGCGTCGTCTGTGCGTCCCGCGCGCGTGCGGTCATCGCATCGATGCTCACCTGGATCTTGCGAATCGCCGCGAGGGCTTCCGCCGGTTGTTCCGCCTGCAGCGCCATCACGAACGGCGCGCGCGCTTCGGAGAGTTCGGCGGCCCGCGCCCAGTCTTCCTTGCTCACTGCCGCCTCGATCGCCTCGGTCAACGCCCAGGCTTTCTGAATCAGTTCCTGCTGGTTCATGGCTCGGTCTGCTGCCTCTCGGTTACTTTGCGTTTGTCGCCCGCGCGCCCGCGCTGTTGGTGCCGCCGAACAGCGCCGTCAAATAGCTCGATTGCGTCGACATGCTCGACATCAGCGTGTTCAGCGCCGTGAACTGCGCGTTGTAGTCGGTCGTCAGTTGCTGCTTGTAGGCCGTGAGCTGCGTCTGCTGATCCGCGATACTGGACAGGTCGTTGTTCAACGCCGTCGTGCGCGTGTCGATGATGCCGCCCGTCGCCAGAAACGATGTCAGGCTGTTGTTGAGCGAAGCCGCCACGCCGTCGGTCGAGTTGAACAGTTTGGCCACCGTGCCGGAGTTGCTCGTCAGCGCGGCGGAGAGCGTATCGCCGTTCGTCGACAAGCTGCCGTCCGGCTGCAGCGTGATGCCGATCGATGCCAGTTTGACCGCGCTCAAGCCCGTGCCGATCGCCTTGCTGATCGTGCCCGCGATCGTATTCTTGATGGTGTTCATTATCGAGTCGCCGAGCAGCGCGCCTTGCGTGCTGGAGGTCGAATCGTACGAGGTCAGGCTCGCCGCCGTCGTGATGAAATTGTTGTATGCCGTGACGAACGAGTTGATCGCGGTCTTCAGGTTGGCGGTGTCCTGGCTGACCGTCAGCGTCTGCGGCGAGGAGGTGACCGAGTCAGCGGTGAGCGTCATGCTCACGCCCGAGATCGCTTCCTTGACCGTGTTGCTCGCGCTCGTGACCGGTGTGCCCGCGATCGTCAGATGCGAGTCCTGGCCCGAGCTGGTCTGGGTCCAGTTGCTGGCGCCGGTCGCGATCGTCGTGTAGGGGGTGACCGTCTTGATCGGATCGTTCGGATCGGTCGTCGATGTACCCGATGTCGCCGCCAGCGAGTTGAGCGCGCTGTCACTCGAAGTGACGGAAACGTTGATCGCATTGGCGAGCCCCGTCGACGTCGAACGCAGCACGAGATGCTGGCCGTCCGAGCCATTGATGACGGTCGCCGTGACGCCCGGGTTGTCGGTCGCGGAATTGATCGCGTACGCGATGCCCGCGGGCGTGTTGTTGCTGCTGTCGATGTTGATCGTGCTCGATTGGCCATTGACCGTGAGCTTTATCGAGCCGGTGCCGAGCGCACCCGCGGCGATTACGCCCGATGTGAGCGACTGCGACGAGGCGATGTTGCTGACGCTCACGGAATAGCTGTCGGCGACGGCGGTGGTGTCGGCGGTGGCCGTGATGCCCTTGCCGTCCGCTGTGGCCGTGAAGGCGCCGAGCGCCTTGCCGTTCGAGAGGTTCGTCAGTGAGCTTTGCAGCAGCGACAGGACCGACTTGAGCGATCCGACCGCGGTGAGCTGCGTGTTGTCGGCCGTTTTCTTGTTGTTGAGCGTGTCGGTCTGTCCCACGACCTTCGCGTTCACGAGCGCGCTGACGAGCGAGTTCACATCCATCGTCGAGTTCGTGGAACCGCTGATGATCGACTGCGCGGCCTGCTGGACGGCGCTGTTCGGATCGACAGTGGTGCCCGATGTCGAGGTCGTGGCTACGGTGGTCATGGGTACTCCGGTCGTTGAGCTTCGCGATCGTTCGAAAATTGGGCGGGAGTCGCCGTCTCCCGAAAACGCGTGCAGGGAGACGAGCTCCCTGTGCGCTGACTGCCTTCTTGCGGTGATGCCTTGTTACATCCGGCGCGCCTTGTACTGAGAACGCGCGCCGGTTACAGCGTCGGCAATGATGCTTAGCCGAGGAGCTTCAGAACCTGCTGCGGCATCGAGTTCGCCTGAGCCAGCACCGAGATACCGGCTTGTTGCAGCACCTGAGCCTTCGACAGGTTCGCGGTTTCCTGCGCGAAGTTCGCGTCGGTGATCTGCGACTGAGCCGACGACAGGTTGGTCGACTGAGCCTGCTGCGTCGCGGCGATCGAGCTGAAGCGGTTTTGCGCAGCGCCCAGACCTGCCTGAATGCTGTTCACCGTGTTCAGTGCGTTGTCGATCGATTCGATCGCGACGTTCGCCTTCGTCAGGTCGATGCTCGATACGGCGACCGGTTGTTGGTCGCGTTCGCCGTTGCGATTCCTGCGCGGCTCGCGAGTTCGTTGGCCGTGCCGAAGCCGGTCGGTGCCGTCGAGCCAAGCGCGCCACCAGCGGTGAAGGCGACCGTATCGCCGGCCGTGATCGTGAACAGCGCAGCAGCGCCGCTGCTCAGCGCATTACCGTTCTGGTCGGTGAACTTGAAGCTGCCGTTACCGTCGGCGAGCACGTTGATCGACGTGATCGCGGCAGTGGCGCCGGTTGCAGCGGTGCCGTCCGCATTCAGCGCGACGCCGGTGATCGTGCCAAGGTTCTGGTTCGCCGTAGCGTACCACCTTGGGTCATGCCGTTGTTCGTCGTGCTGATCGTGTTGAGAGCCGTTGCGGCGGTGCTTTGGGCGGACGTCTGATTCGTCGTCGCGAATGCGCCCGAGCCCGACAGCGTCAGCGGCTTCGGATTCGTCGTCGAACCGGTCGTGCTGGCGCCGAACAGCGAGGTCGTCACGCTCGACGACAAAGCCTGGTTGTTCTGGTCGGTGAACGTGAAGCTGCCGTTGCCGTCAGCCAGCACGTTGATTGCGGTGATCGCCGGGGTCGTGCCTGCCGCTGCCGTTGCGCTCGTGCTGTCGAGGCTGATGCCGCTGATCGTCGAGATCGTCGTGCCCTTTTGCGGCACGCCGCCGCCGAGCTGAGCAGCCGACACGCCCTTGCTCAGATCGACGCTGATCGTCTGGCCGACGTTCGCGCCGACCTGGAAGCTGACCTGGCCAGCCGAGCCGTCGAGCACATTCGTGCCGTTGTACGTGGTCTGCGAAGCGATACGGTTCACTTCAGCGATACGCTGCGACACTTCCTTCTGCAGCGCGGCCTGGTCGGTGGCCGAGAGCGAGCCGCTCGAAGCCTGCACGGCCAGCTGGCGGATACGCTGGAGGTTGTCGGTGATCTGGTTCAGACCGCTCGACGCAGTTTGCGCCATCGACACGCCGTCGTTCGCATTCGACACGCCCTGGTTCAAACCATTGATCTGCGTCGTCATGCGCGACGCGATCGCCTGGCCAGCGGCATCGTCGGTGGCGCTGTTGATGCGCTTGCCCAACGACAGGCGGGTGATGGCCGACGACAGCACGCTCTGCGTGCTGTTGAGGTTCTGCTGGGCAACCAGCGAGTTGATATTGCTATTGATACCGATCATTTTTTTGCTCTCCTGGGAGACTTTGTCTGGCTTTGGCTAAAGCACCGAGTGTTTGCCTGGCGGTCCTGCGCTCGGTGATAGCCGGCCGCCTACTTGTGGTTATCGGGCCCCTCGAAAAACTTAAGGCCCGCGCAAACGATTTATGTGATGAATGCTGCCGTAAGGCATTGAAGGCTCGCCCGGCACGGCTTCGGTTTCGCGCGTATGCTTTTCGATCCGTTCTTCTTGCGCATTCGGAGCACACATGCAGACACGCAGCATCGGCAATTCGGATCTGAAAGTCGCGCCGCTGGTCTTCGGCGGCAACGTGTTCGGCTGGACCGCCGACGAGCGCACGTCGTTCTCGATCCTCGACGCATTCGTCGATCACGGCCTTAACTTCATCGATACCGCGGACGTCTATTCCGCGTGGGTCGACGGGCATCAGGGCGGCGAATCGGAGACGATCATCGGCAAGTGGTTCAGGAAAAGCGGCAAGCGCCATCGGGTCGTGCTCGCAACGAAAGTGGGCAAGCTCAGCACGCGCGCAGGCCTGACCGCGGCGAACATCGCGGCGGCCGTCGACGATTCGCTGCGGCGCCTCAAGACCGACTACATCGACGTCTACTTCTCCCATTACGACGACGAGCAAACGCCGCTCGACGAGACGCTCCCTGCATATCAGAAGCTCATCAAGGCGGGGAAGGTGCGGGTGATCGGCGCGTCGAACTACACGGGCGAACGGCTCGGAGAGGCGTTGAAGGTTGCGGAGGATTCGGGCTTGCCGGCCTATCAGATCCTCCAGCCGGAATACAACCTCTACGACCGGGAGGGCTACGAAACCGGTCTCGAGCCGGTGGCCGTGCAGCACCGGATCGCGGTCGTGCCGTACTACGCTCTCGCGAGCGACTTTCTCTCCGGCGAGTACCGGTCGAAGAAAGACACGTGGAACAAGGCGCGCGGCTCGCGCGTGGAGAAATATCTCGACGATCGCGGGCTTACGATTCTCGACGCGCTCGACGAAGTGGCGAAGCGCAACGACACGACGCCCGTGAGCGTCGCGCTGGCATGGCTCATCGCGCGCCCGAGCGTGACGGCGCCGATTGCCAGCGCGACGTCCGTCGGACAACTCGAAAGCCTCGCGGCCGCGACGCGCCTCGCCCTCGCCGACGAAGACGTGAAACTCCTCGACGAAGCCAGCGCGTGGCAGAAATAGGTCTGTTGCATCAATGAGTTGGATGGTCCGAAAGTGTTGGCAGGGGCGTGGTGTTCTGGTAACATTGCGCCCAAATTGAGAAATGTGCCCGATTTCCTGCCTTCGCCGCTGAGAATGACAAAGTCGTCAATAGCCAGCAGCAAACGGCTCCGAAACGCGCGTTCACGTCGTTCTTTCGAAGGCGCATGCCGCTTCGGCGGCTGAATCCCAACCCTCTCTTTTCCGGCCTCCGTGGCCGCTTTGCTCGTGTCCGCCGCGCTGCGCATTGTTGTGTCCGGCGGATGATCGGAGTGCCGGGGCGCGGCGGTTTCATCGTCGCGCGCTTAGAAATACGTTTAGCAAACTAGGATTTACATGACCACTATCGTCCTCAAAGAAAACAAGCCGTTCGATGTCGCGATTCGGCGTTTCCGCCGCACCATCGAGCGCAATGGCCTGATCGCCGAACTGCGCGAGCGCCAGTCGTACGAAAAGCCGACCACCGAGCGCAAGCGCAAGAAGGCCGCTGCTGTCGCGCGCCTGCGCAGCCAGATGCTGCCGAAGAAGATGCACTGAACATTCTTTCTGGCGCGAGAACCCGCTTCGCGCGCCAGATGGCAAAACGGCGGTGCGACCCGTGAGGGCGCACCGCCGTTTCGTTTTGTCGCTCGGTCTGGATCGTTGCGTTCAGACGAACGCGTGGCGTTTGCCGAGCGCCGCGAGCAGATGCGGCCATTCTTCGACGTCGGCGTCGTCGTGAACCTGCTCCAGTTCGAGCAGCAGGTCGATGATATTGGGATCGTAGGCATTCACGTTCGACGCGTAGAGCGCCCGGAGCAATTTGCCGTCCTGCGCATGCCGATAATACGAAATGCCGACACCTTCGAGCGCGGGATCATACACATCGTCCCGCACGAGCGAGCCGATCGCGCACTTGCGGCCTTCGGGACTGCGCAGCCGGCACGAACCATTGTCGTCTTCCGAGACTGCGCGCTGCGTCAGCAGATGCGAACTGACGCGCTCGTAAATCTCCTTTGGGCTCAACATCATAATAGGGCTCAACATCACAGCACCTGCAATACTCAAGCAGCCGTTTTCAGAAGCTCGGCGGCGGCGGAAAGGCCAAACTGACGCGCGATCGACGTGAGGCGCTCGCGCCACTCCCACTTGCCGAACACGTCATGGACGTTCTGCAGGCAGGAGAGCAATTCGACGGTGTTGGGCGAATACGTTGATGCGCGCACGAAGCAGCGCACGCTTGAGCGCCGCGACGCCGACATCCATATACTCCGGAATCTGCTCGGGCGGCTTCGCGATATAGCGGATGGGCACGCCTTCCATCGCGGTGACGTAGTCGCGCGGCCTGATGAACCGGCCGACGGGGCAACCGCCGCAATATCCGCGGTAGGCACCGCCTCCGTGCGGCAGCAATGCCGCTTGCCCTTGCACGAAAAGATGCTGTACTGCGCTATTGAAAATCTCCTGATGGGTCAGGAAGTTCAGGCTTTTCATGATCTTCTCCCCTGCGCCCCTGCGCAGGGGCCATGCGTTTAGATTGTTCGAGGACCTGCACCTGCTGCACCGGAGCGGCGGCGTGGTTGCGAATGTGGCGCAACCTCAATGAACGCTTCGCCGCCCAGATACTGCTTCGAGCACGGCGGTTTTGCCGGCCTGGGCTTTCGGTCCACTTCGCCCTGTGTGCTCGCGTCGGATTTCTACACTCGATGAACCATCCGTACACCGCCAGTTATAACGGTTCGGTCCGGTAAAAAGGTGCGCCAGCGCACGCGGCGACGCCATTTTTACACGGACCGCACGTTCGTGCAGTGCGCAAAATACATTGAAAACCCTTGCATAGCGGAGATTTACGCGTGCTTCGCTGCAAAAAAATGGCTTGTATTGTGGTATTTTCCCTGAGCCGCGCGTTTCGCGTTGAGAAATGTTGTCAAAACGCAAAAATCTTCCGTTATGGAGTCAGCGGGCGGATTTGGCCGTCGCTTTACGTTTCGCCCCGGGTTTTCCTCGTGAGAGGCAACCGACGGCATGATCGTTGACCATGCCCGTCGCCTGCATGAACGCGTAGCAGATGGTCGTGCCGACGAACTTGCAGCCGTACTTCTTGAGCGCCTTGCTCAGCGCATCGGATTCGGGCGTCGATGTGGGCGTCGATGCGGGCGTGGGGTTGTTCGTGTCGCGCGGTCTGTCGATGGGCGCACCGCCGACGAAGGACCACACGAAATCGGCGAACGAGCCGTGTTCCTGCTGGATCTGCTGCACGGCGCGCGCATTCGTCACCGCCGATTCGATCTTCGCCCGGTTGCGCACGATGCGCGCGTCCTGCACGATCCGCTTGATGTCCTTCTCCGTGAAGCGCGCGACCCGGTCGATGTCGAAGCCCGCGAACAGCGCCCGATAGCCTTCGCGCTTGTTGAGGATGGTCGACCAGGAAAGGCCGGCCTGCGCGCCTTCGAGCACGAGCATCTCGAACAGATGCTGATCGTCGTGGGACGGCACGCCCCATTCGTCGTCGTGGTACTGGATCATCGCGTCGGTCGTGGCCCACGCGCAGCGCTTGTGTTCAGTGTCTGCCATTGCGAGTGCTCGTTGTTTTTCGATCGCGCCAGCATAGCGGAACGCGCGCGCCGCGCCATCCATGCCGTGCGGCCGATTGGCGCATGCCGCGGCGGCCGGTAAGCTTGCGGCCATGAATACTTCTTCGACTTCGGCATCGGATGGCTTCCTGCTCGGCATCGACGGCGGTGGAAGCGGCACGCGCGTGATTCTCGCTGATGCGCAGGGGGGGCGAGCTTGCACGGGCGGACGGCGGTCCGTCGGGACTCGGGCTCGGCGTGGAGCGGGCCTGGCAATCGATCGACGACGCGTGCCGGCGCGCATATTCAAGGCGGCCGCGCTGCCGTTCGACTGGCGCGCGTGCTCGCTCGGCTGCGGGCTCGCGGCGTGAACAACGCGGACTGGCTCACGGCGTTTCTCGCGGCGGCGCCCGCCGCGCGTGCGCTCAGCGTCGAAAGCGACGCCTACACGACCGTCCTCGGCGCGCACGGCGGCGAACCGCGCGTGATAGTGGCGCTGGGCACGGGCAGCATCGCGGCTGCGCTGGACGAACACGGTGTGTGCCGCATCTCGGGTGGCTACGGCTTTCCGAGCGGCGACGAGGCGAGCGGCGCGTGGCTCGACCTGCGCGCGGTGGTGCATCTTCAGCGGGTGCTCGACGGCCGCGCACCGGAAGACGGCTGGTCGCGCGAGCTGCTCGCGCGTACGGGCGCGACGGATTGCGACAGTCTCGTGGTCTGGCTGTGCAACGCGAACCAGACTGCCTACGCAACGCTCGCACCCACCGTTTTCGAGTTTCGCGATCATCCGGAGGCGGCGCGCTTACTGAATCAGGCGGGGCTGGAAATCGTTCGGCTCGTTGCGGCGCTCGATCCGCCGGGCGCGTTGCCCGTCGCGCTGTGCGGCGGGCTTGCCTTACGAGCCGTACGTGCCCGCCGCGCTGCGCGAGCGCCTGCGGGCCCCGCGCGCGGATTCCGCCGCGGGTGCGCTCGAACTGGCGCGGCGCGATAAAATGGCGTGCCTCGCGGCAGCTCCATCCGCTCACTCAGCGCACCAAAAAGGCAGTCATGTACTCGGCCATCGCTACTGATCTCGACGGGACGCTTCTGAACAGCGACCACCAGCTCGATCCCTTCACCGCCGAAACCGTCCGCACGCTGGCGGCGCGCGGCGTGCCCATCATCATCGCGACGGGGCGGCATTATTGCGACGTCGCCGGCATCCGCGACCTGCTCGGCGTCGACGCCTACCTGATCACCTCCAACGGCGCACGGATGCACACGCCAGGCGACGAGCGCATCTATTTGCGCGACCTCGATCCCGCCGCCGTGCGACGCCTCGTGCAGCCGGATCTCGTGGGCGGCAGCCGCGTCATCGTCAATCTGTTCGCCGACGACGCGTGGCTCATCGACCGTCACGCGCCCGAACTGCTGGTCTTTCATCAGGATTCGGGCTTCAAGTACGAGGTGATGGATCTGCAAGAGCATGATGGACAGGACATCGCGAAGATGCTGTACATCGGCGATCCCGCGGATCTGAAGGAAACCGCCGCGAACCTGGAACGCGAATTCGGCGACGCGCTCTACGTCACGTATTCGCTGCCCGATTGTCTCGAGGTGATGACGTCCGATGTGTCGAAGGGCCGCGCGCTGCGCTACGTGCTGGAGCGGCTCGACGTCGATCCGTCGCAGTGCGTCGCGTTCGGCGACAACATGAACGATATCGACCTGCTGGAAACCGCCGGCCATCCGTTCATGATGAACAACGCCAATCCCGATCTCATCAAGCGCCTGCCCAATGTGCCGCGCGTCAGGAACAACTTCGAGGCGGGCGTCGCGCATCAGTTGCGCAAGCTGTTTGGCATTCGCGACGAACTCGCGTTGCCCGGGCAGATGCCCGACTGAGCGCCGCGTGTGGCGAGCCGCTCGTGTTGGTCCAGCGGCCCGTCATCGCGCGTCGCGGGCTCAGCCGCGATGGCTCCAGTTGTTGCCGTAGCCGCGGTGATCCCAGCCCGCGCGGTTCCAGCGGCCGTAATCGTGGCGGTAATCGTGGCCGTAGCCGCCATGCCAGCCTGGTTCTTCATGGCGATAATACGGTGCGCCATACGCGGGCACCGTCGGACGCACGCACACCGGCGCCGGCGCCACATAGGCGGGCGCGCCGATCGATACGCCTACGTGCAGATCGCTGTGAGCCTGAGCCGCTCCTACTGCACCGATCGCAAGGCCGGTCGCGACAAGCATATGGGTGATGCGCTTCATCGTGTTTCTCCTTAAAGGCGACGTGTGTCGCATGAGCCCAATGTAAGGGCGCGCCGTCTTACACGCTTCGACGACTTGTTACCGCGTGCAAGGATCGCGTAAGGAGAAGTGGGCGGCGCGTCGGGCGGCGCGAGCCGCTGAGAGCCTTATCCGGCGGGCCTCAAGCGCTACGCTGGAGTTTGGTAAGACAAGGCGTCGCCGCGATTCATAAGCATGCTGTGTAAACCGGCATTACATTTGTCGCGCAGCTTTAATCATTCGGATCGCGCGCGTGGCGCAAAAACGAGAACGGGCGCACTTGCGCCCGTTGTTCTCATGACTTTCTACGCTTCGAAGCTTATTTCTGGCGCGTAATGCACGGATAAAGCAGACCGGCGATGATCGCACCGATGATCGGCGCAATCCAGAACAGCCACAACTGATCGAGCGCCCAGCCGCCGACGAAGAACGCCTGGCTCGTCGAGCGCGCCGGATTCACCGACGTGTTCGTGACCGGAATCGAGATCAGATGGATGAGGGTCAGGCACAGGCCGATGGCGAGCGGCGCGAAGCCCTTCGGGGCGCGGTCGTCGGTGGCGCCGAGAATCACGAACAGGAAGAAAAAGGTCATTGCGACTTCGCAGATGAGCGCGGAGACCATCGAGAACCCGCTCGGCGAGTGTTCGCCGAAGCCGTTTGCGGCGAAGCCGCTCGAAGCGAAATCGAAGTGCGGATTGCCCGTGGCGATCAGATCAGGTAGATGATCCATGCGCCGAGCGTCGCGCCGACAACCTGCGCGGCGATGTACGGCAAGAGGTCACGCACCGGAAAGCGGCCCGCCGTCGCGGACCGATGCTCACGGCCGGGTTCAGATGACAGCCGGAAATGTGGCCGATGGCGTAGGCCATCGTCAGGACGATCAGACCGAACGCCAGCGAGACGCCGGCGAAACCGATGCCCAGCGCAGGAAAAGCCGCGGCGAGCACGGCGCTTCCGCAGCCGCCCAGCACAAGCCAGAAAGTACCGAAAATTTCAGCGCCGAGACGCTTCGACAAATGCATGATTCCGCCTTCGTGAAAAGAATGAAAAGCCGTTGATTTGAAACAAGAAAGCCTGAACCGCGCTTGCGGAGCGCAGTTTAAGCGCGACCTCTTTTGCCAACTGTCAAAAATGGTCGATCGGCGGTCGATTCACGGAAGCGGGCGGGATCTTCGGACTGATCCTTATCGGAGAAGGGCGGCGGGGCGGATGGACGAAAAAAACCGCCCGGATTCGGGCGGCTTCCCATGAAGGCGTCGGGCGGCGGCGCTCAGCCCACCGCCACCTGGCGGAGCACCGGGCGCTTCGCGGCCTGGAGCAGCGAGGCATAGCTCTCGACGTAGTTCCGCGCCATCGTCTTCGAGCTGAAGCGGCGCTCGAACTGCGCACGGATTTCCGTGCGAGAGAGTTCGTCCAGACGCTGCAGTGCGCCTACGGCACCCGGCACGTCCTCGCAGATGAAGCCCGTCACGCCGTGATCGATGACTTCCGGCACCGAGCCGCGGTTGAACGCGATCACCGGCGTGCCGCAGGCCATTGCCTCGATCATCACCAGGCCGAACGGCTCGTTCCAGTCGATCGGGAAGAGCAGTGCCTTGGCGCCCGAGAGGAATTCCGGCTTCTGCGCCTCGTTGATCTCGCCGATGAACTCGACATGCGTCTGCGACAGCAGCGGCTCGATCGTCGACTTGAAGTATTCCTGGTCGACCTTGTCCACCTTGGCGGCGATCTTCAGCGGCAGGCCGCTCTGTGCCGCGATCTCGATGGCCAGATCGGCGCGCTTTTCCGGGCAGATGCGACCCAGGAACGCGAGATATTCCGGCTTCTTGTGCGGCTGCGGCGTAAGCAGCCGGTCCGGCAGACCGTGATAGACCGTGTTCAGCCAGTTCGCCTGCGGCAGCGGTCCGCGCTGGTTGTCCGAGATCGAAATCACGTTCGCCTTCATGAACGTGTTGAAGATCGGCTGTAGCTCGGGCAGGTCGAGACGGCCGTGGAGCGTCGTCACGAACGGCGTGTCCATCTGCGTGAAGAGCGGAAACGGTATGTAGTCGAGGTGAAAGTGCAGCACGTCGAACTCGTGGGCGCGCTGTCGGACGGTTTCGAGCAGCAGCATGTGCGGCGCGACCGCGTCGCGGACAGTCGGATCGAGCCGCAATGCGCGCGGCCATACCGCTTCGAGCTTCGCCTTGGTTTGCGAATCGCCGCTGGCGAACAAGGTGACATCGTGCCCGAGGTCGACGAGCGCGTCGGTCAGATACGACACCACCCGCTCAGTGCCGCCGTAGAACTTCGGAGGAACTGCTTCGTGCAACGGTGCAATTTGTGCGATTCGCATAACGTGACTCTCCTATGTCGATCCAGAATTGGCGCTTTAGCGCCTTACTCTGGTCTCATGCTTGTCAAGGCGATGTTGGCATTGCAGTCACGCTCTGGTCGAGCGCTCGATACATGCCATTCGGGCGGGCCACGCGGGTAAGACGCCGCCCGAGATAGGTCCGGAGATGAAAAACATCGCGACCGGGTTATCCCTTAAGTTCATTATCGGGATCGGGAGCGGCATTTCACGTCATTTTTCAATCGCTTATCGTTGTTACAGCGCGAAACAAGTGCTGTTACGAAGTC
Organism: Candidatus Paraburkholderia schumanniana; assembly: GCA_001189335.2. Lineage (GTDB taxonomy): Bacteria > Pseudomonadota > Gammaproteobacteria > Burkholderiales > Burkholderiaceae > Caballeronia > Caballeronia schumanniana. Next base: position 12,404 of record LFJH01000007.1, read on the forward strand.
AGAAATTGCATCGATACGGGCGATAGACGAATGTGGTGCCTCGGGAAGGCCGCAGTGCACTTTGTGAATAGCACGGAACGTTCCCGGTCCGCGGAGGCCCCTGTATGTGCGACGCGGCGCGCCGCCCGGAGAAATCCTCCCCTCGCCCATTAAACCTGATGAATGGCGGCCGATAACCCGGGTTTCAGTTCGGCAATCGTGACGCCACGCTTTGTAAGAAATATTCCTACGCGAATCTTCGCGAAAATCCGGCGCAGCGTCGGAAGCTTTGTCCGACAGGCGCGGCCACGGGCATCGGCGACAATCGAAATCGACACCAAGACAACAAGCGCGGGGCCGGTTTCGCCATGTCTGTCGAGAAGCCGAGCAAACGTTCCCCGCCGGGCCTGACCAGCCATGTATCGATTCGGGAAAAAGATGACGACCATTAATACGAGTACGCTCGCGGAAATCCGCGAGGTCAATCTGTCGTACTTGCTCCTCGCTCAGCGGCTTCTGCAGGAAGACCGCGTTTCGGCGATGTACCGCCTGGACCTCTCCGAGTAGGTCGCGCAGGTGCTGTCCTCGCTCACGCTCGCGCAGGTGGTGAAGGTGGCGACGTCGAGCCATCTGCTGTGCCGCTTCCGTTTCGACGACCATACGATCCTTTCCTCGCTCGCCGACAAGGACAAGAGCGCGGCGCTCACGCAGGCGCATGCGGCGATCCTGCTGGCGGACAGTCCCGTCGCGCAGATCGGCTGACCGGCAGGACCGAGAGAGGCAGATGGCGACCAAGAGCGTGGTGGCGGAAGTCCGCGAGATCACTCTGGCGATCGAGCTGATCGAGCTGGGCGCGCGCCTGAAGCTGCTCGAAGCCGAGACGAGCCTGTCGCGCGACCGGCTCATCAAGCTCTACAAGGAACTGAAGGGCGCCTCGCCGCCCAAGGGCATGCTGCCGTTCTCGACCGACTGGTTCGTGACCTGGCAGCCGAACATCCATTCGTCGCTGTTTCACGGCATCTACCGGTTCATCCGCGCACACGGCAGCGCCGACGACGCCCAAGCAAGATTCAGGCCATCGTCAGGAGCTACCGGCTGTATCTGGAGCATGCCGCGCTGTATGGCGAGGAGCCCGTGCTCTCTCTCACCCGCGCCTGGACGCTCGTACGCTATTTCGAGTCCGGCATGCTTCAGACCAATATCTGCAGGCGCTGCGGCGGACGCTTCGTCGCACATGCCTACGACCTGCGCGCGGGCTACGTCTGCGGCCTGTGCCAGCCGCCCTCGCGCGCCGGCAAGACCCGCAAGTCGGTCGCACGGCCCGCCGCGGAGGGCGCCGCGCGTATCGCGGCCTGACGCCGCGCCTGCCCGCAATCTTGCTGCGGCGCGCGGTTTACCGTTTGCCCTCCGCGCGGAATTGCCCCCAAAGTTTTCCCGTCGAGTGCCGTTAACGGACATCACTGTGCCGCCATAACCGCGCACTCAACGGCGGTCTCGCCGTATCAAGAGAGGACTCGACTGTGCTGATTTTCGTTGGATCGCTCGTGACATTGCTGTCCGTCTTCGGCGATTATGCGCTCGAAGGGGACACCTTGGCGCGCTCCTGCAACCCATCGAGGTTCTGATGATCGCGGGCGCGGACGTCGGAGCGTTCATCCTCGACAACAAAGTCAAGACCATCAAGGCAACCATCCAGGTCATCCCGACGCTCTTCAAGGGCGCCAAGTACGACAAGAGCATGTACATGGAGCTGATGGGCCTGCTCTATGTCCTGCTCGCGAAGGCGCGCAAGGAAGGCACGCTCGCGCTCGAAGCGGATATCGAGGATCCAGAGAAGAGCCCGGTCTTCAGCCAGTATCCGAAGATCCTGGCGGACCATCACATCGTCGAATTCCTGACGGACTATCTGCGCCTCATGGTCAGCGGCAACATGAACGCGTTCGAGATCGAAAGCCTGATGGAGAGGAGATCGAGACGCATCACGTCGAGGGCGAAGCGCCCGCGCACGCGCTGACCAAGGTCGGCGACGCGATGCCCGCCTTCGGCATCGTCGCGGCCGTGATGGGCGTCGTGCACACGATGGCCTCCGCCGATCAGCCCACCCGCGGTCCTGGGCGAGATGATCGCGCAGGCGCTCGTCGGCACCTTCCTCGGCATTCTGCTTTCGTACGGCTTCATCGGGCCGCTCGCGAATGTCGCGGAGCAGCGCGTTGGCGAGCAGACCAAGATGTTCCAGTGCATCAAGGTGACGATCCTCGCGAGCCTCAACGGATACGCGCCCGCGATCGCGGTGGAGTTCGGCCGCAAGGTGCTGTTCTCGACGGAGCGCCCGTCGTTCTCCGAGCTGGAAGAGCACGTGCGCCGGGTCAAGTCGAAGTGACGGACGGCTTCATGACCTTTCCACCGACCGAGACACGGCGATGAGCAACGGCAGCGATCGTCCCATTTTCATCAAACGCGTCGTCGCGGGCCGCAAGGGGCATCACGGCGGCGCGTGGAAGCTCGCCTACGCCGACTTCATGACCGCGATGATGGCGTTCTTCCTGCTGATGTGGCTGCTTTCGTCGACTTCGCCGGTGCAGCGGCGCGGCATCGCGGAGTATTTCCAGATACCGCTCAAGGCCGCGATGATCGGCGACAAGAGCGTCGGCGTGGGCAACAGCATCATCACCGGCGGCGGGCGTGACATCTCCAGCAACGAGGCGGGCGCCGCGCGCAGGACTCAGGGCGTCTCGCAACTCGCGGAGCGTGCCTCGTCGCAGAACGACGACGAGCTGCTCAAGGCCGCGCAGGGCGAGCTCGAACGCCGCGAGCAGGTGTGCCTGCACGATCTTCAGGCAAAGCTCATGGCGGCGATCGAGGCCAACCCGACGCTGCGCCAGTTCAGGCAGCAGATCCGCATCGAGTCGACGCAGCAGGGCTTGCGCATCGAGATCGTCGATACACAGAAGCGGCCGATGTTCGCGCTCTCCAGCGACAGCGTGCAGCCCTACATGCGCGACATCCTGCGCGAGATCGGCCGGAGCCTGAACGACGTGCCCAATCGCATCGTCGTGCAGGGACACACCGACGCCGTGCAGTACGCAGGCGGCAAGAAGGGCTACAGCAACTGGGAGCTCTCGGCGGACCGCGCGAACGCATCGCGGCGCGAACTGGTGGCGGGCGGCATGGACGAGGCGAAGGTGATGCGCGTGCTCGGTCTCGCGTCCACGCAGAACCTGAACAGGAACGACCCGCTCGATCCGGAGAACCGGGGCATCAGCGTCATCGTGCTGAACCGGAAGACCGAATTGTCGATGCAGCGCGGCGACGGCGGCCCGAGCGCCACGCTCGACAACGGCACGAATGAAGGCGGCGGCGCATCGAGCGGATCACTGAACGAATCGCTGAGCGGCGCACTGAGCGGATCATCCGAAAAAACAGCCTCAAGACTCGGCACGTTTCGACCGTCATCACGGCAAGAGACAAACATGATCAAGCACATTCTGGCAATCGACGATTCGGCCGCGATGTGGCAAATCATCTCGGCAACGCTGGCGACGGCGGGCTACGAAGTGACCGTCGCCTCCGATGGCGACGAAGGCCTGGAATGGGCGCTCGCCGAGCGCTTCGATCTCGTTCTGACCAGTCAGCACATGCCGGGCAGGAGCGGGCTCGATCTGATCGTGGCACTGCGCGCGAACCACGCCTACCGGGCGACGCCGATCCTGGTCCTCACGACAGAAGACGGCGAGCCGTTCAAGGAGGCGGCGCGCTCGGCGGGCGCGACGGGCTGGATCGAGAAGCCGCTCGATCCGGACCTGCTGACCGAGCTGGTCGCCGCGCTCTCGGAAGATACGCAGCACTGAAGGGCAAGAGGCAAGCAGCAAGCGGACACGACACAGAGCAACCAGCCAAGCGCAAAAAGCGCCGATCGAACAGCATTCCTGCGGTGACTCAAGCATGACACTCGACATTACCCAGTTCTATCAGACCTTCTTCGACGAAGCGGATGAACTGCTCGCACAGATGGAGCAACTGCTGCTCGTTCTGGACATCGCGAATCCCGATCCGGAAGACCTCGCCGCGATTTTCCGCGCCGCGCATTCGATCAAGGGCGGCGCGGCTACCTTCGGCTTCACCGCGCTTACCGAAACGACGCACATCCTCGAATCGCTGCTGGACCACGCGCGCAACAACGAGCTCGTCCTGCGCCGCGACATGATCGACACGTTCCTCGCGACCAAGGACGTGCTCTCCGACCAGCTCGCCGCCTATCGCGCGAGCGCCGAGCCGGATGCCGGCGCGGCCGCCGCGATCTGCGCGAAGCTCGAGCGCCTGAAGAACGAAAGCGCCGGGCCCGCCGAAGCCGGTGCGGGCCACATCGAGCCGCCCACGCTGCCGGGCACGGAGCATGGCGCAGCGAACGCGATGGTCCCTCCCGCCTACGAAGGCCCGAACGCGCCGCCCGCGCACGTGCTCGCGCAGGCGATGGATGTCATCGAGGACGACGGCGACTGGGACGGCGCGTTCGAGCTCGCCGATGGAATCACGCATGCGGGAACCGCTGCCGATGCAACGCCGGGGCACACCGGCGCGCCGGTGGCGGAAGCAGGAACCCACCTGAAAATTACGCTACGGGGGGTGGGCGAGAAGGACCTGGCGACTCTGATCGAGGAGCTGGGAAATCTGTGAAGCATCGTCGGGGAAAAGAAGGCGGACGCCGAGTACGTGGTTTGGCTCGACTCGGACGTCCCCGCCGACGATATCGTCGCTGTGTGCTGCTTCGTGATCGATGAAAGGCAGATCACGATCGGCCGTGGCGATGCTACGGCGCGATCGGCCGAGGCTCAGCCGGCGGCGCCAGCGGTGCAACCCACGCCACAACAAGAGCCGAAGCAATCGCAGGCTGAAGTCACGCCTGCATCCGCGGCCAGCAGTGAGGCAGTGAAAGAAGAAGCGGCGTCGGCGGCGGTTCAATCCGCCGCCCAGCCGTCCAAAACCTCGGCCGGCGACGCCGAGAAGAAGGCGCGCCCGTAGGCGGCCGCATCGGCGGAAGGCAGCTCGATTCGCGTCGGCGTGGAGAAGGTCGATCAGCTCATCAATCTGGTGGGCGAGCTCGTCATCACGCAGGCGATGCTCGCGGAAACCACGAGCACCTTCGATCCCGCCTTGCACGATCGCCTGTTCAACGGCATGGCGCAGCTCGAGCGCAACGCGCGCGATCTGCAAGAAGCCGTCATGTCCATCCGCATGATGCCGATGGACTACGTATTCAGCCGCTTCCCGCGCCTCGTGCGCGATATCGCCGGCAAGCTCGGCAAGGAAGTGGAGCTCGTCACGTTCGGTCAGGCGACCGAGCTGGACAAGAGCCTGATCGAGCGCATTATCGATCCGCTCACGCACCTCGTGCGCAACTCGCTCGATCACGGCATCGAGGCCGTGGAATCGCGCCGCGCGGCGGGCAAGCCCGCGACCGGCCAGCTCGTGCTGTCGGCGGCGCATCACGGCGGCAATATCGTCATCGAGGTGAGCGACGATGGCGCGGGCCTGCGCCGCGACAAGATTCTCGCCAAGGCGCAGAAGCAGGGTCTGCAGGTTTCCGAGTCGATGACCGATGAAGAAGTCTGGCAGCTCATCTTCATGCCGGGCTTCTCGACCGCCGAGCAGGTGACGGACATCTCCGGCCGCGGCGTCGGCATGGATGTGGTGAAGCGCAATATCCAGTCGATGGGCGGCCACGTCGAAATCAGCTCGCGCCAGGGCGCGGGCACGACGACCAGGATCGTGCTGCCGCTCACGCTCGCGATCCTCGACGGCATGTCGGTGAAGGTCGGCAACGAGATCTTCATTCTGCCGCTCAACTTCGTGATGGAATCGCTGCAGCCGGCCGCCGAAGACATCTACACGGTCGCGAACGGCGAGCGCGTGGTGCGCGTGCGCGGCGAATATCTGCCGCTCGTCGTGTTGCACGGCGTGTTCGACGTCGAAGGCGCGTGCACCGACCCGACCCAGGGCATCGTCACGATCATGCAGACGGAAGGCCGTCGCTTCGCGATGCTGATCGACGAGCTCGTCGGCCAGCAGCAGGTGGTCGTGAAGAATCTCGAAACGAATTACCGCAAGGTGCACGGCATTTCCGCTGCGACCATCCTGGGCGACGGCAGTGTCGCGCTGATCGTCGACGTCGCCGCGCTCAACCGCGAATCGCGCGCCCAGCACGGCGCGCACTCTCACTGACATCACCAGACCAACGAAAAGCCAAAGGGAGCTCTCGTGGCAGACATTCAATCGATTCAAAACGCAACGCTCGCCAGCACCGTGCGCCGCGATGCGCAGCACGCCGAAGCGGCCGGTCAGGAATTTCTCGTGTTCACGCTCGGCGCCGAGGAATACGGCATCGACATCCTCAAGGTGCAGGAGATTCGCGGTTACGACAACGTTACAAGCATCGCGAACGCGCCGGCGTTCATCAAGGGCGTGATCAACCTGCGCGGCATCATCGTGCCGATCGTCGACATGCGCATCAAGTTTAGCCTGGGCCGCGTCGACTATGACAACCAGACGGTCGTGATCATCCTGAACGTCGCGCACCGCGTGGTCGGCATGGTGGTCGACGGCGTGTCGGACGTGCTCACGCTCACGCCGGAACAGGTGATGCCCGCGCCGGAATTCGGCGGCACGCTCGCGACGGAATATCTGACGGGTCTCGGCACCGTCGATGGGCGCATGCTGATCCTCATGGACATCGAAAAGCTCATGACGAGCCGCGAGATGGAGTTGATCGACTCCGTCGCTGCATAAGCCCGCACGTCAGCACGCAAACACAGACGCAAAGAAAGCAGGAACGAAGCCATGCTGAAGAAGTTGTCGATCCGCACGACGCTCACGCTCGTCGGACTCAACTCCGCGGGCGCCGCGCTCACCTCGCTCGCGCAGGAAGATATGGTCGCGATGCGCGCGCTCTCCGAGACCTCGTCCTATTTGCTGCGCTCGCGCGTGACGCTCGACCGCGTGCGTTCGCTCGCCGAAGCGGGCAACGACGCCGAAGCGAAGAAAGCGATCGATCGCGGCCAGTACCTAATGGACAAGAGCAACGAGAACTGGAAGCTCTATCTCGACACGCCGAAGCCGATGCTGCCGAAAGCCACGCTCGACGCCCTCGTGGCCCACCACGACACGCTGGTCAAGACCGGCGTGGAGCCGGAGTTCGCCGCGATCCGGGCGAACGACATGGCTGCGTACCACGCGATCGCCGACACCAAAATCAGCCCGATGTTCGTCGCGTTCGATCAGGCCGTGTCGGCTGCCGTCGCATCGCATCAGGTGCACGCGGAAAGCTCGCGGGCCAGCACGGCTTCGAATATCGCGACGCTCAACCTGACGATCGGCGCGGTGCTCGTATTTGCCGTGCTGATGCTCGTCGCCACGCGCATGGCGCTCTCGAGCCTGATCGTAAAGCCGATCAACGACGCCGTCGATCACTTCGAGCGCATCTCGCGCGGCGATCTCACGCACGCGGCGCACTCCGACAGCGACAACGAGATCGGCCGCCTGTTCGCGGGCATCGAGCGCATGCGCGGCGATTTGACGGCGATGGTCGGCACGGTGCATCGCGGCGCGGAATCGATCGATGTCGGCGCGCATGAAATCGCGAGCGGCAACACGGATCTGTCGCAGTGCACGGAAGAGCAGGCGGCGTCGCTGCAGGAAACCGCATCGAGCATGGAAGAGCTCACGAGCACGGTGAAGCAGAACGCCGACAACGCGCGCCAGGCGAGTCAACTTGCGGTGAACGCATCGGAATCGCGTCGCGCGGCGGTGAAGTGGTCGAGCAGGTCGTCCAGACGATGCACGCGATCGCATCGAGCTCGAGCAAGGTCGTGGACATCATCGGCGTGATCGAAGGCATTGCGTTCCAGACCAACATTCTCGCGCTCAACGCGGCCGTTGAAGCGGCGTGCGCCGGCGAGGAAGGGCGCGGCTTCGCGGTGGTCGCGGGCGAAGTGCGCTCGCTCGCACAGCGCAGCGCGGTGGCGGCGAAGGAAATCAAGGCGCTGATCGGCGACTCGGCGACGAAGGTCGACAGCGGCACGGAACTCGTCGCGCGCGCCGGCCAGACGATGGGCGAGATCGTGCAGGCCGTGCGCCGCGTGACCGACATCATGAGCGAGATCAGCGCGGCGTCGGAGGAGCAGTCCGACGGCATCGAGCAGGTCAACCGCGCCGTCACGCAGATGGACAGCGTCACGCAGCAGAACGCCGCGCTCGTCGAGCAGGCCGCGGCCGCCGCGGCATCGCTCGAAGAGCAGACGCTCCAGTTGAAGGACATGGTCGGGCAATGGCGTCTGGAAGGTGCCGCACCGGTGCGCGCGAGCGCATCGACGGCTGCTGCGCGTCTCGCGCCGGCGGCGCCCGCCGCCCGCATCGAGCCGTCGTCGCCTGTGGCCGCGACGAAAGTCGAAAAGCACGCCAAGCACGACGAGACCGCAAAAGTTGCGCCGGAAGCGGCCGTTATCAAGAAAGCGGGCGGCGAAGCGGCCAAGCCCGCGAGCGTCGCGAAGCCCGCAACGGCGCCGCGCGCCAAGGCCACGACCGCCGCCGACGGCGACTAGGAAACCTTCTGATCGGGTCGGGGACGAAAACGGCCATGCAGGCATCGCGCATGACGATCGATAGCCGGCGTTTCATCGAAACGCACGACAGACGCGAGTCGGCATGGCCGGGCGCGACGAACACGCCACATCGAGCGCCGAGGATGGCGCCAGGAAAGCACGAAACATCATGATGGCAACGCGCAACGCGCGCGTCGACTCGCCCGCCAGCGTGCGGAGCGCGGAAGTCGAGCGCGATTTCGAATTCACGGGGGCGGATTTCGCCCGCATTCGCGAGCTGATTCATCGGCGCGCGGGCATCTCGCTGTCGGACCACAAGCGCGACATGGCGTACAGCCGCCTCGCGCGCCGTCTGCGCGCTTGCGGCATCGACACGTTCAAACAGTATCTCGACCGTCTCGAAACGAACGAGGACAACGCCGAATGGGAGGCGTTCGTCAACGCGCTGACCACGAACCTCACGGCATTCTTCCGCGAGTCGCATCACTTTCCGATTCTCGCGGAGTTCGCGCGCCACCGGCAGCAGCCGTTGTCGGTGTGGTGTTCAGCGGCATCGACGGGCGAGGAGCCGTATTCCATCGCGATGACGCTGGTCGAAGCGCTGGGCGAGCACGCCGCGCGCCACTGCACGGTGTTCGCGAGCGACATCGACAGCCAGGTGCTCGCGAAAGCCGAAGCGGGCGTGTATTCGCTCGAACAGGTGAAGGCGCTGCCGGTCGAGCGTCTGAAGCGCTTTTTCCTGAAGGGCACGGGCTCGCACGCGGGCCTCGTGAAAGTGCGCCCCGAGTTGCGCGCGATGGTGAATTTCGGCCGCATCAACCTGACGGACGCGCGCGCTATGACGTGAAAGGTCCGTTCGACGCGATCTTCTGCCGCAACGTGATGATCTACTTCGACAAGCCCACGCAGGGCCGGGTGCTGACGCGCTTCGAGCCGTTGATGAAGCCGGGTGCGCTGCTGTTCGCGGGACACTCGGAAAACTTCACGTATGTGTCGCAGGCGTTCAGGCTGCGCGGGCAGACCGTGTACGAGCTGATGCGCGATGCGAAAGCGGCGCGCGCGCTAGCGGGGGGAGGCGGCATGAGCGGACTGCCGATCGCGTCGAATTCTGTATTACGACAATCACTTCAAGAAGCCGGGCGTCAAGCTCCTGCCGAACGAGTTCTACATGACGAGCGAGGACATGGTGCTCGTCACGGTGCTCGGCTCGTGCGTGGCGGCGTGCATCAACGATCGCACGGCGGACATCGGCGGAATGAATCACTTCATGCTGCCTGACGACGGCTCGGACGCGTCGCACGCCACATCCGACTCGATGCGCTACGGCGCCTACGCCATGGAAGTGCTTATCAACGAGCTCATCAAGCGGGGCGGACGGCGCGAGCGCTTCGAGGCGAAGGTGTTCGGCGGCGGCGCGGTGCTCGCTGGCATGACGACCATCAACATCGGCGATCGCAATTCCGAGTTCGTGCGGCGCTATCTGGCGCTGAAAAAGATTCGCATCGTCGCCGAAGACCTGCAGGGCATGCATCCGCTCAAGGTTGCGTTCATGCCGCGTTCCGGTCAGGTGATGGTCAAGAAGCTCAGGACGCAGCACGATCCGGTCGTCGAGCGCGAGCAGGCGCTCGTGCAGCGCACGCCGGAAGAGCGCGCGGAGCGGCTCGCGAAAGCGCGTGCGTGCGTCGAGCTGTTCAGCCAGTCGAACGCGGCGGGCGCGAAGCCGCGCGCGGAACTATTCACGGCGCCGGCGAAGCCTGTCGCGAGTCCTGTCACGAAACCGCGCGTGGAACTGTTCGGCGACATCGCGCACGCTGCGCGGGCCAGAGAGGCGGAGGAAGCATGACACTCACCCACGCCGAACATGAAGGCGCAAGCTCTGCCTACGATCAAGGTCCTGTGCGTCGACGATTCGGCGCTCGTGCGCAGCCTGATGACCGAGATCATCAACTCGCAGCCCGACATGCACGTGTGCGCGACCGCGCCCGATCCGCTCGTCGCGCGGGAGCTGATCAAGCAGCACAACCCGGACGTGCTGACGCTCGACGTCGAAATGCCGCGCATGGACGGCCTCGACTTCCTGGAAAAGCTGATGCGTTTGCGGCCGATGCCGGTCGTGATGGTGTCGTCGCTGACGGAGCGCGGCAACGAAATCACGCTGCGCGCGCTGGAACTGGGGGCGGTCGATTTCGTCATGAAGCCGAAGGTCGGCATCCGCGACGGCATGTTCGACTACGCGGGAAAGCTCGCCGACAAGCTGCGCGGCGCATACCGCGAGCGGGTCCGCGCATGCGGCGGCGGCCCACAAGCCCGCGCCGCACTTCAACAATCCGCTCGTGTCGACGGAAAAGCTCGTGATCGTAGGCGCATCGACGGGCGGCACCGAAGCCATCCGCGAAGTCCTGATGCCGCTCCCGCCCGATGCGCCCGCCGTGCTGATCGCGCAGCACATGCCGCCAGGCTTCACGAAGTCGTTCGCGCAGCGTCTGAACGGCCTGTGCCGCATCACCGTGAAGGAAGCGGAGCACGGCGAGCGCGTGCTGCCGGGTCATGCGTATATCGCGCCGGGCCATGCGCATCTGGTGCTCGCGCGTAGCGGGGCGAACTACGTCGCGCATCTGTCGGATGCGCCGCCGGTGAACCGGCATCGGCCTTCTGTCGACGTGCTGTTCCATTCGGCCGCGCAGCACGCGGGCAAGAACGCGATCGGCGTGATCCTGACCGGCATGGGCCGCGACGGCGCTGCCGGTCTTCTGGAAATGCAGCAGGCGGGCGCGTACACGCTCGCACAGGATGAAGCGAGTTGCGTGGTGTTCGGCATGCCACGCGAAGCGATTGCAATGGGCGGCGCGAGCGAAATCGCGCCGCTGACGGAAATGAGCCGGCGCGTGATGGCGCGGCTTGCCTCGATGGGCGAACGCGTGCAGCGCGTCTGAACTTTCTGGATTACGCGGCAAAGCCGCAGAGAACACACGGGAGTAGTGATGGACAAGAACATGAAGATCCTCGTCGTCGACGATTTTCCGACGATGCGCCGTATCGTGCGTAACCTGCTCAAGGAGCTGGGCTACGGCAACGTCGATGAAGCCGAAGACGGCGCGGCGGGCCTCGCGCGTCTGCGCGGCGGCGGCTTCGACTTCGTGATCACCGACTGGAACATGCCGAACCTCGACGGCCTTTCGATGCTGCAGCAGATCCGCGCAGATGCGACGCTCTCGCATCTGCCGGTGCTGATGGTGACGGCGGAAGCGAAGAAGGAGAACATCATCGCGGCGGCGCAGGCGGGCGCGAATGGTTATGTGGTGAAGCCTTTCACGGCCGCCACGCTCGACGAGAAGCTCACGAAGATTCTCGAGAAGATGGCCAAAACCGGGAGCTGATCTTGAACGATCTGACCACTGAATTCGCAGCCGCGGTCGCCGAGAGCAAGGGCGATCCGTCGAGTGACCGCATCCTCGCGCGCATCGGCCAGTTGACGCGCACGCTGCGCGACTCGATGCGCGAGCTCGGCCTCGACAAGCAGGTGGAAGCCGCCGCGCAGGCCGTGCCCGACGCGCGCGACCGCCTGAAGTATGTCGCGACGATGACCGAGCAGGCCGCCGAGCGCGCGCTCAACTCGACGCGCGCTCGGCCAAATGGTACGATGCGCCGCTCGCACAGGGCGAGGCGGGCGCGCTGTTCGCGCAAACGCACACGTTCCTGCAGAGCGTGCCCGAGCGGACTCAGGCCACCAACGCGCAATTGCTGGAAATCATGCTCGCGCAGGACTTCCAGGATCTGACCGGCCAGGTGATCAAGAAGATTACGGACGTCGTGTATCTGATCGAGCAGCAATTGCTGGGCGTTCTGCTCGAAAACATTGCGCCCGAGCGGCGCGAGCAGTTCGCGGCATCAGCGGCCGCGTTGATGTCGTCGACGGCCGGCAGTCCGGAAGGCCTCCAACGGACCGCAGATCAATCCCGAAGGACGCAGCGACGTCGTGCAGGATCAGTCGCAGGTGGACGATCTGCTCGCCAGTCTCGGCTTCTGACGCGCCTGTCGACACATCGTCATTTCGACGTACTCAGGGTTCAACGCAGACGCGAAGCGCATATGATCGTGCTTCGCGTTTTTGTTGTGTGCGCTTGCGAACGTTAGGGCAATGCTGATTAAGTCTACCGCTTGTGCGCGTCAAGCGTTATAGAGCGCACAAGCAACGAGAAAGGCAAAAGATAATTGAAGCAGCAGACGCTCGCGATGGCCGCGGATCAAGGTGCGGGGTTCGAGACCCGCCGCAAACGCACGCGACGCGACGAGTTTCTTGACACGATGAACAGGATCGTGCCGTGGACCGAACTGTGCGCGGTAATTGAACCGTATTACCCGAAACGCGGCAACGGTCGCCCGCCGATTGGTTGGGAGCGCATGCTGCGGATTCACTTCGTGCAGCACTGGTGGATCGGTGAAGCGCTGACCGGGAGCGATTCCGGTCGCGCTGTCCCGAAAGCAAAACCGGCTGCGTCACTCGTGCAGCCGGTTTTTTTCATGTCATCCGCTCTTGCGCGGCTTGCGCGGCGCGCGTTCGAACAGCGCGTCGTAGAGCCAGCGCGGCAGCGCGTGCAGCAACATGCCCGCGATGCGCATCTGCCACGGGAACGTCGCGTAGCGCACGCGGCGCTCGATCACGCCCGCGGCCTTTGCGGCGAAGCGGTCGGCGTCCATGAGGAAAGGCATCGGGTAGGGATTGTGCTCGGTCATCGCGGAGCGCACGTAGCCGGGCGCGATCGTCACGACGGAGACGCCCAACGGCCGCATCTCGACGCGCAGCGACTCCAGATACTTCGCCGCCGCCTTCGACGCGCTGTAGGCGCCCGAACCCGGAAGCCCGCGCACGCCCGCGCCGCTCGCGATGCCGACGAGCGTGCCGCGCCGCGCGGCCGTCATCGACTCGATGAAGGGCTCGAAGGTCGCGACCATGCCGAAATAATTGATGTCCATCACGTCGCGGAAGGTGTCGAGATCGCCCTGGCCGATCAGCGCGCCGCGGCTCACGCCCGCGTTCGCGATGACGATGTCCGCCGCGCCATGCTCCGCAATGAAGCGATGCGCGGCATCGGCGAGCGCGTCGGCGTCGCGGACATCGGCGGGGTAGATCGAGACCGTGGCGTGCGGATGGCGTGCGGCGAACGCCGCGAGGGAATCGGCGCGGCGGGCGACGAGGCCGACCACGGCCCCGCGCATCACGTAATGCTCGGCCAGCGCGAGGCCGATGCCGCTCGATGCGCCGGTGATGAAGACCTTCAGGCGAACTGCATCCATACCGGCGCGAGAGGAAAGAAATTTACAGCTTCTTGTCGCGGACTTGCTGGACGAGGAAGTCCATCACCTGCGTTGTGCCCAGCAGGCTGTTGGTCATCGCGGGGCCGGTTTCGTATTTACCCTGCACCACGACCGTCGGCACGCCGTCGATCTTGTAGTCCTGCAGGAGCTTGGCGTCGCGCTGCACGGCGCTCTGCGTCGAGAAGGAGTTATAGGCGTCCATGTACTTCTTCGGATCGACCCCCTGCGTCTTAAGGAAGTCCGCCTGCGCCTGCGGCGTGAGCAGATAGTTCTTTTTCACGTGGATCTCGTTGAAGACGGCCGGCGTGACCTTCTCGGCGACGCCCAGCGCATCCAGCGCGTGATACATCTTCGAGTGCGGGATGAAGTCGTCGCGGAACGCTACCGGCACGCGCTTGAACACGATGTCCGGCCCCTGCTTCTTCGCCCATGCCTCGATGTACGGCTCGAACTCGTTGCAGTGCGGGCAGCCATACCAGAAGAACTCGATGACCTCGACCTTGCCCGCGGGCGCGCCGACCGGCTGTGCCGCCTGCAGCACCGTGTAGTCCTTGCCCGCAGTGGGCGCGGCCGTCGCCGAAGTCGCGACGCTCATGGAAGCGGCGGCAATGCCGAGGGAAAGAGCGAAGGCGCTAAACAGTTTTTTCACGATTGGAGATTGAACGCAAAGGGTAGGCAGAGGGTTCGAAGAAGGTCCATCAGTGGGACATACGACGCTTAATCCACGCTTAAGACCGGACGGGCGATGCAAGGCGCCGCCCTCGTTTTCGCCTGCGCTTTCGCGTCTCGCGGCAGCGCAGGCGCTTCGATTTCACTCGTTGGCTTATTGCCTGGAGAAGCGGATCACGGCGGTATCGACGCCCGCATCGGACAGGCGCTGACGCGCGGTGTTCATGTCCTCGAACTTCGCGAACGGACCGATGCGCACGCGATAGTACGTCACACCGCCCGCATCGCGCTGCGTGACCTTCGATTCGAAGCCCTGGAAGCCCAGGTGCGCGCGCTGCTGCTCGGCGTCGGCCTGCGTCTTGTACGCGCCCACTTGCAGGAAGTAGCCGGTGTTCACGTCACCCGGCGCGGGCGGCGTGGTCTTCGCCGTAGCGGGCGCGGAGCCGCCCTTCGGCGGCGCGGCGTTGGCGTTGCTGGTCGCATTCGGTGCGTTGGGCGTGTTCTCCGGCTTCTTCGCGGGCGTCGTGCTGGCGGTCTTCGGCGCGGACGCGGTCGCGCCCGAAGGCGGCACCTCGACGATCTGCGGCTCGTCGAGCATGCCCGACGACTGCGTTTGATTGTTGGTCTGGCCCGGCGCGGTGTTCGGCGGCGTGGGCTGCGCGGCTTGCGACAGCGGCTGGCCCGGCGTCTTACCTTGCAGCGGGCGGTTCGGGTCGTAGGGCTGTGCGGCGGCGGGCGCGGAGTTGGCTTCCAACGGCGGCGCGACCTTCGCCACGAACGGCGTGGGCGCGCGCGTGATGTACAGCGCGACGATCACGGCGATTGCGAGGCCGACGATCAGCCCCAGTACGATGCCGAGAAAGGTTCCCCCGGTTTGCTTCGACTGCTTGTTTTGCCTGGGCGTGCGACGAGGTTTTGCCATCGTATGAATCACCTGCGAGAAAGTCTTCTGGTTGGCCGACGATTATAGCGGTGGCTCAAGGCAAGCCCGCGCCAGGCATCCGTCCGCGCACGCCGAAAGTTCCTAATTCGGCGTGGGCGCGGCGGGTGGTCACATCTTTTGAGGAGCCGATACGCCGATCGTCGCGAAACCGTTCTCGAGGACCTGACGCGTCGCCGCGAGCAGCGCGATGCGCGCGGTGCGTTCCTTCTCGTCGTCCACGAGCACGCGCTCCGCATTGTAGAACGAGTGAAATTCGCCAGCGAGGTCGCGCAGATAGAAAGCGACCGCGTGCGGCGCGAGTTCGTCGGCGGCGTGCGCGAGCATCTCGGGGAATTCGGCAAGCTTGTTGAGCAGCGCCATCGCACGGTCGCTAGACAAGGGCGAGAGATCGGCCTTCGCCGCCTGCGTCACGTCGCCGCCGTAGCGCGCCTTCCAGTCGGTGAGGATCGTGCAGATGCGCGCATGCGCGTATTGCACGTAGTAGACCGGGTTCTCGTCGTTCTGCTTGAGCGCGAGATCGATGTCGAACACGAACTCGGTATCCGCCTTGCGTGAGATGAGGAAGAAGCGCACGGCGTCGCGCCCGCGGCGGATGGTGTCCGGGTCGATCTGGTCCGGCGCCGTCTCGTGGCCGGGAGCCAGGCCGCCCGACCATTCGATCAGATCGCGCACGGTCACGTAGCTACCCGCGCGCTTGGAGATCTTCACTTCCTGTCCGTCGCGCATGACGGTCACCATCTTGTGCAGCACGTAATCCGGATAGCCCTTCGGAATGCCAATGCCCAGTCCCTGTAGACCGGCGCGCACGCGCGCGATCGTGCCGTGATGGTCGGAGCCCTGGATGTTGATGACCTTCGTGTAGCCGCGCTGCCACTTGGTCACGTGATACGCGACGTCCGGCACGAAGTACGTGTACGTGCCGTCGGACTTCTTCATGACGCGGTCCTTGTCGTCGCCGTCGTCGGTCGTGCGCAGCCACAGCGCGCCGTCCTGCTCGTAGGTCTTGCCGGCATCGACGAGTTCCACGACCGTCTGCTCGACGCGCCCTTCCTTGTACAGCGACGACTCCAGATAGAACTGGTCGAATTTCACGCCGAACGCGGTGAGGTCCATGTCCTGTTCGTGACGCAGATACGCGACGACGAAATGACGTATCGCTTCGAGATCGTCGACGTCGCCCGTGCCCTTCACCGGCTCGCCGTCCTTCGCCGCGACGGTCTCGCCCGCCATGTAGTCGTGCGCGATGTCGGCGATGTACTCGCCGTTGTATGCGGCTTCCGGCCACTCCGCGTCACCCGGCTTGAAGCCGCGCGCACGCGCTTGCGTGGAGATGGCGAGGTTGTTGATCTGCACGCCCGCGTCGTTGTAGTAGAACTCGCGGTGCACGTCGTAGCCCTGCGTTTCGAGCAGGTTCGAGAGCGCGTCGCCGAGCGCGGCCTGGCGGCCGTGCCCGACGTGCAGCGGGCCGGTCGGATTGGCCGATACGAACTCGACCAGCACGTGCTTGCCGGCCTCGCGCGCCGAGCGGCCGTAGGCGGCGCCTTCGCCCAGCACGGCCGGGATCACGCCTTGCTTTGCCGTTGCCGTCAGACGCAGATTGATGAAGCCGGGACCTGCCACTTCCGCGCTCTCGACAAGGCCTTCGGCCGCGGGATTGCCGAGCACCGCATCGACGATCTGCTGCGCGAGCTGGTGCGGGTTGGCGCGCAGCGGCTTGGCGAGCTGCATCGCGACATTCGATGCCACGTCGCCGTGCGCCGCGACCTTCGGTCGTTCGAGGACGATGGCGGGCGCGACGAACGCCGCTTCGCTGGCGCCCTGAGTGGCTTGCGCGACCTGCTTGACCGCGTCGGTGATAAGCGTTTCGAGAGTTTGTTTATGTGCGGGCAGCATGCTGAATGTGATCCAGTGGAGCGAGTCCGGAGGGTATGGCGACTCGAGCGTGCGCCCGGAACCCGGTATGCGCGGCGCGAAGGGGCGCTGCTCGCCATTGTCCGCGAGGCATCGCGGACATATAACAGACTGAGCCCGGTTATATACCTACAAAGTGTGGATTTTAGCAAGTGCTAATATGTCGAATCAGGGTGTCGTCATGTTGTCAGGGAGACTGGCGCTTTGCATGTTTCGTTTGCAAACCGCCTATGACCCAACATAAACAAAAGGACCATGCCATGCTGATCACATTCAAAACCCCCGCCGCGCCGGACGTCATGATGCTCGAGAACCTTGCGGAATATCTGCTCGGCATCATCGGCAAGCAGCTTACCGAGCGGGGCGTCATCACCCACGACGAATTGCCCACGGCAATCGAAAAGCTCGAGGCCGCAGTCGTCGTCGACAAGAAAGAGCGCGCCGAGCACGACGGTCACTTCCATGAGGGCGAGCAAGGACACGAGCCGCACGAGATTCCCATCGGGCTGGCGCAGCGCGCCTATCCGTTTCTCGACATGCTGCGCCTCGCGCGCAAGGAAAACACGGACATTCTCTGGGGCGTGTGAGCTTTACCGCGCTGCGTTCGCGGCCACGAATGAAAAAACCCGCATCGTCGCCGATGCGGGTTTTTCTCTTCCTACCAATATTCGTGATACGTCGAGCGGTGTCGTCGCGACAAGACGGGTTACTGCGACTGGCCGTTGGTTTCCGACTTCGGCTTCTTTGCCTTCTTTTTGTGCTCGGACTGCGGCGGCGAGTACGACGACGCGGTCGTGCTGCTGGCTGGCTGCGCGAAGGCGGCCGAACCCGACGCGAGAACGGCGGCTGCGATCGCGACGGTTGCGGCGGACGTCAGCTTCTTCATGCGACTTTCTCCGTGACGAAATATGCGTGTCCGTCGTCACGACGGCGTATCGCAGCGACACGGCGTATCGCAGCGACAGTTTACGGAAAGAAAAAATCGCCGCCGATGATGTAGCGCTTTTATTCGGCATCACAGCACGCGTATGTTTTTTCCCAACAACGCTAGCGAAAATCCCACTACCGCGAATTGTTTTAGCGTAGCGGGGCGAGCGCGCGCTCCGCGTCGGACTGCGAAATCGCCATGCGCTGCGCGAAGCTCGCCACCTGATCGTCGCCGATCTTGCCCACCGAGAAGTACGTGCTCGCGGGATGCGCGAGATAGAAACCCGAGACGCTTGCCGCAGGCAGCATCGCGAGCGATTCCGTCACGCTCATGCCGATCTCTTCCGCCTGAAGCACTTCGAACATATCGCGCTTCACGAGGTGATCCGGGCATGCCGGATAGCCTGGCGCCGGACGAATGCCGCTGTACTTCTCGGCGATGAGCGCGTCGTTGTCGAGCACTTCGTCCGGCGCGTAGCCCCACAGCTCGCGGCGAACGCGCGCATGCAGCGCTTCGACGAAGGCTTCGGCGAAACGATCGGCGAGGGCCTTCAGCATGATCGCGCTGTAGTCGTCGTTGTCGGCTTGGAACTGCCGTTCCTTTTTGTCGACGCCCAGGCCCGCCGTCACCGCGAACAGGCCGATGTAATCCTTCACGCCCGAGTCCTTCGGCGCGATGAAATCGGCCAGCGACCGATTCGGGCGCATGACGCCGTCGACGACCGGACGCACGCTCTGCTGACGCAGGTTACGCCATGTCATCGCAACCCGTGAGCGTGATTCATCCGTGTAGATCTCGATGTCGTCGTCGTTCACGGTGTTCGCCGGCATCAGCATGATGACGCCGTTCGCCGTGAGCCAGCGGCCCTGGATGATGCGCGAGAGCATCGACTTAGCGTCCGAGAACACGCGCCGCGCCGATTCGCCGACGATTTCGTCGTTGAGAATCGCGGGATAGGGGCCGGCCAGATCCCAGGTCTGGAAGAACGGGCCCCAGTCGATGTAGTTCGCCAGCTCCGCGAGATCGTAGTTCTTGAAGACGCGACGCCCGATGAAGCTCGGCTTCTTCGGCGTGTACGCGCTCCAGTCGATCTTCGTCTTGTTGGCACGCGCCTCGTCATAGGTGACCATCGGCTGTGCCTTCTTGTTGGCGTGCTGCGTACGGATACGGTCGTAGTTGCTCCTGATTTCGTCGAGATACTTCGCCGCGCCTTCGTCCGACAAGAGGCTCGACGCCACCGATACCGAGCGCGACGCATCCGGCACGTACACGACCGGACCTTCGTAGTTCGGCGCGATCTTGACGGCCGTATGCACGCGCGAAGTCGTCGCGCCGCCGATCAGCAGCGGCGTCTGCTTGCCGCGGAAGTAGTCGTCGCGCTGCATTTCGGCGGCGACGTAAGCCATCTCCTCGAGACTCGGCGTGATGAGTCCCGACAGCCCGATGATGTCCGCGCCTTCGTCCTTCGCTTTCTGAAGGATGGTCGCGCAGGGCACCATCACGCCCATGTTGACCACTTCGAAGTTGTTGCACTGGAGCACGACCGACACGATGTTCTTGCCGATGTCGTGCACATCGCCCTTGACGGTGGCGATGACAATCTTGCCCTTCGGACGCACGTCCGCGCCCGCATCGGCGAGACGCTTTTTTTCTTCCTCGATGAACGGAATCAGGTGTGCGACGGCCTGCTTCATCACGCGCGCCGACTTCACGACTTGAGGCAGGAACATCTTGCCCGCGCCGAACAGGTCGCCGACGACGTTCATGCCGTCCATCAGCGGACCTTCGATCACGTTGATGGGACGCCCGCCTGCCTTCTCGATCTTCTGCCGGACCTCTTCCGTATCCTCGACGATGAAGTTCGTGATGCCATGCACGAGCGCATGCGACAGACGCGCTTCGACCGGCTGATTGCGCCATTCGAGGTTCTCTTCCTTCTTCGTGGCGCCGGTCTTGAATTTATCGGCGCTTTCGAGCAGACGATCGGTGGAGTCCTCCCGGCGGTTGAGCACGACGTCTTCGACCATGTCGCGCAGTTCGGGGTCGAGATCGGCGTAGACGCCGAGTTGACCCGCGTTGACGATGCCCATGTCCATGCCGGCCTGAATCGCGTGATACAGGAACACGGTATGAATGGCTTCGCGTACCGGGTCGTTGCCGCGGAACGAGAACGACACGTTCGACACCCCGCCGCTCACCTTCGCGTGCGGCAGGTTCTGCTTGATCCAGCGCGTCGCGTTGATGAAGTCGACCGCGTAATTGTTGTGCTCCTCGATGCCCGTCGCGATCGCGAAGATATTCGGATCGAAGATGATGTCCTCGGGATCGAAACCCACTTCGTTCACGAGGATGTCATAGGAGCGCTTGCAGATCTGGGTCTTGCGCTCGAAGGTGTCGGCCTGGCCCTGCTCGTCGAACGCCATCACGACCGATGCCGCGCCGTATCGGCGGATCAGCTTCGCGTGATGTCTGAATGCGTCCTCGCCTTCCTTGAGCGAGATGGAATTGACGATCGCCTTGCCCTGCACGCACTTCAGGCCCGCCTCGATCACTTCCCACTTCGACGAGTCGATCATGACCGGCACGCGCGCGATGTCCGGCTCCGACGCGATCAGATTCAGAAAGCGCACCATCGCGGCTTTCGAGTCGAGCATGGCTTCGTCCATGTTGACGTCGATGACCTGTGCGCCGTTCTCCACCTGCTGCCGCGCAACCGCGAGCGCCTCGTCGAACTGGCCGTTCAGGATCATGCGCGCGAACGCCTTCGAGCCGGTCACGTTGGTGCGCTCGCCGACGTTGATGAAGAGCGAACCCTCGGTGACGTTGAACGGCTCGAGGCCGGAGAGACGCATCGTGTGATCGGTCATGTCTGTAATCTCTTGGATTCGATGTCAGGCCGCGTCGCGGTATTGCGAAGGGAAGGTGCGCGGCTTTACTTCGGCGAGCGCCTTCGCGATCTCCGCGATATGCTCCGGCGTCGTGCCGCAGCAGCCGCCCGCGATGTTCACGAGGCCCGCCGTCGCGAATTCCTTTAGCAATCCCGAGGTCACGTCCGGCGTTTCGTCGAAGCCCGTGTCGCTCATCGGGTTTGGCAGGCCCGCGTTCGGATAGCACGAAACGTATGTGTCGCACAGCTTTGCCAGCTCGGCGATGTACGGCCGCATCAGCGCCGCGCCGAGCGCGCAGTTCAGGCCGAACGTCAGCGGCTTCGCATGACGCAGCGAGTTCCAGAACGCCTCGACCGTTTGCCCGGACAGAATGCGGCCGGAAGCATCGGTCACCGTGCCGGAGATCATGATCGGCACCAGTTCGCTGGTATCCTCGAACAACTGGTCGAGCGCGAAGAGTGCGGCTTTCGCGTTGAGCGTGTCGAAGATCGTTTCGACGAGGAACAGATCGCAGCCTGCATCGAGCAGCGCTTTTGCCTGCTCGTAGTACGCGTCGTGCAGTTCGTCGAAGGTCACGTTGCGCGCGCCCGGATCGTTCACGTCCGGCGAGATGCTCGCGGTCTTCGGCGTCGGTCCGATGGCGCCCGCCACGAAACGCGGCTTGTCCGGCGTCGCGTACTTGTCGCAGGCTTGGCGCGCGAGCTTCGCCGATTCGATGTTCATCTCCGCGGCGAGCTCTTCCATGCCGTAATCGGCCTGAGCCACGCGCGTCGCGCCGAACGTGTTCGTCTCGATGATGTCCGCGCCTACCGCCAGATACTGCTCGTGGATCTCGCGGATCACCTGCGGCTGCGTGATGGACAGCAGTTCGTTGTTGCCCTTGATGTCGCGGCCGTAATCCTTGAGCCGCTCGCCACGATAGGCCGCTTCGTCGAGCTTGTAGCGCTGGATCATCGTGCCCATCGCGCCGTCGAGAATCAGGATGCGTTTCTGCAGGAGCGCGGGCAGCGCGGCGCCGCGCGTGTAGGCACGTACTGGAGTTGGAATGGCGTTCTGGGTCATGACGGACGAGGTCTGCACCAAATGTGAGATAGCCTGACATTGTAGCCGCAGCGAAGGGCGCCCGCTCCCGGCGAAGCGGCGCATGGCGGCGCGCGTCGAGGTGATGTCGGCAAAAAAAGAACCCCGCTGGATGCCGGGCGGGGTCTTCGGGAGAGGGCGAGTGTCGCCTGAGCCGCATGTCCGTGCGGCGGCGGTCACGGGACGGCCCGAGGGCGGCCCCCCCGTTCGGTGAATCAGTGAAGTACGACGGGTTGGTTCATCAAGATATCGAACTGGCCGAGGAATTCATCGACATCCTCGAGCGACGGCTCTTCTTCGATTAACTTCTGCACGTTCTCGCGAAACTTTGCCGCGAGCGCGCCCTCGATGAAGATCTCCCGCTGCGTGTTCTTGTCGACGATCTCGTAACCGCCCGCCTTCATGGCGAGATGGTTGTCCTGCGGCGGAAACTCGACGACGCAATAGTTGGGGCTGTTGTAGATCATTTGCATGGCGATACTCCTTATTCCTTGTTTGCTCCTGGCAATACCTGCAGCTTAGGGCAACGCTGAACAAGCCGTTGTATTCATCGATTCGGTCGCAAACAGAGGCGGGGTCATCGTGAGTAAAGCTTTGCGCCTGCATTTCTTGCCCACCTGGGCGTTGCGCACGGGCCTGCGGCCCGCTT
>LFJH01000094.1 GCA_001189335.2 Candidatus Paraburkholderia schumanniana
CTTGCGTCCCGGATAACGAACCCGCCGGGGCTTCGGAGGAGGCAGCAATGGTTCGATGAGTGCCCAAAGGTCGTCGTCGAGTATCGGCTTGGCCATATCCTTTTCGTCGTCGAAACAATGAAAAGGCAAACAGAATTCATCGAGTGTAAACAGCCCCTTCGCTCATTTTGTTAAAGGTTCTTAAACCAACCAGCCTCCACGATTTTTGGGGCGGGTCAAGGCGCGGGGAGGAATCCCCTTCAAGACGCCAAATAGATTCACGCAAGCCAACCACAACATCGATATCAACGTTGCAAAAACGGGGAGGACCATAGATCCTTGTTGCCGATTACAAAGGCCTTGACGAACTTAGCCAGCATCAGCTTGATCTGGTGGCCCATTTCGATCAATCGTCGTGCCCAGTGCTGTGCACCGGCACAGGCCTCCATGCCGATCAGACGGGTTCACGATTTGCGAAATGCTCAAGAAACGCGGCACGCTTCAGCTGCTTGCTTACAACCTCACTGGTGTCTGGATCGACCACCCAATGCAGCTGGAAGACCTTCTTCACGATATCCACACCGATCGTCGTATACTTCATTTCGGACCATCCGGTTAGCCTGTGAAGACTTCAATGATCTTCCATTTGGGCACTCGATGCCGTCGGCCCGTGGGGGTCCACTCCCTTCAGCTTCTCGCTTCCGGTAGGTGGGGGCGTTCATTCCATTTTTCGCTGTCCAATCGGTACCACGCGAAACGAATTCAGGTCCGACTAATGAAGTGCTCGACCGCGCACACCTGTCCAAATGGGCAGGTGATCAACATCCAGAAGTCCGTAGGATGGGTGTTGACGAGCAGTTTCATTGCTAGCGGAGGGCATGAACATGGCGCGGTCACCAGATCAACCCAATAGTCAGCGAGCCGAAGATTGTCAGTATTGGGACGTTTCTGCAAGCTTTGATGTGACATACAGGGTAATTTTTGCCAACGGTGTTTTGCTCTCGAGCAATCCTCTTCTATTGCAGTTGGGATCTTCGGAAAAAACCGGCCGCGAAGATCACGGCCGCCGGCTTGTTTTTGTCGAGAGCGAGGTTTTCCGTTTTTACTCGGACGCCATTAATCGTTTCTTCTGCGGCGAAGGTTCGCGAATTGTGCTCCTAAGCGCTACAGAAAAGACAAAAAATATGCGACTGGTCGAGCACGCGGTCGAGCAGATGATCCAATTCGGAATCAACAGGCGAAGTGAACCAGTGATTGCCATTGGCGGTGGCTGCTTGATGGATGCCGTCGGCTTCGCCGCGAGTATTTATAGGCGGCATGTCCCTTACGTGCGCGTGCCAACCACCCTCTTGGGGATCGTGGATGCAGGTATCGGAATCAAGACCGGGGTGAACTTCGGCCTCCACAAAAATCGCATCGGCAGCTATTGCGCACCCATAGCTGCCGTTCTCGACACCACGTTTCTGGCCACACTACCCAAGCGGCACATCCGCAACGGCCTTGCCGAAGTGCTCAAGATGGCAATCGTATCGGATGCGACGCTATTTCAACTTCTGGAGTCTCATGCGTCGGATTTGGTCGAGGCATGCGCGGAGTCCTCGCCGGTGTCGCTGAGGATTATTAACCTCTCCATTCAGCGCATGCTAGAAGAATTGAAGCCCAACCTTTGGGAGCATGATCTCTACCGCGTCGTGGACTTCGGCCATACTTTCAGCCCGGTGATCGAAATGCTCAAAGTGGACTGCGTGCTTCACGGTGAGGCGGTCGCTATTGACATGTGCATCTCGACCGTGATTGCGGCCAGACGACATTTAATCGATATCGCTGCGGCTGACCGTATCATCGCACTGACCAATCGCATGGGCTTACCCGTCATCAACTCTGATTGCACGGCCGCAAACATGCAAACCGCGCTCGATGATGTGGTCAAGCACCGAGACGGACTGCAGCGTATCCCAGTTCCTACCGCGATTGGAGAGGCGACATTTCTGAATGACGTGTGCCCGCAAGAGGTCATGGAGGCTTGTGAGTATCTTCAACGGCTCTTCGACGAAGGAGCGCTTGGGTGACTATCCTTTTGACCTACGATTTGGGAGGAACCTCCTTACGGTGTGGCCTCTACAGCACTAGCGAACTCCAATTACTGATCCGGCAGGTTTACCCCACTCCGAATTGCCAGCGTAGTGGTGCACGGCAAACCGTGCTGCGTGACCAGTTGATCGATGCGATGCTCGATGCTGCCCTTGCGCTGATAGCCCAGAGCGAACACCGGCCGGAAGCCGTCGTGGCAGGGGTCCCAGGTCCCGTAAACGTGGAGGGGTTTCTCCTGGAAGCCCCCACCATCTTGGGTGAACAACTTTCGGGACCTTTTCCTTTCAAGGCGCGGCTAAGTGCTGCTGTGGGCCTTCCCACGACAGTAATGAATGACATCACTGCAGCGGGGTATCGATATGTATGCGATGGCCAAGAAGATTTCTGCTTGGTATCCATAGGGTCGGGAATAGGCGCCAAGATCTTTTTCAATAGCGTTCCTGTTCTCGGCGTCAGCTTCGATACGGGTGAGTTGGGCCATGTGAAATGGAGTTCGCTTCCAGATGCGCCAATTTGCGACTGCGGGGAAATCGGTCACATAGGGGCTTATGCCTCTGGGCGCGGCGTCGCGAACTTCTTAGTCCAGGCACAGGCGAACAAGGATCCTCTGGGTTTCGCGGTGTCACGATTGGCCGGTACGGCAATCCACACCATGGATATCGCACAGGCGTTCGTCAAAGGAGATCCCTGGACAACGAATTGCGTCGCAACATCCCTCATACCTCTGGCGGCAGGATTGGCTGCTACGCGATCCATAGTCGGTATGGAACGCTACATCGTGATCGGTGGCTTCGCGTTCGCGGTTGGCACACCCTATACATCCCTGCTGGCCAGGAAATGCAACGAGCACTACAACTGGCCGGGTTGGAATACCGCATTTGAGATGGGTTACGCCGATGACGACAACGGACTCGTAGGCGCGGGGCGGTATGGCGAAGACAGGGGAAAGGCATGACTTTGAACGTGTCGCGATACAACTACCCTGAGCAGTTCGGCCCATCATTTGATCGGCTAATGGAGAACATCGGGACGCAGATTCTCGAAGGGCGTTACATCCTGACGGACGAGGTTAAGCAGTTCGAGTCGGCGTTCGCCAGCTATCTGGACACGGGTCACACAATTGGGCTCAACAGCGGCACCGACGCGCTCATCATCGCCATGATGGCCCTGGGCATGGGCCCAGGCGACGAGGTGATTACACAGGCAAACACCTTCTACGCGACCGTGGCGGCTATCTGCTTTGTTGGTGCTACTCCGGTACTCGTCGATGCAAACCCTCGCACTTTCCTAATGGACGTTGCTCAGGTCGAACATGCGCTCACCCCCAATACACGAGCCATCTTGCCTGCACACATGTATGGTGCCTGCACACCAATGGATGCATTGCTGCGCTTGTCTCAACTGCAAAGCGTGTACCTAATGGAGGACGCAGCTCAGTGTCATGGTGCCCGTTTCGAGGGAAAGCGAGCCGGGACATTCGGTGAGATTGGCTGCTTTAGCTTTCATCCGAGCAAGAACTTCGCTGCGGCTGGCGATGCGGGTGCTTGCGTCACAGACAGTGCAGTCCTTGCCGACAAGATCCGTGTTATCAGGGGTCTCGGTCAGCGCAGGCCAAACGAGCATGTTGCATTAGGACTTAATAGCAAGCTGGACTCGATTCAGGCCACGATCCTGACGTGGAAACTCGCCCTGCTCGATGCTTGGAACGAGAGCCGTCAGCAGATCGCTGCGAACTACAGGGAGCAACTCACCGGATTGCCCTTAGTTTTTCAGGAAACGCCGGCTGGATCCACGCATGTCTATCACCTCTTCCAGATCAAGACCGACGCGCGGGATGATTTGCTCGATCACTTGATCCAAGCAGGGATAGATGCAGTTGTCCGCTACCCCCAACCGATTCACCTACAACCGGCCTTCAAAGCGCAGGGATGGAACCGGGGGCAGTTTCCAGTAGCTGAAGACTTGGCCGCTACTACTTTATGTCTGCCCATCCGTCCGGATATGAGCGAAACGGAGATCAATACCGTGTGCGGCGCCATCCGATCCTTTTATGGAGCGGGAAGATGAACACGCTTGCAATCATCAGGGACAGCAGTCCATTCACTGTCGAGCTGTTACATCAGCTTGTTTTGACGGAACGGAGAGAGCAACCCTATGAACTGAGGCTGCACGGTAGGAACCTTGATGCACTCGAACTGGTTCGGTACTTCGCAGCTGCGACCCTACCGGCATGGCGCATTCTGGCGCCCCCGGATCTTGATGAAGCATTGGCTGACGCGGACATTGTGGTCCATCAAGCACGGTATGGCGGTCTAGAGGGCCGCTTTCAAGATGAACTGCTGGCCGCGACGTTGGATACGCTCGTCGATGAGACACTTGGCCCAGGCGGGTTGCAGGCGGCATTGAGGATTGCCGAAGGCGTGCAGGCGTTCTCGTCAACTGCCCTGCGTCAGTGCCCAGACGCCTGGATCCTCAATCTGGTCAATCCGTTGGACATTTCCACATCGTTAATCGCTGGGACCGGTCTGCAGCGCTGTCTAGGGTTATGCAAGTTACCCATAGTAACGCACAGGCTTATCGCCGATCTTCTGGGCGTCACCGTACCTGAGCTGACGTGGGATTACGTGGGCCTTAACCACCGCGGTTTTCTCTACAACTTGCGGGTCGGGGACGAGAACGTGCTTCCCAGACTCGGGACAGCTCTTCGCGATGAGCGCGTCGAAAATGGCGTCTTCGGTATAGGATCCGAAGTCATTGCAGAACTTGATGCGGTTCCGTTGAAGTACTTCAGGATGCTGAACGGACAGCCCATTCATGAGCCAGACCGAGCGCATGCACTGAAGCAGGTGCGTGATCGGGCATACCAAGAGCTTCGTCAAAGACCGGCTGCTTATCCACCATCCATACGCGCGCGAAGCATGCCTTGGTATGAGCATGCTGTCGTCCCGACCATTGCCGTTCTTTTAGGGCATGCCCCGTCCATCACCTGCACGGCAAACATTCGTAGTTCCGGTGACATTGCGCAAGAAAGGATGGTCAGGCTGGACCGAAGCAAACTGACGATCAAATCTCCTGGCCAGCCGCCTCCCCTCGTCGCCGCGTGGATGGATCGCCTCCGTCGATACGAGGAATCAGTATTGACAGCGACACGATGCCGTACACGAGCCGCTGTGATCGCTACTCTAAAATTAGACCCCCTATTGTGTTGCGATCAAGTACCGATCGCTGCCGACTTGATTGACGTTTGAAATCGACATGATGAAGCCAACCATTGCCATTGTGGGTTGCGGCCGCATGGGTCTCATCCGAGCTCAAGCTCTAAAGTGCGTGAGCCATCGTGTCCGATATGTCTTTGACGTAGACAGCAATCGGGCATCTCAAATCGCTGGCATTCACAACAGTAGGGCGGTCGCCTCACTTGCCGAAATGAATTGGTCTGAGCTAGACGCGGTGTTCGTATGCACCCCACCCAACGACAGGGCGGCAATGGAAATCGCCATTGGACTGGATAAGCACGTTTTCATTGAAAAACCCATACACCTTTCTGCCCGACACAGTTTGTCGCTGCTTGGCATGACGCTACCGCGCAATCGCATTTTTGCGGTAGGCTATATGAATCGCTATCGTTCCTCAATCGAGGACGTTAGAAAACGTATCGAAGGCATGCCGATCCTCGGCTTCCAAGCCCACTGGATCTGCAAACCTTACATGGTACCCTGGTGGGCCGCCCCCTCCCAATCGGGCGGTCCCCTCAATGAGCAGGCCACGCACATGGTCGACCTCATCCGATATCTGCTTGGTGAAGTATATCAGGTGACAGCCATACAGGGAATGAACGGCCCAGGCACCGTCTCCATCATGTTGCGTATGCAATCTGGTTGCATAGGTACTTTTGTTTATTCATGTTCGGCAACGGAAAAGGATATTGGCCTGCGCTTGTTTACCCAGCACACACCGATTGTTCTGAGCGGATGGGATTTCTATTTATCCGATGCGCCGTGGCAAACATCCCCCATCCAAGGTCAATCCAGCGAGGATGTTTTTTTGAGCGAGACCAAGAGCTTTCTCGACGCCGTTGAGTCAGGTGACGCGCAGGCTGTTCGATCTCCTTTTGCCGACGCTTTCAAGACCCAGGTGGTAGTCGATTGCATACGGAATTCGTTGCGACTGGGCACTCATGTAACAGTCGAGGCCTATAGGGAAGAACTGGACGCCCTATGAATTTTATCGGCACGATTCAAGGCTCCAGTTACCCCAGTTACCCGTTAGGCAGAATATCGCTTAGCGGAACAACATTAATATTGCGGCCGTTGTTCGTCATTGCAGCAACGCTTACGGTGCCCAGTAGTCGTGGGATAGCAGCTTTGGCATAGGGCCTCTCGTCGTGCCAAGAGTGACTACGCTCGCAAACGCTTGGGCTGCAAGGAGGCTAAAAAAACTCCACTGGCGTACTCTGCGAACTGGGTGCGAATAATTTGGACGAAGCAGTGAGATGGAAACAGTCAAGGTCGTCTTCTTCGACGTCGGCAACACCCTGATGAATTTCAACTATGGCACCGTGGCGATGCTTTCTGGCATGAACCAAGCACAATTAAGCGAGCAGGGACCGGCACGCTGGAAGCAGATCAACAGCGA
Organism: Candidatus Paraburkholderia schumanniana; assembly: GCA_001189335.2. Classification (GTDB taxonomy): domain Bacteria; phylum Pseudomonadota; class Gammaproteobacteria; order Burkholderiales; family Burkholderiaceae; genus Caballeronia; species Caballeronia schumanniana. Next base: position 6,706 of record LFJH01000094.1, read on the forward strand.
ATTAGCTGAGGCACATCGAAGGCGGAAGTTGCACGACGCTTTTCGCATGCTGATCCATAGCTTGGTGTACGCCGAGACCGGCCTCGCCGGCGTTGAGGCGGTCATCAATGGCAGCGATACTTTCTCCTTATGGAACAGCACGAACGACGAAGCACGCCAAGCAGTCGAGGCCCTGCGCAGTCAAGGGGTCCGGGCCGGGGTTATTTCCAACACGGACAGAACGGTTCAAACTCTACTCGACCGCCACAGCTGGATGAGATTATTCGAAGTGGTCATCGACTCAGCGGTGGTTGGGGTGCAGAAGCCTGACCCCCGCATTTTTGAGATGGCGCTCGCACAGGCTGGAGTAAACGCCAACGAAGCTCTATATATCGGCGATTTGCCCTCTGTGGATGTCCAAGGCGCTAACGATGCCGGCCTTCGTGCCGTACTCTACGATCCCTACGACCTGTATCAAGCGGATCTGGAACATTTAGTCGCTGCTCATGGCCCCTTCCACCGGTTGACTGATATGCGTCAACTTTCCCCGCTGGTTCGACTCCTCAATGGCTGAACCATGGACACACGCCCCCACTTAGGTACTCGACTGTCATTTACTGGCGCGTGGTACACGTCGAAAATTGCACACGCGGGTTCTAAAGAAGTTCTCATGTTTCGCGCACTCGCCAACCGTGGGAACCTCGGCTGCAACTATATAGACCTCGTTGCGTTGGAACCCAACACCAGTATTGGCCTTCACCGGCATGGCCGCAATGACACGGAAATTTATGTGAAAATTCAAGGGATGGGCGAAATGACGATAGAAGATGAAACTCTGGTTGTCACCACGGGAGATGTGGTTGTCAATCCTCCCAATGGTACGCATGGCCTCGTCAATGTGGGAAAAACCTTGCTGAAACTTGTTGTAATCGATGTACCAGTAGCACATGACACCACATCGAAATTCAAACTGGCGTGTGCCGATAATCTCTGCGAGCTTGCTGAACACGATCAATTTGGTTTCCTAAAGTAAGATAATACTTAGGTTCGCTGACCGAGAAGGCGGCGCAATGTTTTACCACTCAAAAATCCAACTCATTCGAAATTTCATGCTATGTCTATCCAGGTATCATACATATTATTCCACGCTGGTGAACGTTATTGGCAGGCACCTACCCTGCCTGATAAGTGCCGTTTCCAGCTGGCAGGCAGCGAACTAGCCGAGATTTACCGGGACTTGTACAGGGAAGTCGCTTCGGCATGGAATTGGGGCCGTGCGATTTCATGGGAAACCGCTCAGTGGAGGACTCATTTGGCCGCATCTGATGTTGAAGGGCAGGTGCTTTTCGTGGCCGGCCAACCCGCTGGATGGTTTGAGCTTCGGCATGATATGCACCTAGGCAGTATCGAGATATATTATTTGGCGCTACGGCATCAATTTATTGGGTGTGGTTTGGGGCGCCTGTTGCTCAGGCATGCTATTGGTTGTGCCTATCGACGCAGGCCGTGGCTAGTTTGGCTCAAAACTAGTTCGGATGATCATCGGTCAGCGTTACCCTTGTACTTGAGCGAAAGTTTCTATTTGATAAGCACGAGCCCTTAAAGCATAGACATGCCGTGCTCCAATTCGAGTTCGTGAAAAGCAATCACCAAAATCCATGGTTTCCACTCGCTGACAAATTCTGCAAGATCTCACGGAGGACGCTCACCCCACCGGTGGCAGCCTTCGCGTGGAACCTGTACGTACGTTCACCGGATCGCACAGCGACAGGGCTACAGGTCCTGGGACGCAGCTTTAACGATGAAACACACCACAGGCAATTATGCGTTGATATTTACCAAGACAGAACGAAACAATTCGTCTACCTCGTAGCGCGGCAAATCGCTATTGAACACGATAAGGACTCCTTGGCTAAGCGTCGCGCTGCCGTGGTTTTATCTGAAGGACATCTCGACGGGCTATATGGGCGAAGCGCTGCGTGTGCTGGTTGGTGCTTTACGACTCCCCCACTGAACACTGGCAGCATTTGCGGGTGACCAACGCGATCGAGTCACCGTAATGGGATGGTCCTCCCCACCTGACAGTGGGTTAAGCTATGTCAGCACGATCAACCGGAGACAACACCATGCAAGACGTGATGGTCATTGGAATAGATCTCGGCAAGCGCTCGTTTCACCTGCACGGGCAGGACAAGTCCGGCAAGGCGGTATTTTGCAAAAAGGTATCGCGGCAGCAACTGATCGAATTCCTCAGTAACTTTCATAGTTGCACGGTAGTCAT
>LFJH01000095.1 GCA_001189335.2 Candidatus Paraburkholderia schumanniana
GACTCAGAAAACGAGGCCGCCACGGTTCAAAAGTTGACTAATCACCCGCAGGCCATCGTCGCGATCGATACGATGCGAAGCGTAAAACGTCAGCGCTCTGAAATCGAGTTGTGCAGAGGTTCCCTAAATGTGTTACCCATGTCCTGACACACCCGTTACCCATGTCTCCGGTCTATACACAGCAGCAAAGAAAGTGACCCCCGCCCCGGGGAGGGGCAGTGCTAATAGACCGACGCGAAAACAGGATTTCACAGAAGCAGAAGCCCAAACAAGCCTCTACTGCCGCCCCCCATCAAGAACAAAACTTCGCCAGCAATCCCAACTGCGCGTTGCGAATGGACTTCCCCGCCCGCCGCTTGCGATAGTGCCCATCGCCCTGCATGACCCACGCCGATTGATTGTCCCCAAGACAAACGGACAAACCCTCAGCGATCACGCGCCGCTTCAACCGCCGGTCGCGAATGGGAAACGCCACTTCCACGCGATGGAAGAAATTTCGATCCATCCAGTCGGCGCTCGACAGAAAGACGTCTTCCCTGCCGTTCGCATAAAAATAAAATATCCGATGGTGCTCGAGGAAACGCCCCACGATCGACCTCACCGTGATGTTCTCCGGCAGATCCTCGACCTCCGGCTTGAGCGAACACACACCACGCACGATCAGATCGATCTTCACGCCCGCATGCGACGCTTCGTACAGCGCGGCAATCACCGTGGGCTCCAGCAATGCGTTCATCTTCGCGACGATGCGCGCCCGCCAGCCCGCGCGCGCATGCTCGGCTTCGGCGCGGATCGCGTCGATAAGCTTCGCGTGCAGCGTGAACGGCGACTGCCAGAGCTGATGCAAAGGAATCTCGCCGCCGATGCCCGTCAGCTGCTGAAACACATGATGCACGTCTTCGCACATCTCCTGATCGGACGTCATCAGGCCGAAGTCGGTATAGAGACGCGCCGTGCGCGGATGGTAGTTCCCCGTGCCCAGATGCGCATAGCGCTTGAGCACGAGCTTGCCGCCCTGCGACACACGCCGCACGATCAGCATCATCTTCGCGTGGCACTTGTGCCCGACCACGCCATACACGACGTGCGCGCCCACGGCCTCGAGCTGCGATGCCCAGTTGATGTTCGTTTCCTCGTCGAAGCGCGCGAGCAACTCCACGACCACGGTCACTTCCTTGCCGTTGCGCGCCGCCTGCATGAGCGCATCCATCAACGGCGAATCGGTGCCCGTGCGGTAGATGGTCTGCTTGATCGCGACGACTTGCGGGTCCTTTGCCGCCTGCAGCAAAAGTTCCAGCACCGGCTGAAAACTCTCGTACGGATGATGCAGCAGGATGTCGCCCTGATCGATTGCATCGAAGAGATTCGAGGTGTTCGCGATCGACTTCGGCACCGAAGGAATGTGCGGCACGAACTTGAGATCCGGCCGGTCCACCATTTCGGGCAACTGCATGAGCCGCACGAGATTCACGGGCCCGTCCACACGATACAGATCGCGCTCGCTCAACTGGCCCTCGTCGAGCAGACGTCGCACGAGATGCGGCGGCGTTTCCGCCGACACTTCGAGACGCACCGCATTGCCGAGATGACGCGCCGGCAGTTCGCCCTGCAGCGCCACGCGCAGATTGGTGATTTCGTCCTCGTCGACGAAAAGCTCGCTGTTGCGCGTGATGCGAAACTGGTTGCAACTGCGCACGACGAGATGCGGAAACAGCTCGTTCACGAAGTGCTGCATGAACGAGCTCAGGAGCACGAAGCCGTGCGGATAGCCTGACAGCGACTCGGGCATGCGCACGAGACGCGGCAGCGCGCGCGGCGCCTGGACGATGCCCATCATCGCCTGGTGTCCGAATGCATCGGTGCCTTCCAGCTCGACCACGAAGTTCAGGCTCTTGTTCAACACGCGCGGGAACGGATGCGCGGGGTCGAGCCCGATCGGTGTGAGCACCGGCAGAAGCTCGTTGTGAAAGTAGTCGCGTGCCCAAGCGGTCTGCTGCTCCGTCCATTCTTCCGCACCGTGGAAGAAGATGCCTTCCATTTCGAGCGCCGGCAGCACGATGTCGTGCAGCATCGAATACTGCTGGCGCACGAGGCGCTGGGCGCGTTCGGAGACGAGATCGTAGACGTGCTGCAGCGACATGCCGTCCGGCGAGAGCGAACCGGGGTTGTCGTGCATCTGCTCCTGCAGCCCCGCCATGCGGACTTCGAAGAATTCGTCGAGGTTGCTGCTGGTGATGCAGATGAAACGCAGCCGTTCCAGCAGCGGAACCGCCGTGTCGGCGGCTTGGGCGAGCACGCGCTCGTTGAAGCCAAGTATGCCCAGTTCGCGATTGAAGAGCGGGTAGCGGATGAGCATCGGCGGATGAGAAGGAGTCTCGATCAGATCGGCAAGGAAACTCTCGGATGTTCTCACAGTATGATGTATTTTTTATGGCGCAACAGGTGTCACAAATTCTACTCACATTGCATATAGCGTCGCTAGCGCGAACGCGCGGTGCCGAACGGGCGAGCGCTGCGCCGGCATAGAATAGAATTCGTGCGCTGCAACAGCGCCGCTGTGACAGTGCTTTCTCCACTTCACGACTTCTGGATCTCCGATGGTCACACATCCCCATCTTCTTGCCGCGGTCGACCTCGGATCGAACAGTTTCCGCCTGATCGTCGGCCGGGTCGAGGAAACGCCCGCCGGCCGGGAAGAAGCGCGTCTCATCTATGCGGGCGCCGCGCATTCCGTGCCGGCGATCGCGGGCAAGCGGCTCGTGGTCGATATCGGCGGCGGCTCGACGGAGTTCATCATCGGCTCGCATTACACGCCGATTCACATGGAAAGCCTCTATATCGGCTGCGTCAGCCATAGCCGCCAGTTCTTCCCGTCGGGCAACGTCGACGAATACACGATGCGCCAGGCCGAACTCGCCGCCAAGCGCGAAATCCAGATCATCTCGAGCGAATACAAGCATACCGGCTGGGATCAGGCGATCGGTTCGTCGGGTACGGCGCGCGCTGGCCGAACTGATCGAGGCGAACGGCTTCAACGATCCCGACATCACGCACGGCATCTCGCGCGGCGGCCTCGAGCGTCTCAAGCGCGCGCTCATCAAGGCGGAGAACGTCAACCGGCTGAAGCTCGTCGCACTCAAGCCGGACCGCGTGCCCGTGCTCGCGGGCGGTCTGTCGATCATGCTGGGCGTGTTCGAGGAGCTGGGCATCGAATATGCAGATACGACCGACGCCGCGCTGCGTTTGGGCGTCCTCTACGATCTGCTCGGACGCTCGCAGCATCAGGACATGCGCACGGTGACGGTCGAAGGCTTCAAGCGCCGCTATGGCGTCGATGCCGCGCAGGCCGAGCGCATCGGCGAGCTCGCCATCAGCTTCTACGATCAACTGGACGAGTCCGACGAAGACGTGCGCGAAGAGAACCGCATGTTTCTCGCGTGGGCGGCGTCGTTGCACGAGATCGGCCTGTCCATCGCGCACAGTGCCTATCACAAGCATTCGGCGTATATCGCCAGCAATGCCGCATGCCCGGCTTCTCGCGCACCGATCAGGCACGGCTCGCCGCGCTCGTGCTCGGTCATGCGGGCAAGCTCGGCAAGCTGGCGCAGGCGCGCGACATCGACTGGACGCTGCTTTTCTGCCTGCGGCTCGCGGCGCTGCTGTCGCGCCGCCGCGCGGATGTCGGGTTGCCGGACATCGAGGTGAAGGCGGCGGGCGGCGGCTTCGAGGTGCGCCTGCCGAACGACTAGGTGACGAACAACCCGCTCACCGACTACAGCCTCGTTCAGGAAGCGATGGAGTGGGAGAAGATCGGCCGGCCGTATCGCGTGGTCTATACGGGCGATTGAGCGGCCACGTGAGCGTCATGTGCAAAGGCCCCGCGCGATGAGCGACGGGGCCGGGCCTTTGTCGTTTGGCGCCGGGCGTTGAATCAGCGTCCCTGCATGTCGCCGATGAAATGGCGCGCGTAACGCGCGTTGATCTCGGAGAGACGGAAGAGCGTGAGGAAGTCGGCGGTGTTGAAGTCGGGATCCCACTCGGGCGCGCCGCAGATCTTCGCGCCGAGTCGCAGATAGCCCTTCACGAGCGGCGGCGGGCTCACGTTCGCGCCCGTGCGCAGTTCCTCGACCGGCAGCGGCGTATGCGCAAAGGCGCGGTACTCGGGCGCGGTGAGCGCATCGGCGGGCAGCGAGGTATAGAGATTCGCGGCATAGTGCCCGCCGTCGATCATGCCGACGCTCGCGCAGCCGAGCATCGTCTCGTAGCCGTTCTGCATCATGTAGGCGGCGAGTCCGCCCCACAGCGACATGATCACCGCACCGTTGCGATAATCGGGATGCACGCAGGAGCGGCCCACTTCGACGAGCTTCGGGCGAAGGTGCGTGAGACGCGACACGTCGAACTCGCTCTCGGCGTACAGACGGCCGATACGCGCGGCCTGATGTGGCGGCAGGACGCGATACGTGCCGACCACCTGCAGCGTGTCGAGATCGCGCACGAGGAGGTGATCGCAATAGGCGTCGAAGGCGTCGACGTCGAGCCCGGCGGGGCCGCAGAGACGCGCGCCCATCTCTTCGGAAAACACACGGTAGCGCAGGCGCTGTGCATCGCGCAGGGCGTCTTCGTCGCGCGCTCACGAGGACTTGCCGGCGCTCGCGGCCCGTAACCGTTTCAGACGTGCGCGGAAGGTGGCGGCGCGAATCGAGCGGGAGCGATGACGCTCCGAGTTGCAGGAAAGGCGTCGGCAGATCTTGCATTGGCGTTCCTCGACAGGACGTGGCTGTGGCTTCAAGTCCCCGCCAATGTAGTAATGCGCGATGACGCTCGCGTGGCATCGCAATGATGTTTCGATGAAACGACATGAGGATGAACGCGAGCTTACGCCGCCCGGCGGTGCCTACAGCAGGTCCGGCGACATCACGGCGCGCAGCACCGTCTGGCCGTCACCGCCGCGCGTGCGGGACTGGAACCACCAGATGCCCGATTTCTTGACGGACCATTCGGTCTCGTGGCCGGTCATAAGCAGCGCGGCCACGCGGCCGAGCGTCGGCTGATGCCCGATCACGACGACCGTCTCGCCGATCCCGTCAGGCCAGCCGGCGGCATCGAGCACGGCCCGCGCGCCGTTGCCGGGCGCGAGCGCGTCGACGACGCGATAGCGGTCGCCGAAGGCTTCGGCGGTCTGGATCGTGCGCGTCGCGGGGCTCGCGAGAAAGAGGGCGTCGTCGTCAACGCGCGCTTTGAGCCATTTCGCGACGCCTTGCGCCTGCTTGCGCCCGCGCGGCGTGAGCTGACGGGCGAGGTCGCTCGACGCCTGATCTTCCGCTTCGGCATGGCGCCACAGAATGAGGTTCATCGATCGTCTCCGGTGAGGATTCGCTTCCGTTTTTGCTTGCAAAGAAAGTTGCGTGCCCGCCTGTTTGCGGCGCATTTGCCTCCGGCATTGCGGGTGTGCATCAGGCACGTTATAATTTGATGTTCGTCGGAGCGTAGCGCAGCCTGGTAGCGCATCTGATTTGGGATCAGAGGGTCGAAGGTTCAAATCCTTTCGCTCCGACCACCATACACGAAGGGGTTACAAGTTGCGGCTTGTAACCCCTTTGTCTTTCTTCGCTTCGTCCTTCGACGTTCATCCGACGCCAACGGGGAGCTTCATGCAACGTATCCTTCTCGCTTCCGCCTGTGCCGCGCTCGCCCTCGTCGTCTCCGCCTGCGCGGACTCATCGAGTCACAAGCATCCGCCGCAAGACCCGCCCGACTACAAGGGCGTGCCGACCGACGTGACGCCGCCGTCGATGCTCATCGCGCCAACTCAGCCGCAATGATCTGCGTTCTGGCGAAGTAGAAAAAGCGAAGTCCCTGTGCGGCACACGGGCTTCCGACCCGCGCCGTGCGTTCGCGCTGGAATCCGGCAGAAGGCGGGTCTATTCCAGGAACGCGTGCCGTCAGCGGCAGTATGTGCTCGTTTCTCAGCGTAATGGTGTGAAAACGAGTCTCGACCGACCATTGGACGTCGCGTCCGGCGTCGTGCGTCGCTGATCGGAAAGCACTACCTGTCGCACATATCAGGGCAATCATTCAGGCGAAAAAGTTGCCGCGGCGGTATCATTTCGTCAGAGTTGTTTCAATGTGTATCGACCATGAATCTTCTCTGGATCTTCGCTGCCGTCGCCCCGCTCGGTCTGGCTTCGCTTTTCGTGTTCGCCATGCATATCGACCCGTTGTCGTGTCACTGGCGCATGCGGCAAGTAAGCGCCACGACGACGAATCGGCGAGCGCTTCCGCGCCTGAGCGCGCTGTCGAGCGGACCCTGCCGGCGTCACTGCTTGCAGCGGATCACCATCGAGCGGTTCTTGATGTTCGCCCCGAAGATTCCGCCCAACGAGCCGCCGGCCGTCGCGCCATTGTCGGCATCCTTCGAAATCACGTCATAGCCATACGCGCCGCAGGTTTCACCCACCTGCTTGTAGCACGCCGCCCACGTCGTGCTCGCGTCGCTGCCGCTGCAGTTGATGGCAAAACCCGTGTCGCCGGAGGGCAGGTAGGTCATCGTCGTCGTATGCGCGCATCCGGCGAGCGTTCCGGTCAAAGCCAGCACCGCGCAGATCGCGGCCGCATTCATCCTCGTCGTCAATCTCATCAATCTTCCTCGTAACGTCCGCCGCGCTTTTCAGCGCGGCAGCAGATAGCGCGCCGGATCTGTCGAGCGGCCCATGTAACGCACTTCGAAATGCAGCATCGTCCGATTGCTGTCGGTATCGCCCATTTCGGCAATCTGCTGACCCTGCTGCACGATCTGGCCTTCTTTCCATCAGCAGCACGCGGTTGTGCGCGTAGGCGGTCAGATAGTCGTCGTCGTGCTTGACGATCAGCATGTTGCCGTAGCCGCGCAGGCCATTGCCCGCGTATACGACATTGCCGGTCGCGGCGGCGAGAACGGGCGTGCCCGCCGCATTGGCGATGTCGATGCCCTTCGAGTTCTTGCCGTCGAAGCCGCGGATCACGCTGCCCTGAGCCGGCCAGATGAGCGAGACGCCGACCCGGGCGTGCTTTGTGCGAGCGCCTGCGCACTGGCGTCGCCTTTCGCGCTGCCCGGCGTGGCGGAGCCCGAAGCATTCGCCGCCGTCGCGACGCCCGCCGGCGGCGCGATGCGCAGCACCTGTCCGACCTCGATGGCGTCGGGATTGGCGAGCCCGTTCCATCGCTTGATGTTCGCCACCGTGGTGCGGTTTTCGCGGGCGATCTTGCTGACCGTGTCGCCGCGCTCCACGCGATAGAAGCCCGGCGGACCGGGCCGGAGCCGCAAGCGGTGAGCACCGCGATGAGCGATGCGCAAACGAGCCGTCGAATTCCTTTTTGCAAACCTGACCTCGCAAAGCGTCGCCGCGCCAAGCCGGGAACGCGGCCGCGCGACGAATCGAAAGGCAGGATTTTACCGTCTCGGGTTTCCCCGAACAGAAAGGCGCCTCGGGGCGCGCGAGCGCGTTACTTCGTGGGCGTGACGACGAGCCTCAACGAGGCCGTCTCCGTCTTGCCCGGCGCGAGCCAGCGCAGCCCGCGGCCGTTGTAGATGGCATCGGGCAGGCCGATCCACGGCTCGACGCAGTAGAAGTCCGCAGTGTCCGATTCCGTCCAGGTCGTGACGGCGTACCAGGGTATCGAATCGGGCTGACGCAGCTCGAAGCTGACCGTGCGCTTCAGTCCCGGCAGATTGAGGCACATCGGCTCGCCGGATTGCCGGGTGAGGCAGTGGAACGTATCGATGATGTCCGGATCGGCGAGCGAATAACGCGGCAGGCCGGGCTCGGCCTCGCTGATCGAGCCGTCCGGCAGCTGGCGCCGGCGCTCCGTGCGCGGCAGCTCGACGCTGCTCTCGCTCCGCTGGCCGTGCGGCAGGTGAAAGTAGAGGTGATGCCCGGCGTAATAGGGCAGCGCGACCTCACCCGGATTCGACGTCGTGAGCTCGATCTCGAGCGTGCGTGCATCGACGATGCGGTACGCCGCCTCGAAGCGAAACGCGAACGGATAGCCCTTGCGCGTGGCGTCGCTGTCGACGAGCGTCATGCGCAGGCCGTGGCCGTCCGCGTCGTGCGTGCACGAGAAGGGCAGGTTGCGCGCGAAGCCGTACGTCGGCAGGTCGTGCACGACGCCTTCGGGATCGCACCATTTGCCGATCTGGCCGTCGACGAAATGCCGGCCGAGGAACGGAAACAGCAGCGGATTGCCGCCGCGGATCTTTGCCGGGCTTGACCAGTCGGGCGCGTCGGGCCAGTGAATCACCGGCTCGCCGCCGACGCGCCAGGTCATGAGCCGACCGCCGGCGCGCGGCCCGAGCAGGATGGTGGCGCCGTCGCGCGCGATTTCGATGACGTCTGTTTCCGGTGACCATGATGGCCGTGCACTCCATTGAATGACCCGATGCCGCGCTTCAAGCGTAGCGCGGCTTGCAATCGAGAATTCTGCCTTGGAATTTTCTACGGGAAAACCCTTTGCGGGAAATTGCGACTGACCATCGGTCATGCGATATGTTGTTATACGGTTCTAGTGTTAGGGAACCTCTGCACAACTCGATTTCAGAGCGCTGACGTTTTACGCTTCGCATCGTATCGATCGCGACGATGGCCTGCGGGTGATTAGTCAACTTTTGAACCGTGGCGGCCTCGTTTTCTGAGTCTCGCGTTTCGATCCTCAAGCGCTTCAAGCATTTCAAGCGCTTCGCAAGGCCTTGCGTGCCATCCACAAATTGCCCAGCGCAAACAGCGTTGTGATCTGCGCAGTATTTTTCATCACCCCCCTATACCGGGTCTTCGTGTAGCCAAATTGCCGCTTGAGCACGCGAAACGGGTGTTCGACCTTCGCGCGGATGCCCGCCTTCAGACGTTCGATCCGATCGTAGATCGCGTCCAGTTGATCACT
>LFJH01000096.1 GCA_001189335.2 Candidatus Paraburkholderia schumanniana
AACCTTGCAAATGCAGGCTTGCAATGGTCAGACGCTCTTCGGGTTGAAGCTGCTGATACTGAGTTCTTTCGTGCATCGCAACACCTTATACGAAACAGGTGTTGCACTTCAGATTTGAGGCCGCGCTTAGTCAAATCGTATGTCGGGAGTCGATATGCTTAATTGGTTGACGCGGAACGAATTATATTGGCCGAACGCAGTAATACAGCTTATGCATGCGTCGTAAGCAGTTACGACCGCGAAAAAGGTGCAACGCTTCAATGAAGTCGAGACGCCGGTCGAAGGGAGTATGAGGTTTGCCGAAATCGGGGAAATCGGACTTGCATGCACTCGATCCACGTGCATTTGAACGCTACCGAACCATGGCGGTCGGGATCAGCGACGGCGATCGATCTGAACGCGCGAACCAGAGATTGCAGGGTTTGCCTGAAATCGCGACCGATTTCCCTGGCTATGCCGCCAGCATATGGCTGGATGGCCAGTGTCGGGAACTCAGTCTTCGCGACGCAGATGGGGAAACAGAATCACGTCGCGGATGCTCGGGCTGTCGGTCAGCAGCATCACGAGACGGTCGATACCGATGCCGCAGCCGCCCGTCGGCGGCATGCCGTATTCGAGCGCACGGATGTAGTCGGCGTCGAAATACATGGCTTCCTCATCGCCGGCCTCCTTCTGGTCGACCTGCTTCTGGAACCGCGCAGCCTGATCTTCGGGATCGTTCAGCTCCGAGAAGCCGTTGGCGATTTCGCGGCCCGTGATGAACAACTCGAAGCGCTCGGTGATGCCCGGCACCGAATCCGACGCACGCGCGAGCGGCGACACTTCGATCGGGTAATCGACGATGTAGGTCGGCTCCCAGAGTTGCGACTCGGCGGTCTCTTCGAACAGCGCAAGCTGCAACGAACCGAGGCCGGCGTTGAGGAACGCGGGCTGCGTCGTATCGACGCCGAACTTCTTCAACTCGGTGCGCAGGAACGCGGCATCCGACAACTGCCCGTCGGTGTATTGCGGTGCGTACTTCTGGATCGCCTGATTGATCGTCAGACGATGGAAGGGCCGGGAGAAATCCAGCTCGCGTCCCTGATACGTGATGACCGCGGTGCCGAGCGCATCGACGGCGGCCTGGCGGATCAGCTGTTCGGTGAAGCCCATCAGCCAGCGGTAATCGGTGTACGCGGCGTAGAACTCCATCATCGTGAACTCCGGATTGTGGCGCGGCGACACGCCTTCGTTCCGGAAGTTACGGTTGATCTCGAATACACGCTCGAAGCCGCCGACGATCAGCCGCTTCAGATAAAGCTCAGGCGCGATGCGCAGGAACATCTGCATGTCGAGCGCGTTGTGGTGCGTCGTGAAAGGCTTGGCTGCGGCGCCCCCGGGAATCGGGTGCAGCATCGGGGTTTCGACTTCCATGAAGTTCGCCTGCGCCATGAAGTTGCGGATCGACGTGACGGCCTTGGTGCGCGCCATGAACGTCTTGCGCGATTCCGGCGTGACGATCAGATCGACGTAACGCTGGCGATAGCGCATCTCCTGATCGGCCAGACCGTGGAACTTGTCCGGCAGCGGACGCAGCGCCTTCGAGAGCAGACGCAGCTCCGTGCAGCGCACCGACAGCTCGCCCTTGTTGGTGCGGAACAGCACGCCCCTGGCCGCGACGATATCGCCCAGGTCCCACTTCTTGAAGGTGTCGTAGATTTCGGCGCCGACGTCGGCGGGCGTCACGAAGAACTGGATCTGGCCGCTGCCATCCTGAACCGTCGCGAAGCTGGCCTTGCCCATCACGCGCTTCAGCATCATGCGGCCGGCAAGCGCGACGGGCAGGGGATTCGCTTCGAGCGCGTCTTTGTCGGTCTCGGCGTATTCGGCCTGCAGCGCGGCGGCCTGATGCGTCGGGCGGAAATCGTTCGGATAGGCGACGCCTTGCTCGCGCAGCGCACGCAGTTTCTCGCGGCGCTCTGCCATGATCTGGTTTTCTTCCAGTTCGGGAGCGGCGCTCGTCTGAGTCGGTTCGGTCATGATTGGTGGCTTTCGTACTGTAGATGCGTCGCTCGGCCGCGCGCGGTTGAAACGAAAAACGCGGATGCCGTGGAGACATCCGCGTGGACAAGCATCAAACGCCCTGTTTCAGGCTCGCGCTGATGAAGTCGTCGAGGTCGCCGTCGAGCACGGCGCGGGTGTTGCTCATTTCCACGTTGGTGCGTAGATCCTTCACGCGGCTCTGGTCGAGCACGTAGGAGCGGATCTGATGGCCCCAGCCCACGTCGGTCTTGATCGATTCGAGCTTGTCCTGCTCGGCCTGGCGCTTGCGCATCTCGAACTCGTAGAGACGCGCCTTCAGCATCTGCATGGCTTCCGCGCGGTTGCGGTGCTGCGAGCGGTCGTTCTGGCACTGCACGACGATGCCGGTCGGCGCGTGCGTCAGACGCACGGCCGAGTCCGTCTTGTTGATGTGCTGGCCGCCCGCGCCCGACGCGCGATACGTGTCCGTACGGATATCGGCGGGATTGATTTCGATCTCGATCGAATCGTCGATTTCCGGATACACGAACACCGACGAGAACGACGTATGCCGCCCGCCCGAGGAATCGAACGGCGACTTGCGCACGAGGCGGTGAATGCCGGTTTCGGTACGCAGATAGCCGTAGGCGTATTCGCCTTCGACCTTGATGGTCGCGCTCTTGATGCCGGCGACATCGCCTTCGGACTCTTCGAGCACTTCGGTCTTGAAGCCCTTGCGCTCGCAGTAGCGCAGGTACTGGCGCAGCAGCATGGACGCCCAGTCGCACGCCTCGGTACCGCCGGCGCCGGCCTGGATGTCGATGAAGCAGTTGTTGGGGTCGGCTGGGTTGGCAAACATCCGGCGGAATTCCATGTCTTCGACGCGCGCGCGTAAGGCGTCCGCGTCGGACTCGCATGCGACGAGCGTGTCCTCGTCGTCTTCCTCGCGCGCCATCTCGAACAGATCGTTCGCGTCGCGCAGATCGTTGTCGAGGTCGGTGAGCGTCGTCACCACGCCGTCGAACAGCTTCTTTTCACGACCGAGCGCCTGGGCGTTTTTCGAGTCGTTCCAGACGTTCGGGTCTTCGAGTTCCTTGTTGACTTCGGCCAGACGCGCAGATTTCGCGTCGTAGTCAAAGATACCCCCGTAGCTCGCCCGCGCGACGGCGCAGGTCGGCCAGAAGGCTTTCGATCGCGTTGAGACGTTCCGCTTCCATTGTCGATCTTCGGCTTCGTAAAAAGATGAAATTATAGCCGATCGTCAGGGTTCATCCGGCGCGCCGGGTACGCGAAACGCCGCTCAGAGCGCGTGCTCGACGATCAGCTGCACCCGCGAGACGCCGTTCCACGAATCGCTGACGAGCCGGTACGCGACGGTCGCGCGCGGCGGCAGCGGATCGACGTGATTGAACCAGATCGCGTTGAAGCGCTGACGCCCGCGCAGGAGCGACAGCTTCAGATGCTTGTTTTTGACGAGCGCCTGCGACGCCACTTCGAATTCGCCGGAAAAAGTCGGCGCCGGAAATCCCTGACCCCAGACGGCGGCATCGAGCATTTCGACGAACTGCGGCGTGAAATACGCGTCTTCCAGCTCGCCGTCGGTTTCGATGGTTCGCGAGAGCGCATCCACCGTGAGCCATTCGCGGCCGACGGCTTCGAATGCGGCGGTGAAGCGGGGAATGTCGGCGGTGGCGAGCGTGAGACCCGCGGCCATCGCGTGTCCGCCGAACTTGTGGATGAGTCCCGGCTCGCGCTTGCTGATCAGGTCGACCGCGTCGCGCAGATGAAAGCCGGGGATCGAGCGGCCCGAGCCCTTGCAGAGCGCGCCGCTGTTGTCGGCGTGCGCGAACGTGAACGACGGGCGATGAAAGCGCTCCTTCAGCCTGCCCGCGACGATGCCGATCACGCCCTGATGCCAGCCCGAGTCGAAGAGCGTGAGCGTCGCGCGCTCGCCGGGATCGATCACCTGCAGTTCGGCGAGCGCCTGCTGCTGCATGCCGGCTTCGATTTCGCGGCGCTCGCGGTTCATCGAATCGAGCTGCTGCGCGAGCTCCCACGCGCAGCCGACGTCATCCGTCGTCAGGCATTCGATGCCGAGCGACATGTCCGACAGGCGCCCGGCCGCGTTGAGCCGCGGACCGAGCGCGAATCCCAGATCGAAGCCCGACGCGGCACGCGCATCGCGGCCGGCGGCGCGGAAGAGGGCGGCGATGCCCGGCTGCATGCGCCCCGAGCGAATCCGCTTCAGTCCCTGCGCGACGAGAATGCGGTTGTTGCAATCGAGCTTCACGACATCGGCGACGGTGCCGAGCGCGACGAGATCGAGCAGGCCGTCGAGGCGCGGTTCGGGATGAGCGTCGTCATACGTTCCGCGGCGCCGCAGCTCGGCGCGCAATGCGAGCAACACGTAGAACATCACGCCCACGCCCGCGATGCACTTGCTCGGAAACGTGCACCCCGGCTGGTTCGGATTGACGATCGCGCGCGCGGCGGGCAGTTCGTCGCCGGGGAGATGATGGTCGGTCACGAGCACGTCGATGCCGAGCGCGTTCGCGGCCTCGACGCCATCGACGCTCGCGATGCCGTTGTCGACCGTAATCAGCAGATCGGGCGGCCCGAGCTTCGAGCGCGCGGCCAGATCGACGATCTCGGGCGTCAGGCCGTAGCCGTATTCGAAGCGGTTCGGCACGAGATAGTCGATGGTCGCGCCGAACATGCGTAGGCCGCGCACGGCCACGGCGCACGCGGTCGCGCCGTCGCAGTCGTAATCCGCGACGACGAGCATGCGCCGGCCAGCCGCGAGCACATCGGCGAGCACGACGGCGGCATCGTCGCAGCCTTTGAGGTCGGCGGGCGCGTGCAGGCGCCTGAACTCGGTCTCGACTTCCTCGGGCGAGCTCACGCCGCGTGAAGCATACAGGCGCGCGATGACGGGATGCAGGCCGTGGCGCATCAGCGCTTCGGCGTCGGCGGGAGAGGTGGCGCGCGTAACGATTCGCGTCATTCAGATATGCCTTGTTCGATGCTCATTCGATCAGAAGCGCCGCGATTGGCCGGCGGCGCCAGAACTTGCGCAGGTCGGCGCACGTGATGGAGACCGTGACCGAGCCGGTGTCGCCGCACAGCGTGAGGCTCAGGCGGCCGAGCGAGCCATCCGTGAGCGCCTGCAGCGCGGGCGCGAACCATGCGGTTTCCAGTGATTTCAGCGACGCGTTCCAGTTCGCCCAGTCCTGCTCGATGAACGGCGCGGTGAACGGATCGAGCTCGACGAGCGTCGCGCCATGCGCTCCCGTGCTGGCATTCGCGAGCTCAGCGAACGACTCCGGCGGCAGCGAGGGCTTCACGCCCGCCGCCAGCGCGAGCCCGCGCGTGGCCGCCGCAATCGACATCACGCGCGCGAACGGAGTTTTCACGGGCCGCAGCGCGCCTTGTCCGTGCAGCCAGATGGAATTGATGGCAGGCAGGCCGCGCGATTCGCGCTCGAGGTTAAGCGGATGCTCGAACCACGCCATCTGTACTTCGTTCTGCAGCTTCATCCACGCGCTCATCCACGCGCGCGAGCGCTGGCCCGTGCGGGCTTCGTGCGGCAGCCAGATTTCGATGTTGCGGCCCGTCGCGCGCAGCGGCGATGCGCCTGCCAGCGCGCCGAGCGCCTCGCCCGACACGTACCAGCGCAGCGGCGTCGGCGCCTGCAGCGTCATGCCGAGATCCTCGATCACGGGCCGCGCGATTTCCAGCAGCTTGCGCGCTTCCTCCGTATGCACGCCGAGCGTATCGGGATCGATCAGCACCAGATGATCATGCGCGATCCGGACATGAACCGGCTCGATGCAGGCCCAGAGCGCATCGCCCGGCGTGCCGCCGTCGGCGAGCAGCATGAAGGACGCGAGCGGGGCATCGTCGGAATAGCGCGTGTCGGCGGGCGTGACTGCGCCAAAGCGCCGCGCAATCCAGCGTTCATGCGGCAGCGTGCGCTGGAAGTCTTCGCCGATCACGCGTTCCTCGAGCGTGGCGCGGGCGAGCAGCTTGTCGAGCGCCGCGTTCTTCAGTCCGTGCAGGGCGGTGGCAGCTTCCGCGGCCGACGGCAGGGCAAACGGCAGAAGGAGATGGAGGTCGTGAACGGGCATGATGCTCGGCATTGTAGGACAAAGCGCCTCGCGCGATGCCGCCCGCCGCGCCGTTTCGGCTTCGCGATCGACGTATGCTCATGCGTCGCTTTCTCCATTCCATATATGGCAAACTTTCGCAAATTTCGCGCTCGGACGCGGGACGTCGGCGCATCATGTCGCCGTCGCCACGCGTCTGCGAGGCTCGCGGCACCGTATCCGCGCGATGCCGGGGATGCCGGCCAACCGCCATCGAGCGCCACCAGGGCGTGGGCGTAACAACGCTGGAACAGCAGAGACAAGGATTCGCTTGAAACTTCCGTACGAATGGCAGATCGGCTGGCGCTACACACGCGCCAGCAAACGCACCACAGGCAACGGCTTCATCAGCTTCATCGCGCTCGTCTCGATGGCGGGCATCGCGCTCGGCGTCGCCGCGCTGATCGTCGTGCTTTCCGTGATGAACGGCTTCCAGAAGGAAGTGCGCGACCGGATGCTTTCCGTCCTCGCGCACGTCGAGATTTTTTCTCCGACGGGTTCCATGCCCGACTGGCAGCTGACCGCGAAAGAGGCGTGCCAGAATCCCGAAGTGATCGGCGCCGCGCCTTATGTCGAAGCGCAGGCACTGCTCACGCGCCAGGGCGCCGTGAGCGGGGTCGCGCTGCGGGGCGTCGAGCCGTCGCTCGAGCCGGAAGTGTCGGACATCGGCAAGGAGATGCGCGCGGGCAAGCTCACGGATCTCGTGCCGGGCGAGTTCGGCATCGTGCTCGGCAAGGATCTCGCGGCCAATCTCGGCGTGATGACCGGCGACAAGATCACGCTCGTCGCGCCCGAAGGCACCATCACGCCGGCCGGGATGATGCCGCGCCTCAGGCAGTTCACGGTGGTCGGCGTCTTCGAGTCCGGCCACTACGAATACGATTCGACGCTCGCGCTCATCTCGATCCGCGACGCCGAGGCGCTATTCCGCCTGCCCGCGCCGACCGGCGTGCGCTTGCGCCTGAAGGACATGCAGCGCGCGCCGCAGGTCGCGCGCCAGCTCGCGCGCACGCTCTCGGGCGATCTCTATATCCGCGACTGGACGCAGCAGAACAAGACGTGGTTCTCCGCCGTGCAGATCGAAAAGCGCATGATGTTCATCATCCTTACGCTGATCATCGCGGTGGCGGCGTTCAACCTGGTGTCCTCGCTCGTGATGACCGTCACCGACAAGCAGGCCGACATCGCCATCCTGCGCACGCTCGGCGCGCAGCCCGGCTCAATCATGAAGATCTTCGTCGTGCAGGGCGTGACGATCGGCTTCATCGGCACGGCACTCGGCGTGACGTTCGGCTGTCTGGTCGCGTGGAGCATTCCGTGGCTCGTGCCGATGATCGAACATCTCTTCAACGTCCAGTTCCTGCCGTCTTCGGTGTATTTCATCAGCGAGCTGCCGTCTGAGCTCGTGCCGGGCGATGTCGTCAAGATCGGCGTCATCGCATTCCTGTTGTCGTCGCTCGCGACGCTCTATCCGAGCTGGCGCAGTGCGAAGGTTCGTCCGGCGGAGGCGCTGCGCTATGAGTGACCTGATTCCGGCCAACAACCTCGTGCTTCAGGCGTCCGCGATCTCGAAGGCGTTCGTGCAGGGCGGCTTCAACGTGCAGGTGCTCAACAATGCGCAACTGAACGTGATGAAGGGCGAAAAGCTCGCGATCGTGGGCGCATCGGGCTCGGGCAAGAGCACGCTGCTGCACGTGCTCGGCGGCCTCGACGAGTCGAGCGCCGGCAAGGTCTCGCTGCTCGGCAAGCCGTTCACCGAGCTGAAGGAAAAGGAGCGCAACGAGCTGCGCAACCGCGCGCTCGGCTTCGTCTACCAGTTCCATCATTTGCTGCCGGAATTCACGGCGCTCGATAATGTCGCAATGCCGCTGCGCATCCGCCGCATGACGGAAGAGGCGGCGCGCAAGGAGGCGCAGGAGATGCTGGAGCGTGTGGGCGTCGGGCATCGCGCGAAGCACCGGCCGGGCGAGCTGTCGGGCGGCGAGCGCCAGCGCGTGGCGATTGCGCGGGCGCTCGTCACGCGCCCCGCATGCGTGCTCGCCGACGAGCCGACCGGCAACCTCGACGGCGGCACGGCGGATACTGTCTTCAATCTGATGCTGGAGCTGTCGCAGACGCTCGAGACGAGCTTCGTGATCGTCACGCACGATCCCGATCTCGCCGCGCGCTGCGACCGCATCATGCGCCTGCGCGACGGCGTGCTGCACGAAGAACCGTCGGTGCCGGTGTAAAGCGTTTTCGGCCCGCGGAGGGCGTCATGTGGATCGATACGCACTGCCACCTCGATGCCGGAGAATTCGACGCCGACCGCGACGCCGTCGCCGGCGCGACGCTCGATGCGGGCGTGACGCGCATCGTGATTCCGGGCGTCGGGCGCGGCAATTTCGCGACGGTGCGCGCACTCGCGCATCGCGTTTCCGGCGGCGCGTATGCGCTCGTCATCCATCCGCTGTTCACGCCGGGCGCGCATGAGGACGATCTGCGCGTGCTGCGCGAAGAGATCGCGGCGAGCATGGACGATCCGCTGTTCGTCGGCATCGGCGAGATCGGGCTCGACTACTTCATGCCCTCGCTCGACGACGCGCGTCAGCAGTTTTTCTATGACGAACAGCTTAGGGCAATGCTAATTAAGTCTACCGCTTGTGCGCGTCAAGCGTTATAGAGCGCACAAGCAACGAGAAAGGCAAAAGACAATGAAGCAGCAGACGCTCGCGATGGCCGCGGATCAAGGTGCGGGGTTCGAGACTCGCCGC
>LFJH01000097.1 GCA_001189335.2 Candidatus Paraburkholderia schumanniana
CGCTGTTTGCGCTGGGCAATTTGTGGATGGCACGCAAGGCCTTGCGAAGCGCTTGAAATGCTTGAAGCGCTTGAGGATCGAAACGCGAGACTCAGAAAACGAGGCCGCCACGGTTCAAAAGTTGACTGATCACCCGCAGGCCATCGTCGCGATCGATACGATGCGAAGCGTAAAACGTCAGCGCTCTGAAATCGAGTTGTGCAGAGGTTCCTTAGGTAAAGCAGTGTACGCACCAAACCTCTGACCCGTGCCACAAGCGCCGTAAATTTTGTAACCAACTGTTACACTCGCTTTTGTTACAAACTCGACGCCCGATTAATCGCGCTAAGATGCCGCCATGGAAACCACGAACCCATCAAAAATTCTCGTAGTCGACGACGACCCGCGCCTGCGCGATCTGCTGCGCCGGTACTTGGGCGAGCAGGACTTCAACGTGTACGTCGCGGAGAACGCGCCGGCAATGAACAAGCTCTGGGTGCGCGAGCGTTTCGACCTGCTCGTGCTCGACCTGATGCTTCCCGGCGAGGACGGCCTTTCCATCTGCCGCCGTCTGCGCGGCAGCAACGACCGCACGCCAATCATCATGTTGACGGCGAAGGGCGAAGATGTGGATCGCATCGTCGGCCTCGAGATGGGCGCCGACGACTATTTGCCGAAGCCTTTCAATTCGCGCGAGCTCGTCGCGCGCATTCACGCCGTTCTGCGCCGCCAGACGCCATCCGAACTGCCGGGTGCGCCGTCCGAGACCACCGAGGTCTTCGAGTTCGGCGGGTTTGCCCTGAACCTCGCGACGCGCACGCTCACGAAGAACGGCCAGGAAATTCCGCTGACCACCGGCGAATTCTCGGTGCTGAAGGTGTTCGCACGTCATCCGCGCCAGCCGCTCTCGCGCGAAAAGCTGATGGAGCTCGCGCGCGGCCGTGAATACGAAGTGTTCGACCGCAGCCTCGACGTGCAGATCTCGCGTCTGCGCAAGCTCATCGAGCCCGACCCGAGCAGCCCCCGCTTCATCCAGACGGTGTGGGGTCTCGGCTACGTGTTCATTCCCGATGGCGCGGCCTGATCGAACCTTTGAGCGAGTTTCGTCACGCTTTCTCCCCTTCACCGACCTGAACCCGACAGATCCATGCGCATCGACAGGCGGCTACAGGCGCTCGCGTTCGGCGGCCTGTTCTGGCGAACCTTCGCGCTGATCGCGCTGCTGATCGCGGTCAGCCTGACGGCGTGGTTCCAGAGCTTTCGCGTGATCGAGCGCGAACCGCGCGCGCAGCGCGTGGCGCTGCAACTCGTCGCCGTGGTCAAGCTCACGCGCACCGCCCTGCTCTATTCCGATCCCGATTTGCGTCGCGCACTGCTTCAGGACCTGGAAAGCAACGAGGGCGTGCGCGTCTATCCGCGCGAGACCACCGACAAATACAAGCTCCAGCCCGATGAATCCCTCAACCGGCTGATCGAGCGCGACGTGCGCGGCCGGCTCGGCAACGAAACGATCATCGCACAGTCGGTGAACGACATTCCCGGCGTGTGGATCAGCTTCAAGATCGATGAAGACGACTACTGGGTCGCGCTCGACCGCGATCAGCTCGATACCGTCACGGGCCTGCAATGGGCCGGCTGGGGCGTGTTCGCGCTTGCGCTGTCGCTCTTTGGCGCGGCGTTCATCACGAGTCTCGTGAACCGGCCGTTCGCGCGTCTGGCGCTCGCGGCGCGCAAGGTCGGCTCGGGGCAGTCGCCCGAGCCGCTGCCCGAACGGGGCATGGGCGTTGCTGCGGAGACGAACCGAAGCTTCAACCAGATGGTGCAGGACCTCGAGCAGCTCGAAGCGGACCGCGCGCTGATGCTGGCGGGTATTTCGCACGATCTGCGCACGCCGCTCGCGCGCCTGCGCCTCGAAACCGAAATGAGCCCGTCGGACGAAGCGACCAAGCTCGCGATGATCGACGACATCGAGCAGATGGACATGATCATCGGGCGCTTTCTCGACTATGCGCGGCCGATGCAGCGCATGCCCGAGGCGGTCGATCTCTCGATGATCGCGAGCGAACTCGCCGCGCGCTTCCAGGCCGACGACGGCGTGGTGATGCGCACCGATCTCGCGCAGGGCGCGGTGATCGAAGGCGATCCGACCGATGCGCGCCGCCTCGTCGGCAATCTGCTGGAGAACGCGCGCAAATACGGCCGCAGCGAGCACGACGACGTCGCCCGCATCACGTTGCAGACGCGCGTCACGCACGGCAAGATCGAGCTTTCGGTGATGGACGAAGGCCGCGGCATCCCCGACGATCAGGTCGCGCTCATCACGCGGCCGTTCTATCGCGTCGATGCGGCGCGCACACAGGCGAATGGCACCGGCCTCGGCATGGCGATCGTGCAGCGCCTGGTCACGCGGCAGCGCGGCACGCTGCGCTTGCGCAACCGCACGCCTCTTCCAGGCTTCGAAGTAACGATCGATTTTCCGCCGAGGAAAGGCGGCGCGCGCTTCGAAAGCTGAATATCCTCAATCGCCCGGGCAGACTATTTGGCGCGTTAGTTAAAAACTATTTAGTCAATCATTTAAATAGAGTTAAGATGGCCAGGTTGGCGCTCCGAAAGCCTGACATGAAAGTGTCGCGCGAGCGTTACGGCGATCCGGTAGTTTGGTTTGAAGGTTGTGGTTTGAAGGTTGGTTTGAGTTTGTCCTTTCAACGATTCCACAGGAGTTACTGCATGAAAACCGTTGGCGATAAAGTCGAAGCATTCACCGTCACTGCTGCGAAGCCGGGTTTCAACCATCACGAAGAAAACGGCCAGTCCGCTTTCGAGGAAATCACCGAGCAGTCCTTCCCCGGCAAATGGAAGATCATCTACTTCTATCCGAAGGACTTCACGTTTGTCTGCCCGACGGAGATCGTCGAGTTCGCGAAGCTCGCGAAGGATTTCGAGGACCGCGACGCGGTTCTGCTCGGCGGCAGCGTCGATAACGAGTTCGTCAAGCTGGCCTGGCGCCGCGAGCACAAGGACCTGAACAAGCTGAACCACTACGCGTTCGGCGACGTGAAAGGCGAGCTGATCGACCAGCTCGGCGTGCGCGACAAGGAAGCCGGCGTGGCGCTGCGCGCGACCTTCATCGTCGATCCGGACAACGTCATTCAGCACGTGTCGGTCAACAACCTGAACGTGGGCCGCAGCCCCGAGGAAGTCCTGCGTATTCTGGACGGTTTGCAAACGGACGAACTGTGCCCGTGCAACCGCGCTGTCGGCGGCGCAACGCTGTAAGCGTTCCTGAATGCCGCAAGGCCCGCCATTCGGCCAAGCGTATGCTTGGTGCTGGCGGGCTTTTTAACGCCTCGAATAGGAGCAAGCATGGAATTCCTGTCTGCGATCAAGGAACTGATGCCCGACTACGCGAAGGACATCCGCCTGAACGTCGATGGCACGATCGCCCGTTCGTCGCTCGAAGGCAATGACGCGGTCGGCGTCGCGCTGGCCGCCGCCTATGCCGCGAAGGCGACGAAGCTCGTCGGCATCATCCGCAATGCGGGCGTGCTGTCGCCCGAAGAGACCAACGCCGCCCTCACCGCGGCCGCGCTGATGGGCATGAACAACGTCTGGTATCCGTATCTCGAGATGGCCGACAACGCCGATCTCAAGACCCAGCCGGCAGGCCTGCGCATGAACGCGTATGCATCGCACGGCGGCGTCGACAAGCGGCGCTTCGAGATGTACGCGCTGGCGGCGTCGATCATCGGGAAGTGCCACTTCTGCGTGAAGTCGCACTACGAGAATCTCGTGACCGAGGGCATGTCGACGACGCAGCTGCGCGATGTGGGCCGCATCGCGGCGGTCGTCAATGCGGTCGCGCTGACGATCGAGGCCGAGGGGAAATAGCGGTCCGAAGGCCGCGCTCCGGAATGCGCGACGCTTCGATTTACCGGTCGATGGAAGTACGCCGCAGCAGCACCGCGGCCTGCGCCTCGATCCCTTCCTTGCGGCCGAGATAGCCGAGCTTCTCGTTGGTCTTCGCCTTCACGTTAACGCGATCGATCGAGAGATCGAGATCCGCCGCAATGTTTTCGCGCATCGCGTCGATATGGGGCGCGAGTTTCGGCGCCTGCGCAATGATCGTGCTGTCCACGTTCGCGATCGCGAAACCCGCCTCCGATACGCGCCTGAACGCCTCGCGCAGCAGCACGCGGCTGTCCGCGCCGGCGAATTCGGTCGCCGTGTCGGGGAAATGCCGGCCGATATCGCCGAGCGAGGCTGCGCCGAACAGCGCGTCGGTAATCGCGTGCAGCAGCACGTCGGCGTCCGAGTGGCCGAGCAGGCCGCGCTCGTACGGAATCGTCACGCCGCCGATGATGAGCGGACGGCCCTCGACGAGCTGGTGGACGTCGTACCCTTGTCCGATTCTGAAATCCATCGATCTAAACCCTGGTTGAATGTGAATCAGGCGTTCGCGGCAAGTATCGCGCCGGCGAACGCAAAATCTTCCGGATAAGTCACCTTGAAGTTGCGCAAGCTGCCCTGAACCAGCTTCGGCGAATGCCCGAGCCATTCGATGGCGCTCGCTTCGTCCGTCAGGTCGTGGCCGTCGTGACGCGCACGCTCGATGGCCTCGCGCAGCATGCCGAGCCGGAACATCTGCGGCGTCTGCGCCTGCCACAGACCATCCCGCGATTCGGTGCGGGCGACGCGCATTTCCCCTTCGCCCGCGGGCGCCGGCACATCGGGCACGTTCGGTGCGACCCGCTTGAGCGTATCCGCGACCGGCAGCGCCAGAATGCCGCCCACCGCATCATCGCGCAGTTCCGCGACAAGCTTGCGAATCAGCTCCGGCGTGATGCCGGGGCGCGCGGCATCGTGAACGAGCACCCAGTCGTCGTCGCGCGCGCCGAAATTGGCGAGCGCGAGGAGTCCATTGTGCACCGACGCCTGCCGCGACGCCCCGCCGCAACGCTCGACAGCGAAGCGCAGGCCGGCGAAGCGCCGTGCATCGAAGTGGTGGTCGTCGGGCGCGAGCACGACGAGCGTCTGCGAGAATTCGGAGCACGCGTCGAACGCGGCGAGCGTGTACGCGAGCATCGGGCGGCCCGCGACAGTCTGGTATTGCTTCGGCATCGGCGCGCCGGAACGGCTGCCGCTGCCGGCGCAGGGAATCAGTGAGAACAGGCGCGAAGTCACGGGCAAATAACGTGGGCGAGTCAAAGTTGAAGCCCGGATTTTATAATAGGTCTTTCGCGACCACGTCCGGCGCGCGCCAGTTCGGTCTTTCCAACTGGTGCGCCGGACGGCTCCATGCACACCCTATGCCTTCCAAAGCCGTCAACGCGCAGTCCAGTTCTCCCATCCCGCTCGTCAAGCCAGGTCAGCGTTTCGCCTTCGATGGCGCAACCGGTTCCTCCGATGCGCTCGCCATCGCGCGCTATCACGCGGCGTATCGCGAGAGCGTGCCGCTCCTGACGGTCGTGACCGCAAACGCGGTCGACGCTCAGCGACTCGCCGCCGAGATTCCCTATTTCGCGCCGAACGCGCGGGTGCGCCTCCTGCCCGACTGGGAAACCCTGCCGTACGACACGTTCTCGCCGCACCAGGATCTGGTCTCCGAGCGCCTGGCCACACTGCACAATCTGGGCGAAGGCCGCTGTGACATCCTGATCGTTCCCGCGACGACGGCGCTCTATCGCATGCCGCCGGCGTCGTTTCTGGCCGCCTACACGTTCTCGTTCACGCAGGGCAAGCGTCTGGACGAAGCGAAGCAGCTCAAGGCGCAACTTACGCTGGCGGGCTACGAGCACGTGAGCCAGGTCGTGCGCCCGGGTGAATACTGCGTGCGCGGCTCGCTCATCGACCTTTATCCGATGGGCTCGGCGCTGCCGTATCGTATCGACCTGTTCGACGATCAGGTGGACTCCATCCGCGCCTTCGATCCCGATACGCAGCGCAGTCTCTATCCGGTCAAAGACGTGCGCCTGCTGCCGGGCCGCGAGTTTCCGTTCGACGAAGCCGCGCGCACCGCCTTCCGCAGCCGCTGGCGCAAGGTATTCGAGGGCGATCCGAGCCGCTCGCAGATCTATAAGGACATCGGCAACGGCGTGCCGTCGGCGGGAATCGAGTACTATCTGCCGCTCTTCTTCGACGAGACCGCGACACTTTTCCACTATTTGCCGGAAGCCTCGCTGCTCGTGTTCATCGGCGACATGGACGCGGCGATCAAGCGCTTTACGCACGACACAAAGCAGCGTTTCGACTTTCTCTCGCACGACCGCGAGCGGCCGCTCCTGGAGCCGCGCCGCCTGTTCCTCACCGACGACGATTTCTTCACGTTTGCGAAGCCCTTCGCCCAACTGAAATTCCCGGCGGCGCCCGAAGGCGGCTGGGCCATGCCGCTGCCCGGGCTCGCGATCGACCGCCACGCCGACGAGCCGCTGCTCGCGCTGCGCCATTATCTGGAGCAGACGGAAAATCGCGTGATGCTCGTCGCGGAATCGGCGGGACGGCGCGAGACAATCCAGCAACTGCTCGCGGACAACGGCCTGCGCGGCGAACTGCACGACGCGTTCCAGGAATGGCTCACGAGCGAGGGCAAGTTCACACTCGGCATCGCGCCGTTGGCGAATGGCTTCTCGCTGCCGCTGGAGAAGCTCGCGATCGTCACCGAGACGGAGCTTTACGGCCCGCTCGCGCGCCGCGCCGGACGCCGGCGCCAGGAACAGGCGAGCAATGTCGATTCGATGGTGCGCGATCTCGCCGAGCTCAAGGTCGGCGATCCGGTCGTGCATGCGCAGCACGGCATCGGCCGATACATGGGCCTCGTGTCGATGGATCTCGGCGAAGGCGAAACCGAGTTCCTGCATCTCGAGTACCAGAATGAATCGAAGCTGTACGTGCCGGTGTCGCAGTTGCACGTGATCTCGCGCTATAGCGGCGCGGATCCGGAAAGCGCGCCGCTGCATCAGCTCGGTTCCGGTCAGTGGGAAAAAGCGAAGCGCAAGGCCGCGCAGCAGATCCGCGATACGGCCGCCGAGCTGCTCAATCTCTACGCGCGCCGCGCCGCGCGCGAGGGCTTCGCGTTCAAGCTGGAGCCGCGCGATTACACCAAGTTCGCGGAGAGCTTCGGCTTCGAGGAAACGCCCGATCAGGCTGCGGCGATCGCATCGGTCATCGGCGACATGACGAGCGGCAAGCCGATGGACCGCCTCGTGTGCGGCGATGTCGGCTTCGGCAAGACGGAAGTGGCGCTGCGGGCTGCGTTCATCGCGGTGATGGCGGGCAAGCAGGTCGCGATACTTTCGCCCACGACGCTGCTCGCGGAGCAGCACACGCAGACCTTCACCGACCGCTTCGCCGACTGGCCGGTGCGTATCGCGGAGCTGTCGCGCTTCAAGACCGGCAAGGAAGTGTCGACGGCGGTGCAGCAGATCAATGAAGGCAGCGTCGACATCGTCATCGGCACGCACAAGCTGTTGTCGAGCGATGTGAAGTTCAAGCGGCTCGGGCTCGTAATCATCGACGAGGAGCATCGCTTCGGCGTGCGGCAGAAGGAAGCGTTGAAGGCGTTGCGCGCCGAAGTCGACGTGCTCACGCTCACGGCCACGCCGATTCCGCGCACGCTCGGCATGGCGCTCGAAGGCCTGCGCGATTTCTCCGTGATCGCGACGGCGCCGCAGAAGCGGCTCGCGATCAAGACGTTCGTGCGACGCGAGGAAGACGGCGTGATCCGCGAGGCGATGCTGCGCGAGCTCAAGCGCGGCGGTCAGGTGTACTTCCTGCACAACGAAGTCGAGACGATCGAGAATCGCCGCGCGATGCTCGAGGCGCTGGTGCCGGAGGCGCGCATCGCGGTCGCGCATGGACAGATGCACGAGCGCGAGCTCGAGCGGGTGATGCGCGACTTCGTGGGCCAGCGCGCGAATGTGCTGCTGTGCACGACGATCATCGAAACGGGCATCGACGTGCCGAGTGCGAACACGATCCTCATGCATCGCTCGGACAAGTTCGGTCTGGCGCAGTTGCATCAGTTGCGGGGGCGTGTCGGGCGCTCGCATCACCAGGCGTATGCGTATCTGCTCGTGCACGATCCGCAGTCGCTCACGAAGCAGGTGCAGCGGCGGCTGGAAGCGATCCAGCAGATGGAGGAGCTCGGCTCGGGCTTCTATCTCGCGATGCACGACCTCGAGATTCGGGGCACCGGTGAAGTGCTGGGCGACAAGCAATCGGGCGAGATTCATGAGATTGGCTTTCAGCTTTACACCGACATGCTGAACGACGCCGTGCGCGCGCTGAAGGAGGGACGCGAGCCGGATCTCAACGCGCCGCTTGCGGCGACCACGGAGATCAATCTGCATGCGCCCGCGATTCTGCCCGCGGAATACTGCGGCGATGTGCAGGAGCGGTTGTCGCTGTACAAGTGGCTCGCGAACTGCGAATCGAGCGATGCCATCGACGGTATTCTCGAAGAGCTCGTCGATCGCTTCGGCAAGCTGCCGCCGCAGGCGCAGGCGCTCGTCGAGACGCATCGGTTGCGGCTTGCTGCCAAGCCGCTCGGCATCTCGAAGATCGACGCGGCCGAGCAGTCCATCTCGTTGCAGTTCGTGCCGAATCCGCCGGTCGATGGGATGAAGATCATCGAGATGGTGCAGAAGCATAAGCACATCAAGCTGGCGGGGCAGGATAAGTTGCGCATCGAGACGCGGAGTCCGGATCTTGCCGTGCGGATTTCGACGGTGAAGGAGACGCTGCGGGCGCTGGGGGGCCGGTGAGGCAGCCGGCGGTGGCGGGTAGGTGAATGGGTTTGGGGTGGGGCTGGGGTTTTCGGGTTGGCGGGCTTAGAACCTTTAACAAAATGAGCGAAGGGGCTGTTTACACTCGATGAATTCTGTTCGCCTTTTCATTGTTTCGACGACGAAAAGGATATGGCCAA
>LFJH01000098.1 GCA_001189335.2 Candidatus Paraburkholderia schumanniana
CCCGTCTTCGGGCTGATGCCGTATCGCCGACACAACGCGCGCCGGTTGGCGCCTTCTTGTGTAACGAACTTCACGAATTCAAGCCGCAGTTCCATGATGTTTTTGCTATCCCAGCTCATGATTGACTGCGGACGAACCACTCGTCCGAAGTGTTACCCATGTCATGGAACAGGTGTTACCCATGTCTCCGGTCTATACATCGTCGACGACCTGAAGTTCAAGGACATCGACCGGATCATGGCGGCGCTCAACACGCACGACAACGTCGAGATCCGCGTTTTCAACCCGTTCGGCAGCGCGCGGCGCAGCTTCTCCGAGCGCACGCAGAACTTCTTCACGAATCTCGACCACTTCACACGCCGCATGCACAACAAGGCGATGATCGCGGACAACCAGATTGCGATCGTCGGCGGGCGCAATCTCGGCGACGAATACTTCAGCGCAAGCCCGACGCTGCAGTTCCGCGATCTCGATGTCTTCGCCACCGGTCCTGTGACTCACAAGATCTCCGCGAGCTTCGATGACTACTGGAACAGCTCGCTCTCGTATCCGCTGCGGGCGCTGAACAAGCAGAAGTTCGCTGCGTCCGAGCTCGACAAGACCCGCGACGATCTGCGCGCGCACTGGCGCGAGCAGGCCGATCCGCTGAACGCGAAGCCGCTCAATGCGACGCCGCTCGCGCAGCAGATCGCGCGCGAGGAGATGGGCCTCGTCTGGGCACCGACGGAGTTCTGGGTGGATTCGCCGTCGAAGATCGAGCATCCGAGCGACGACTACAAGAGCCCGCCGATGCTGCGCCTGGGCGAACTGCTCAAGGATGCGCAGCGCGAATTCCTGATTCTCTCGCCCTATTTCGTTCCGCACGATGCGGGCGTGAAGGCGCTCGCCGCGCTGACGAAGCGCCACGTGCGCGTCGCGGTGCTGACCAACTCGCGCGCCGCCACCGACGCCGTCGCTGTGCAGGCGGGCTATGCGCCGTATCGCATTCCGCTGCTGCGCAAGGGCGTCGAGCTGTACGAATTCAAGCCGATCCAGGCCGAAGGCGAAGGCAGTCCGCGCGCGGGCTGTTCGGCTCGCGCTCGCGCGCCAGCCTGCATGCGAAGGCCTATACGATCGATCGGAGTATCCTCGTGATCGGCTCCATGAATCTCGATCCGCGCTCGGCGAAGCTCAACACCGAGCTTGCGCTCGTGATCTACGACAAGACCATCGCCGGCGAAGCCGCCCGGCTGTTCGACCAGGGCATCGCGCCGAGAGTCAGCTGGCAGGTGCAACTGGCCAGCGCGGCGGTCACCGACGAGCTCAGGCGCACGGGAGCGCCGCAGTCGGGACTCGTCTGGACGGCCGAGGAGAACGGCAGTCTCGTTACCTACAATTTCGATCCCGAGGCAGGTTTTTATCGCAATGCGATGACGGGCCTCTTTATGCTGCTGCCCGTCGACAAGCAACTCTGATCCAACTTCGTAAGGAAACTCACGCCATGTCACAGAATGCGAAGGGCGACGTACGGATGGAGAAGGACACGTTCGGTGAAATCACCGTGCCGAACGACAAGCTATGGGGCGCGCAGACGCAGCGCTCGCTGCAGAACTTCAGGATCTCGACCGAAAAGCAGTCGCCCGAGCTCATCACGGCGCTCGCGATCATCAAGCATGCGGCCGCCGAGGTGAACGAGAGCCTGAAGGTGCTCGATTCGAAGAAGGCCAAGGCGATCATGCAGGCGGCAGAGGAAGTCATCGACGGCAAGCATCCCGACGAATTCCCGCTCGCCGTGTGGCAGACCGGCTCCGGCACGCAGACCAACATGAACCTCAACGAGGTGATCGCCAATCGCGCGAGCGAGATCATGGGCGGCCCGCGCGGCGAAGAGCGTCTCGTGCATCCGAACGACGACGTGAACCGCGGCCAGTCGTCGAACGACGTGTTCCCGACGGCGATGCATGTGGCGATCGCGTATGTGATCGTCAAGCATCTGGTGCCCGCGCTTAAGACGCTGCGCGATACGCTCGAGAAGAAGTCCCAGGCGTTCGACAAGATCGTGAAGATCGGCCGCACGCACCTGCAGGACGCAACGCCGCTCACGCTCGGGCAGGAGTTTTCGGGATACGTGGCGCAGCTCGATCAGGGGATCGGACACGTCGAGGCGGCACTGCCGCATCTATATCAGCTGGCGCAGGGCGGCACGGCGGTCGGCACCGGGCTGAACGCGCATCCGGAATTCGCGAAGAAGGTGGCGGCGGCGATCGGCAAGCTCACCGGCCTGCCCTTCGAGACCGCGCCGAACAAGTTCGAGGTGATGGCGGCGGCGGACGCGCTCGTCGCCGCGCACGGCGCGCTGAAGACGGTCGCCGCGGGCATGATGAAGATCGCCAACGACATCCGCTGGCTCGCGAGCGGGCCGCGCTGCGGGCTCGGCGAACTGTCGATTCCGGAGAACGAGCCTGGCAGCTCGATCATGCCCGGCAAGGTGAACCCGACGCAGTCCGAAGCCGTCACGATGCTCTGCTGCCAGGTCTTCGGCAACGACGTCGCGGTGAACTTCGGCGGCGCGAGCGGCAACTTCGAGCTGAACGTATTCCGGCCGATGATCGCGCATAACGTGCTGCAGTCGATCCGCCTGCTCGCGGACGGCGCGCAGAGCTTCAACGACAACTGCGCGGTGGGCATCGAGCCGAACGAAAAGCGCATCGACAGCCTGCTCAACGAATCGCTGATGCTCGTGACGGCGCTCAATCCGCACATCGGCTACGACAAGGCCGCGCAGATCGCCAAGAAGGCGCACAAGGAAGGCACGACGCTCAAGGCCGCCGCGCTCGCGCTCGGTCACGTGACCAAGCAGCAGTTCGATGAATGGGTCAAGCCGGGCGATATGGTCGGCAAGAAATAAGCGCGGTTTTTCCCGGGGCGTTTCATCGAGAAACGCCCCGGGATCAGACATTTCCCGCCGCCACTTCTTCAGGCTTCAGCTCGACGATCGCATCGAGCGCATCCTTCACGTCCATCGCATATCTGGCGAGGCGCTTTTCCTCTTCGGTTTCAGGCACGAAGGAAGGCACAGGCGTCGGCTGCCCTTTCTCATCGACGGCGACGAAGACCATCAGGCAGTCGGTCGTCTGCTCGAGCTCGCCGACTTTCGGGTCGCCTGCGTGCACGGAGATATGGATATGCATGCTGGTGCGCCCCGTCGTGACCACGCGCGCACGCAATTCCACCAGATTGCCGACGAGAATCGGCCGGCGGAAACGGATGTTGCCGACGCTCACCGTCACCGCATAGCGCCCGGACCACATCGCGGCGCAGGCGTACGCGGTTTCGTCGATCCATTTCATCAGCGCGCCGCCGTGTACCTTGCCGCCGAAGTTCACCGAGGTCGGCTCGGCCAGAAAGCGGAAGGTGGTTTCGGCGCGGCTCTTCGGAACCGCGGGAATGGGAGACGAGGCGGGCGTGTTCATGGGTGTCATGGTTCGTGGAAAACATGTGACGCCGATTATAGGGAGCAAAAAGATAGGGAGCAAAAAGGTCCGAACGAAAAAGACGCTAATTGCGGACCGTGATGCCCTGGTCGATGGTGCCGTACATCGTGATGCTACCGCCTCCGCCTGCCGATGACGACGGCCCGCCGGCGCAACCGGCGCACAGCGCCAGAAAGCCGAGCATGCTCGCGAAAATGAGTCTGGACATGGAGATTTCCCCTGCTGCCTCGAAATGCCAGCGGTCATTCTAGCGCCGGCCGCGTGCATCGACATTTCGGCGTACGGTGAAACATAGGATGCGGGGTCGCGCTAGAGTGGCTACATCGACCACTTCGCCCGAACCGGAAATCGCCATGAACTCCGCACTCGACGACGCCGACGGCCGCGCGCGCCATTTCCCCGGCCTCTCGCGCATCGGCGCGCTCATCGCCGATCCGGGCCGCGCCGCGATGCTCTGGTCGCTGATGGACGGCACCGCGCGCCCCGCCGGCGAGCTGACGATGATCGCGGGCCTGTCGCCATCCGCGGCGAGCGGCCATCTCGCGCGTCTGACCGAGGGCGGGCTGCTCGCGCTCGAAGTGAGCGGGCGGCATCGCTACTATCGGATCGCGACGCCCGATATTGCCGCGGCGATCGAGGCGCTCGCCAATCTCGCTCGGGCGAGCGCGCCGCAGCGTGCGCCCGAGCGCCCGCCCTCCGCCGTCCCGGTGGAGATGCGCTACGCTCGCACGTGCTACGACCATTTGGCGGGCGAGCTGGCCGTGCAGCTGTTCGACCGGATGATCGCGCGCAACTGGCTCGCCGACGACGACAATCGCGAGCAAACCCACGGCCCCGCCGCGCTCGACGCGACCCCGGAAAGCGCGCAAGCGTTCGCGGAGCTCGGCATCGACCTGAAGGCGCAGCGGGCGCGGAGAAGGCGCTTCGCGGGCACGTGCATCGACTGGAGCGAACGCCGGCCGCATCTCGGCAACGCGCTCGGAGCCGCGTTTCTGGAAGCGTGCGAGGCGCACGGCTGGATCGAGCACACGGCCAAGCGCCGCGTGCTGCGCGTGACACCAGCGGGGCACCGTCATTTCGAAGCGTTCCTGTCGACGCGATAAATCTTTGTTACGTCCACCTTCTCGCGGTTACAAACGGCATCGTACAGATACAGGCACGGGCGATACATTGATCCGGTAGGCTGCGCGTACTGGCGGCGTCCACATGACGCACGGCGCGGCCGCCGGAGACAACAATGAAAATCAAGACCATCGCCGCCGCCATGTTGTGCGCATGCGCGCTTCTTTCGACATCGGGACCCGCAGCGTTCACCCAGACGCCGCCCGCCGTGGCGGCGCAGGCCAAGCAAGCCGACCCGCCCGGACGCATCGCGCGCCTGAACTACATGGCGGGCACGGTCACGACCGAGCCCGCGGGCGCGTCCGACCGGTCGTATGCCCAGATCAACCGCCCGCTGACGACGGGCGATCAGCTCTGGAACGATGAAAACGCCCGCTCCGAGCTGTATATCGGTTCGACGGCGGTACGGCTCGGCTCGTCGACGGCCCTGTCGGTCCTCACGCTCGACGACAACACTGCGCAGCTCAAGGTCGCACAAGGCACGCTGTCGACGCGCGTGCGCGAAGTGCCGCCGGGCACGAGCTACGAGATCGACACGCCCAATGTCGCGCTCGCCGTGACGACTCCGGGCGAGGTGCGCGTGGACGTCACCCCCGATGGCCGCGCGACCACCGTGACCAGCAGATCACGTTCGAGGGCACGAATCTCCAGCAGACGGCGGCGAACGCCGCGCCCC
The DNA here is from genome assembly GCA_001189335.2 of Candidatus Paraburkholderia schumanniana. Lineage (GTDB taxonomy): Bacteria > Pseudomonadota > Gammaproteobacteria > Burkholderiales > Burkholderiaceae > Caballeronia > Caballeronia schumanniana. The sequence continues at coordinate 5,272 of LFJH01000098.1, forward strand.
CGCCGGACGCGTTCGATCAGTGGGCCGCGACCCGCGATGCGACCGAGGATCGCTCGATCTCGGCGCGCTATGTGTCGCGCGACATCTCCGGCTATCAAGATCTCGCGCCAACGGCACCTGGCGCACGGACCCGTCGTACGGGGCGGTGTGGGTACCGAATTCCGTGTCCGCCGACTGGGCGCCGTATCGCGAAGGGCACTGGGCGTGGCAGGACCCGTGGGGCTGGACCTGGATCGACGACGCGCCCTGGGGCTTCGCGCCTTATCACTACGGCCGCTGGGCCTATGTCGGGTCGCAGTGGGCGTGGGTGCCGGGGCCGATGGCCGTGAGCGCGCCGCCCGCGTATGCGCCGGCGCTCGTCGCCTTCGTCGGCGATGGCGACAGCGGCGTCGACTGGAATGTCGCGCTGACGGTCGGCGGCGTCGCGGCGGCAGGATTCGCGTGGTTCCCGCTCGGGCCCGGCGAAGCGTGGCATTCGTATCGCGAAGGATGGAGCCCGCGCTATTACGAGCGCGTGAACCGCAATGTCTACGTCGACCGTTCGGTGCACGTGAACAGCACCTACATCAATTACCGGGCGTCGCGTGCGCTCACCGCCGCGCCGGCGAACATGTTCGTGCGCGGTCAACCGGTCGGACGCCAGCCGTATGGCGTCGATCCGGCGCGCTGACGCCATCCCCGATTCTTCGCCGGCGCGCCCGGCGCGCGGCGCGTGGACTATCGGCCGCCGCAGAGCGGATACGCGCGTCCGGTGGTGGCAACGCGCGCGCCCGTGGCGCCCCCGGCGTTTCATTATCGATACGCACCGGCACGCAACGCGTACGGTCCCGCCCCGCGGCCCGAGAACGTGCATCGCGTCGCGACGCATGGGCCGGCGCCGGCGACGATCGCCGGCGGCGCCCCGAATGCGCCGCATGTGCCAATGCCGCCGGGCGCGCCGCAACGGCCGGGCATCGCCGCAATGCAGGGCAGCGCCCAACCGATGATGCAGCCGCACGGCAACGGCATCCCGCGCCCGCCGCAGCAGGCGCAATTCGGCGGCGATCCGCGCTTCGCGCACGGCGATCCGTCGGCGCACGGCCGGCCTGTCGCGAACGAGCCGCACGCGCCGCCTCACGCGATGCAACCGGGCAGGCCGCCGCCGCAGGCTCAGGGTCTGATGCAGCCCCAGCCGCACGCCGGCAATGCGCCGCACGTGCCGACGCAAGCCCAGGCGCCTCACGTCGAGTGCGGCGCACCGAACGCTCCGATGCCCATGCAACCCGCCATCGCGCAACACACGCCGCCCCCGCAGCATCGGCCCGAGCCGGTGCATCAGGCGCGCATCGAGCAGCCCCGCGCGCCGATGCCTGCGCCTCAGCCGCGTCACGAGATGCCGCAGCCGCGCCCGCAACAGGAAGCGCGCGGCCGCAGTTCCGCCCCGAGCCGCCGCGTCAGCCGATGCATCAGGAAGTGCGTCAGGCGCCACCGCCGATGCCGCATCAGGAACAACGCCAGCCGCCGCAGGCTCAGCAGCCGCAGCACGGCGGCGGCAACAAGCATCATCGCGGTTGAGCGGCGCCGCAATCGGCGGTAAACGCAAAAACGCGCGGCCCGTGAGCCGCGCGTTTTCATGCGTGAACCGCGAGCCTGCGCTCAGACCGCCATCGGCGCCGTGAGCGGCTCGTGGTGTCTGTACCCTTCCAGCGCGAAGTCGGTCGGCTCGATCTTGTCCAGCCATTCCGGCTCATACCGCTTCGTGACCGCGTAATCCGGCACGCGATCCGAGATGATCAGCTGCGGCGCCGGATACGGCTCGCGCTTCAGTTGCTCACGCAGCATGTCGAGCTGATTCTCGTAGATGTGCGCATCGCCGATGAAATACGTGAACCAGCGCGGCGCATAGCCCGTCAGCCGGCCGACCAGATGCAGCAGCGCCGCACCTTCGGTCAGGTTGAACGACGTGCCGAGCCCGACGTCGTTGCTGCGGATGTACAGGCACAGCGAGATCTCGCGCGTCGCCGCGTTCGGAATGAACTGATACAGCAGATGGCACGCGGGCAGCGCGATCTCGTCGAGCTTCGCGGGATTCCATGCATGAAACAGGATGCGACGGTCGGTCGGCCGCTCGATGATCGTATCGAGGCACTGGCGCAGCTGGTCGATTGCCTTGTAGAGCAGCACCTGCTCGCGCCCGTTTTCGACGAAGCTCGTGACGAGCTGATAGCCGCGATTGGTCGCATCGACGATCTGCTCGCCTGCGCCGGCGTCGATGAGCTTGTACGCCGGCCACTTGCGCCACTGCACGCCGTAGACGTCGCCGAGATCGTCCGGACCTTGCCGGTACGGATTCTCGAGCCATTGCGGATTGTCGTTCGCGTTGGCGTCCCAGACCTTGCAGCCGAGCGCACGAAAGTCCGCCGCACTCTTGGATGCGCGCAGGAAACCCACCAGCTCGCCGATCGCCGACTTGAATGCGAGCTTTTTGGTCGTTACCGCGGGGAAGCCCTGCTGCAGGTCGAAGTGCAACATGGCGCCGGGAATGCTGATGGTGCGGATGCCCGTGCGGTTTTCCTGCCACGTGCCGGTATCGAGGATCGTCTGGACGAGCTCGAGATACTGTTTCATTCGATGTTCCTCGGGAGTGCCGCGCGCCGTCACGAACGGATGACGTAAAAGAGGAATTTTACCAAGCGCGGGATGCCCGCGCTTTAGTGCGGCGGCACGAAAAACGGGCGTCCGAAGACGCCCGTTCAGTGATGGAGATGGCTCTCGCTCAGCAGCCGATACAGCGTCACGCGCGAAATGCCCAGTTCGTGCGCCGCGTCGCCCAGACGCCCGCGATGGCGCAGCAGCGCGAGTTCGATTGCCTGCCGCTCCGCCGCCTCGCGTGCCTGCGCGAGTGAAACCGGCGCGACTTCGACGTATTCGCCGAGCTCCAGATCGCGCGCGGTGATCTGACACCCTTCCGACATCACGATCGCGCGGCGCACGCGGTTGATCAGCTCGCGCACGTTGCCCGGCCAGCCGTAATTGTGGATCGCCGCGATCGCATCCGGCGAGAAGCCGCGCAGGCGGCGGCTCGTCGATCTGCAGCACGCACAGGCGGTGATACAGGTCCGCGCGGAAGCGTCCTTCGATCATCGCGGTCTGCATGTCGACGTGCGTCGCCGAGATGATGCGCACGTCCACCGGCGTCGAGCCGTGGCTGCCCAGGCGCTCGACCTTGCGCTCCTGCAGGAAGCGCAGCAGGCTCGCCTGGCTTTCGAGCGGCAGGTTGCCGATTTCGTCGAGGAACAGCGTGCCGCCGTTGGCCGCTTCGACGCGGCCGATCTTGCGTTGATTGGCGCCAGTGAATGCGCCGCGCTCGTAGCCGAAGAGCTCCGATTGCAGCAGATGCGCCGGAATCGCGCCGCAGTTGATCGCGACTGTATAGACCGGAGACATGGGTAACGGGTGTGTCAGGACATGGGTAACACATTTAGCTCCGTTGGTTGCCGCGTTTCAAGCTGATTGTATCGATGCGATGATGGGCAAAATACACGTCATAAC
>LFJH01000099.1 GCA_001189335.2 Candidatus Paraburkholderia schumanniana
GTGTACATTATTCAAAATGTAGCACGTTGGGAAGTGCCGAGAAAACACTGCCCAGAAAGGGGCTTCCTTGCTATCATTGAGAGAATGAATGTGGACATGCGAAACGAACAGCTTCAGCCAATCTGCGGAACTGACCTGGAGCGTTGGAGGATCGAGAACGGTCTGACGAAAGTTGCGGCAGCGGATGCCTTCGGCTTGCAAAAAACGAAGTGGGAGGAGCTGATCAGTGCTGAGAATTCGGTAAAGCAGATCGCCGATCCGGTAGTGGCCATGCTCCTTCATTTGTATCGGCAATACCCTGAATCAGCGCCCGTACAGCTGCCGCCCGACGTCAAGGAGTTCTACGACTACCTCGGACTGCAGGACACACCGCAGGATCGCGACAAGTTCGCAACACTGATCGGACGTTCGCCGCCGTCGGTATATCGCTTGCTATTGCATGACGGTAAGCCTGGCCGGCCGGTGATGCGTTGGATCGAAGCGGTGCGTCGGCTCAAGCTAACGCCGAAGAAAACTCTTCGGCTGATGGCAGATGTAGTGAGCAGCGTTGGCGACCGGCAGCACGTCGAAAAAGTGCTGATTCAGGGCTGGACTAAACAAGGTGATACTGGTGAGCACGAGTGAGAAGCCCGACTCACAGCATATTATTGAGCTATCGACGGTGTACTTTTACGAGGGTACGGCGCCGCGCGTGATCGCACTGAAGGATTGCGGTTTGCCTATGAAAAGCCCCGTCCCTGGGGCTTTTTCCGCATTATATGGATACCAAAGTAAGCAGGAAGGATTCATGGCGGCTCGTGCCTACGCCGACAAGAATCGCCTGCAATTCACCGTCATAGATTTGCTGGTCAAGCTGGACCAGAAACAGAACCCGCTCATGATGAAGCCGGAGGATTTGCCCCAGCACGACTTCATCACGTTCCAACGTCTTTCACGGAGCATGACGGACGAGCTGGGAGGCATTCTCAAGCAGCAGCTCGAGCGCGAGAGAGGAGACACCAGTGCTCTCGATCCGTCGAAACCGCACCTGCTTCTGATGCAACGACCGGACTTAATCGCAGCTGTCATCAACGAACCGGGCTGGGAGCACATGAAGGTCGTAACCTACCCGGCAAAGATCGCGCTCAGTGAAAAACCGCTGAACGTCGGCACCGTGCCGTTCAGGCATTGGGATTCGATTCAGAAGGCCACGTGCCGCTTGAATCCGAACATCCAGATCACGCTCGACCCACCAGGCCAGCGTGCAAAAAATGCCGCTGCCAGTGCGCCGCCCACCGATCGGCCACGCGGTCCGCGCATGAAGTAAAGAAGCCGCCCACGGGCGGCTTTTTCGCATCTGCGCACAGCAGAGCAGGGCAGGGCCGCCGGCGGCGGCCGCACCCACTCATCCTCCGCCTTCCCGCCCTGCGGGAAGGCGCGAGTCGCCCTCTGTCCGTCAAGGGTGGGGGGGAGAGAACCCACCCCCACACCCTCGACTGAAGCGTCTACACCAGCACGTCAGCCCCTCAAGGGTCGCTGCGCTGCCGTCCTCACCCGTTCGGTGCTCGACCTGGCCTGCGGCCAGCTCTGCGCTCCGCGTGCGGCTTCCGGGCGGCCCCTTGACCGCCTGCCACGCCGAACACCTTCCCCATCTTTTTTACGCAATTACGTATTTACGTAAGTAGGCTATAATATCCCCATGCAGTGAGGATCTCCCCTCGCCGCACCCCCGGCCAGAAACCATTGGCGGCTACCAGTCCCCCGGCCTTACCTTCCAACCCGTCTAGGAGCAACACCATGAACGATCGCGCACCGCTCTTCTTCTTCGACAAGCTGGCTGCGTTGGCCGACTTCACCACCTTCGACGTTCGGGCCACCGAGGAGGGCGGGATGCCTGTCTCGTGGTCCGTCGTCGGCATCTTGCCCAACGGCGAGATCTGGCCGGTACTGACGGACCTGCTGACGGAACAGCACGCGTAGATGGTCGTGTCGTTGTGCGAGCTGGCCGCGATCGCGTCGGACGTCGTTCGCGCACTCAACACGTTGCCGCGCCAAAAACTCAGCGGCCATTACGGCGACACCTACGAGCTCGTGGCGGCGCTCGAGCGCATCACGCGATGAAAGGGCAGGCCGGTCTCGTGCCGGCCGTACCTGTTTCCGATCCCGTCTAGGAAAAGATCATGGCCAAGAAACACTACGTCATCGCCGTACAGCAAGCTTTCGTGCCAGGAGAGGCGATGTTCGACGCCGGCACCATCGTGTCGACGCACAACGACTTCTTCAAGGCGCGCGAGAAGGCGGATGCGCTTAATCGTAAGGGCGGTTACAGTCCCCGCAACGCGGGCTTTGCCGCATTCGCCCACGAACAGAATCTGACGAAGGGCGAGTGCTACCCCGAGATCCTGAAGCAGTATCTCGCCGACAAGTACGACGCCGATGCGATCCACGCGATGAAGGGCGTGCTCGACCCGTACTGGCTCAGTGACAAGCCCATCACCGAAGAGATGACCGGCTGGACTCTCGAAGACCTGAAAATACCGCTGGCCGAGCTGCGCGCGCGCTATCAGGATCGTGCGCAGGCTGAACTCGATGCTGCGCAGGCCCAGCGGATCTGCAATGCCGAGCGCACCGCCCGCATCGAGGCCGTGCGCAACCAGCTCGTCGCGGAGCGAAGCGAATTCACCTACACCTTTCCGGCCGTCGCCGGCGTGCAGGCCGGACGCTCTTATTACGCGGCCCAAGTGCCCTACGGGGTGCTCGTGAAACTCTTCACGTTTGACGATGAGGACGTCGTGCCGGCGCACTTGCGCGCGCAGCGCGTGCTTAACGAACGACGCGCCGAAGACATCGGCGTGTATGTCGCAGAGAACCCGGACAACTATGTTTTGCCCGCGATCACCGCGAGCGTTTCCTCCGAGATGTCGTTCGAGCCTCTAGCGGTCGCCGGCGCAGCCGGCCGCATCGGTCTGCTGCACATCCCGGTGGAAGCAACGCTGCTCATCAACGACGGCCAGCATCGCCGTCGCGGCATCGAGCATGCGATCGCAAAGCGGCCGGCGCTGCGCGAAGAAACCATCACGGTAACGATCTTCTTCGATCAAGGGCTTCAGCGATCGTAACAGATGTTTGCCGACATCAACGGCAAGCAGGTCAAGTCGTCCTCAGCGATCAATGCGCTGTACGACCGGCGCGATCCGTTCAACGCGTGGGCGCTCTCGGTCATGAGCATCCTGCCGGGCGTCGGTACGCGGATCGAAATTCCTGTCGATCGTGACCGGCGTGACCGCGAAGAACATCGCCGACGTCGATGAAAAGCGCCTGCAGGAAATCGACGAATTCCTGCTCACCTTCTTTGAGCAGTGCAGCGCGCACATCCCGAAGTGGGCGCCGATGATCGATGGTGACATCTCGGCCTACGAGGTACGGGAGGAGTTCGTCATCGGCCATGCCGTATGGCTCGAAGCGCTTGCGACGTTTGCACGCCGAGCACTGTTCACAGGCTATCTGATGGATCACGGCCGGCCGGAGGAGGGCGTCATACGCCCGGACATTGCGTGCTGGGACCGCATGAGCGCACTGTCGAAGGTCGACCCCCGGCGCACTTCGCTCATGTGGGACAATCGCTGCGTCGTGCTTGGGAAAATGCAGAAAACTTCTGACGGCGTGAAGAGCACGGCGGCCCGGCTGCTGATGCTCGCAAACGTCGCGCTGCCGGCCGACATGGCGGCGCTCGAGAAGCGCCTCCAAGCTGACCCGCAGGGCCGCCTCGTGGCGTAACGCAAAAAAGGCCGGTTTTACCGGCCTTTTTCAATACGCTGGCTTCAATTCAACGCCTTCCTGCCAGAGCCGCGCCCACTCGGCTCCGTATCGATCGGCCGAGCGGTTTCACGTTCCACAGGACAAGCGCATTCTCCGCGTTTCGGTTCGCCGCGGCCGACGAGTAATTGAAGGAGCCGGTCTCGACGTGCATTCCGTCGACCACCATGAACTTGTCGTGCGTCGCTTCGTACCGGTCATTCAACCGAACCGGCACGCCTTAGTTTGCGAGGAACCACACGGCCGAATAGCTCTTCGCATTCTGGCCGCGATCGGCGACGACTGCGACTTTCACCCCAAGTCGATGTGCGGCCAGCAGCGCCGTCGCGATCGGCTTGCTCGTGAAGCTGTGGGCCACGACGACGATCGACGAGCGCGCGCTGTCGATCACCCGCAGAACGACGTCCAGCGCGCTCGCAGAGCCGGACGCTGGCGAGAACCCAAGGTCGTAGCCCGCGCCGGCAGGCAGCGGCTGCGCGGCAAACGAGCTGGTCGCCGCCACGGCGAACGCGGCCGCGGCGACCAAGGACCGGAAGAGGCGCCGTTGCATCATGTCGTCGCTCCTACGCGCGTCAGAACCGCACCTGGCGGAACGACGCCGATTGTCCCTTTTTGAGCATCCGCACCGCGCCCGTCTCCTGCGGCTTCAGGTACTTCAGATCCTTGACCTCGATCTTCAATTTCCGCGCCGCTTCGTCCCAATCCGCCGTCGCCAGGTTCAGCAACAGCAGCGTGCCAGCATTTTTGATGAAATCGGATGAGAAGTGTGCCGGCGACTGGCCCGCGAGCAGGATCGCGAGGCCGAACTTGCGCATCTCGTTCACGACCACGTTGATCGGGTTGCTCGCGTCCTCGTCGTTGAACTTCTTGGACTCGTCGAGCACGATGAGCCGGCGCAGCTTCCCGCCCGACTCGCCGCGCTGCATCATCTCGCGGATGATCGCGTGCATGCGGAACCGCACGAACATCTTCAACTCGTCCTCGGACTGCGCGAGCGGCTTGAGAACGTAGCGACGCACGCGGGCGTTGCCGAAGGGCGGGGGATTCGGATGAAGATCCCCGTTGCGTTCAGGTTTTCCAGCCGCGTGATGACGCTCAACAGCACGTCCTTGCTGTTGTACTTCATCGCCTCCTCGAACTCGCGACCGTTCTCGAGACTCTTCAGGAACGTGGCGTGCGTATCGAACGCCTTCGCCGTCTCCATCCGTTTCTGCAGGCGCTCCATATCCTCGTCGTCTTTCGCGCCACTCTTGGCCAGCTTCGTGCGGAGTTGGTTCACCGCGGCCATCGACCGGCAGTATTCATCGAACGCGGTGAGCGCTGCTCGTCCGTTGTCCTTGTCCTCGATGCCCATCCACAGCGCCTTAAGCTTACGCTTCGCGAAGCCGATCACGTCAGCGAGCGTCGGGTACACCTCGCGCAGGCCCGCCCAGTTGCGCGCCTCCATCATTTCGCGGATCTCAGCCTCGGACGCTTCGCGCCACGCCCACGAGCGAGGATTGTCCGCGAAGATGCCGAAGCACACCCTCCTGATTCCCGCCGAGCTGGCGTGCCGTGCTGTTGATCGCCTCGATCACGTCATTGACCGCACGGCGCACACCGCCGTAGTGCGGATCGGTATTGAGCACCAGAGGGTTGTACCCGTACCTGGTAGCCCCGCTGAACAACACCGTTTTCGCACCCTCGATCTCGATATCGCCGTGGTAATCGAAGATGTCGATCTCCACGTCGTCGGGCATGCCAGTCACGAACTGGCGAATCCAGTGCATCTTACCGGCACCAGACGTGCCGGCGACGCCGACATGATGATTCGACACCTGCGCCTCGCGCCAGTAGATCGGGAGCTTCACGTTGTCACGGAGCTTCCAGAAATCGTGGCCGATCAAAAATTTGCGTCATCGTTTCATTCCTCATTCATCGAAGGCGGACTCGGGTATGTCGTCGTCGTCCATCGGCATCAGCTCGACAGGATCGTCGTGACGTGGCTCGTGCATATACCCGGTATGGCCGGCTGCTTCGGCCTGTTTCATCGCCTTGCGTGCAGCTTCGAAAAGAACGATCCCACGCTCCGTCGGCATGACCTCGAAGCGCTGAATATCGTTCATGTGAGCGGCGGCACCTACTACCGCCGACAGAATCGGATCGTCGAGCGAGGGGTAGTACGGCTTCTCGCTTCGACGGAGCTGGGCGAAGATGTAGTCGGCCGAATGCACGTCGGCGCTGCTGATCTTCTCCGCACTGCGCGGCAGACGTTTGAACTGCGGCCGCTCGATCTGCAGGAAGCGATTGATGTGGGCTCGCAGCTTCGACATCTTTTTGTGTTCGTCAGGGATGTAGTACGACGCGGACGGCACCACTGCGTCCTTGAAGATCACAAAACCCTCGCCCGAATTGAGCTTCTTCAATTCGTTCAGCGTGATCTTTTCGCGCCGTTCGACGCTCGATTGCGCCTGCGCCGGTTCGACGTCGTGAACGTGCCCATCGTCGCATCGTGACCAGACAGCACGCTGTAGTACGCATCGCCGCCGGCCTTCTTGATGAGCTCGAACGTGTCTTCGGGATCTTCCAGCGCGAGTGTCCATTTCACCTTCGTGTTGGCGATCATCGAGGCCGATTCCTCACTCGCCTCGCCACGCTTGAGACCCTGCACGTCCTGCACGGCCGCAATCATCATGAAGCCCAGCGATCGGGCCTGCGCGAACATGACCGCGATACCCTCGGCGAAGTAATACGCGAGCTCGTCGCTGATGATGACCGACGGGTTAGGCGCGTTAGTCGCCTTCGAATCCAACACTTCCGCCTTTGTGCCCTCGAGGCGGTAGCCGAGGTTCTGCGCCATCATCAATCGGATAGACGAGATGTACAGCTTGCCGAGCGATGCCGCCTCAGACGCCGACTTTTCGAGCGACGGGATCATCACGACGAGCAGCCGGTTGTTCAGCAGCACCTCGAGCATGTCGATCTCGGGATACTTGTCGGCGAAGATGAACCCATAGGTGTCTATCATCATCGAGAGCGTGCGCGCGAACTGACCGGTCAGATAGCCATGCTGGTTGAATACCTCCGGGTCCCACTGCGTCGAATCATGCGCCTGCGCCAGATTGAAGCCCGGCAGGCCGGTTTCGAAGTACGCCTTGATCGGCAAGAACGCCAGCTCGGGAATCTTCCCCTCGCGGCCTTCAATGTAGAACTGCACGAGGTTCTGCAGCGCCAGGTAATGCCGTATCACCCCGATCGAGATGTCGAGTTCTCCCTTCGCCCGTTTGTAGCACAGGGTGCGGAGCAGGGCGTCGATCATGTTCAGCGCTTTCTGTTGCCACTGCGCGCCGTCGCCGCTCGCGCGCGGCAGCAGCGAGGCCATCAGCTGCAGCAAGAAGTCGGCAGAGCCATCGCCGAATGGGTTCATCGAGTTCGACTGCGCGAGAACCGCACGACCTGCAAACCGGCCCAGCTCCTCGTCGACCATGCGCTGGAACGGGTCCATGCCGCCGGTGAGGTAATTCAGGATCAGGAAGTCGTCCTCCCGGCCGTGACGGCGGGATAACGACCAGAGGCAGAAGGCGAGATTCGAATCGGCCTTGCCGTCCCCGTAGCATGCCCCCGAACCCCAGCAAATCGCGTTGTGGAACGTGCCCATCAACGTCTCAATCTTGCCGCTACCGGTCGTACCGTCCACGAACATATGCGTGCGCGCGTCCGAATTCGTCAGCCAGAGTTCGCGGCCCTGATCGTGCAGGGCGCGAGAGCGCATGAAGCCAAGATACAAAATGCCGCCGGCGACCAGGTACTTGCGCAGGGTCTTCGAGCAACGCACGAAGCCCCACAGCATGTTTTCCTCGACCAGCTCCTCGTAATAGTCCGTGCGGTCGAGCCCGCCGACGTCCTTCGGCATGCGCAGCGGCATCTGGAATTTCTGGTCCTGAAACGACATGACCATCATCCAGAGGAGAATGACCCATACTGGCCACAGCGCCGGCAGGTAGATCTGCAGGCCAATGAACAAGACCAGGACGTTGCGGAATGTCGACGGCCTGTATAGGGCAGCGAAGAACCGCTGCTCCGCGCTTCGCGTGTCGACTGTCAGCCTGGACGAGTCAATTTCGTGATTCGGGTCCAATGCCATTAGACGCTCTCCATAAACGATCGATCTCGTTCGCTCGCCAGCGCGACCATCTCCACGAAACGCCTTTGTCATCGCATGGCCTCAATGATCGAGCGGACGAACTTTTCGCTATATCCGTCCTCTTGATACGCTTCGATTTTTTCGTCCAGGTCAGCGTTGCTTATAAGCGGGTAGAGGTACTTGATTTGAGTCTTTGCGAAGACCTTGGAAGCCTCAAGCACCACATCAAGCGGCAACGTCACTTCTCGGGCCGCATCGTGTCCAAACTTGTATCCGTGGCCGGCGAGCGCGCGCTCGACTGCTGCGATCAGTTGCTCGTAATACGCTCCGTTCATTTGCGCGGACACTGCCGCTGCGACATCGGCCGATTCAGACATGAACCCCGATCGGCCTTTGCGACGGCGAGCGCCGCGAGCGCATTTGCGTTGTCACGTAGCACCGCGCAAAGGCGCCGATTTGCGCGATTTACACTGACCGCCACGATGCACAACACCAGCGTTACAACCACGACAGCACCGAGGAGCACGGGCGTCGTCACCTTCGCGTCCTGCCACCACGGTGTGTCGACCGGTTGTGCGATAAACGCGGGAAGAGCGGGCCCGTCGTCGTCAGAGCGTGCCGGTGCCAGTGGTACAACACGTTCGGCCGCTATCTCGGCCAAATGGTCATTTCCTAAGAACCTTTAACAAAATGAGCGAAGGGGCTGTTTACACTCGATGAATTCTGTTCGCCTTTTCATTGTTTCGACGACGAAAAGGATATGGCCAAGCCGATACTCGACGACGACCTTTGGGCACT
>LFJH01000100.1 GCA_001189335.2 Candidatus Paraburkholderia schumanniana
TGTACGGCGGCCGCCCTGAACTCCGCCGTATAGGCCTGGTTTGGTACCTTGAACATAATTCTTTCCCTTCCTTCAGATCGAGTCTACACACGACCCGCTGGAAGTCGAAATTTCGAGGGAAGCTCAGTGGGGCGGAGTGTGGATAATTTTCAAGGTTGGATTCTCTTTTACCTCACGCTGGGGGACATACGGGCGATTGCGCGCCCGCGAAAAGCCGGCTCACGCGTTTCGCATCGAACGAAAGGCGAATGGGAATAACGTCAATGGAGATAAGCAAGCCGAACCAAACCGGATGAAGCGGCGCAACGCGCTCGGCAGGTGGCGCAGGACGCGGCAGGCCGCACTTGAAACGTTTGCCTGGTCGAAAGTACGGACGACGAACGCAGTGTCGCGCATGGCCGAATCCGGTAATGGGGTCCGGTCACGTTACGGGCCGGCCGCATGGCATGTCAACGCAATCAACGCAATATCACGTTTCATTCACGCAGACAACGTGGAGCGGCGAAAGGGAAGAAGATACGCCCGGCCAGGGCGCCGGGGCGGGCACGCACGCGGCCGGCCCGTCATGGGCGGCCGTGTGGAAGGCGCGCAGGTCGCTGCGCGAAGGAGCGCTGCTGCTGGAAACTTACTGCTGCGGCTTGTTCGACAGCGCGAGGCGCAGCAGGTCGGCGACGGTATTCACGGAGAGCTTCTCCATGATGTTGGCGCGATGCGCTTCCACCGTCTTGATGCTGATGCCGAGATCGTCGGCGATCTGCTTGTTCAGGCGCCCCGCGATGATGCGCTCCAGCACCTGATGCTCGCGCGCGGTCAGCTTGCCGAGCCGCTCGACGGCGGCGCGCTGCTGCTGCACGCTGGTGGACTCGCTGCGCGCCTTCTCCAGCATGCGCTCGACGAGCTTGCGCAGCTCGGCTTCGTCGAAGGGCTTCTCGATGAAGTCCATCGCGCCTTTCTTCATCGTGGAGACGGCCATCGGCACGTCGCCGTGACCGGTCACGAAGATGATCGGCAGGAGCGAGTTTTCGGCGATCAGCTTTTCCTGCAGTTCGAGACCGGTCATGCCGGCCATGCGCACGTCAAGGATCAGGCACGCGATCGCGCCCGAGCACGCGGTCGGCAGATATACGTCCAGGAAGGACTCGGCGCTCGAAAAGCACTGGACGTGATAGCCATTCGCCTCGAGCAGCCAGCGCAAAGAATCACGCACGGCTTCGTCATCATCGACGACAAAGACGGTTTCCTGAGTGGTGACTGTGCTCATAGTTCTCCCGTAACTGTTTGTTGTCTCGTATGTTCGTCGTGTGCCTCGCCGTTCGTGCCCGAACCGTCCACTCCGCCGATCGGCAGGCTGCAGTGGAAGGTCGTGCCGGTCACGTGGCCGTCCGCCTCGACGTTGTTGACCACCCAAAGTCTTCCGCGATGCGATTCGATGATCGAGCGGCAGATGTTCAGCCCCATGCCCATGCCGTCGGACTTGGTGCTGTAGAACGGTTCGAACAGGCACTCGGCGGTCGCTTCGTCGACGCTGGGGCCCTGATCGACCACGCTGATGCACACGAAGCCGCCGTCCATGCGCTGAACGACTACGCGGATCACCGGATCGACGGCATGCGGTTTCGCATCATGCATCGCCTCGGCTGCGTTTTTCAACAGGTTGACCAACACTTGTTCGATCAGGACGGGATCGACGTAGATCACCGGCATGCGCGAGCGGATCTCGGTGACGATGCGGATCTTGCGCTTGCGCGCCTCGATCTCCGCGAGACCGACCGCATCCGCGACGATATCCGCGACGCGCGTGGCCTGGCGCTTGGGCTCGCTGCGCTTCACGAACTCGCGGATGCGCTTGATGATCATGCCGGCACGCACGGCCTGCTGCGCGGTCTTTTCGAGTACGGGGAGCAGGGTTTCCTGCGTCATGCGGCCGGATTTCACGAGCGCGACGCAGCCGGAGCAGTAGTTGTTGATCGCGGCGAGCGGCTGGTTCAGCTCGTGCGCGAGCGACGAGGCCATTTCGCCCATCGTCATCAGGCGGCTCGTGAACTGCAGCTTCTCTTCCTGCTGATGCGCGAGTTCCTGCGCCTGCTTGCGCTGCGTGATGTCGGTCGCGATCTGCATCTGCGCGAGGTGGCCGTCGACCCACTGGATGTACTGGCGGCGCACCTCGAACCACTTCTGGATGCCTTCGACATAGACTTCCTGCGCGTCCGCCGAACTCTCCGTGAGCGCGGTGGCGGGCAGGCCCGCGTAGGTGTCGACCATGTCGATGGTGTCGGACGACGAACTCTGCGCACAGCTGTCGAATCCGGCGCCGGCAAGCTCCAGATGGCCGTCCGGACGAATGCCGAACAGATGGCGGTAATAGCGGTTCGCGAAGAGCAGTTCCGCTTCGTCGTCGGCGAGCACGGAGACGGCCGCATCGAGGCTTTCGAGCACCGTCGTGAAGCGCTCGTGCGCGGCGGCGAGTTCCTCGCGAGCGCGCTTGGGCTCAGTGATGTCCGTCATGGACGACATCCAGCCGGTCTGGCGGCCGGAACTGTCGATCAGCGGCGAGACGTACAGGCGCGCGTGGAAGAACGATCCGTCTTTCCTGCGTACGCGCAGTTCGAACCCGGAAGAGGGCGCCTTGCCGCGCAGGGTCATGTCGAGCTGGCGCTGCATCTCGGGATATGCGTCGCGCGGCCAGTACGGGAACGGCGCGTTCTTGCCGACGAGATCGCTTTCGTCCCAGCCGGTCATGCGGCAGAACGCGGGATTCACGTGGGTGATGCGGCCGTGCATGTCGAGCACGCGCATGCCGATCAGCACGGAGTTTTCCATCGCGCGGCGGAAAAAGGCTTCGGCATAGAGCGCCTGCTGCGCCTCGAAGCGCTGGCGCGTGTGCTTCCACAGGCTCCAGAGGCTCCACAGCACGAAGCAGGAGAGCCCCGCGACCAGCCACACGAGCGTGTTGTTGGTGAAGTTCGTGAGCTGCGGATACGAATACACGCGCACCGACAGACCCTGGCCGGGAGGATCGAGCGGGAGGTCGTAGAACATGTCGCGCGGCAGGCACGGGCGGCTCGACGTGGTGGCGAGCTCGCGATTGTTCAAATCCGTGATGGAGATCTTGTACTTCGCTGACAATTCGCTTGGAATGTTGTGCTTGAGTATCCCTTCGATCGAAAACACCGCCGCGATCGAGCCGAGAAACTCGCGGTCGCGGAACACCGGCGTCTGCAGCGTGATATAGCCGTTGCCGAGGTCGTCGTAGAGCAGCGGCGAGTAGACTTGGCGGCGGGTGGTGAGCGCCTCGTCAAATGCGGCCTGCACGGCCTCGTCCATCTGCGTTTCGTTGGGTTTCGCGAGACGCGAGCCCAGCACGGGCAGCGGCGTGTTGGGCCAGCGCGGCTTGTGCTCGCTCGTATACCAGTTCATGTAGAGGATCTCGGGATGCCCCTGCATGATGTCGGTGGAGGAGGTCTGGAAGGTTTGCGGATCGCCGTGGCCGGTCGCGATATCGCGAGCGAGCGCCTGGATCTGCTCCTGCGCGCCGGTCATGGACAGGCGGATTTGCTGCTGCGCCCACGCGACATTGCGGTAAAGCGTATCTTCCTGCTGCTGTTGCTCGCGCCGGTTGAGGCTCCACAGGATCAGACTCATGACGACCAGGAATACCAGGATCGAAATGAGTGGCGTGAGTAAATAGGAGTTCGACCACCACGGGCCGTGGTGCCAGCGGGTGGGCGACGAATCAGTCGGCTTGCGCGCGACCCTCGCCGAGCGTTTGATCAGCCGTTCGGTCAACATGAAAGCGATTGTAACGCAGCACTTGATTGTTAATTAGCGTAAAAAGGCGGTGAAGATGGCTCAATTAAAGGAGGAGAAACTTAAAGGAGGAGAAACATTTGACGAAAAATGTCTATCGGACGGTGCGTTGCAGCATTTTTCGCATTATGAGATCAACTCTCATGATTTGAAAAACTCCTTGCGTCATGGTCTGGACCCTCTTTAGAATTGCCGGCACGCGTCCAGTGCCCGCTTTCGCGCGGGTGTGTGTCGGCGGTCCTCATCGAGCGTTCCTCACATCAGGAGACGAGCATGTCCGCTGTACCCGACGAAGTTCTCGAATATGTCGCCAACACCAAGGACGACGATCCCCAGGAAACCACCGAGTGGCTCGACGCGCTCGACGGGGTGATTTCCGCGGTCGGTCTCAATCGCGCGCACTACCTGATCGAGAAACAGATCGAATTCGCTCGCGTGCATGGCGAGCACCTGCCGTTCTCGGCGAACACGCCGTACATCAACACGATCCCCGTCGCCGCTCAGGCAAAGATTCCGGGCGATCAGGACATCGAACACCGCATCCGCTCGTACACCCGCTGGAACGCCATCGCGATGGTGCTGCGCGCGGGCAAGGACACCAACGTCGGCGGTCACATCGCTTCGTTCGCGTCGGCCGCGACGCTCTATGACGTCGGCTTCAATCACTTCTGGCACGCGCCGTCGAAGAAACATGGCGGCGACCTCGTCTTCGTGCAGGGCCATTCGTCGCCGGGCGTGTACTCGCGCGCGTTCCTGCTCGGGCGCCTGACCGAAAAGCAACTGGACAACTTCCGCCAGGAAGTGGGCGGCGAGGGCATCTCGTCGTATCCGCATCCGTGGCTGATGCCGGACTTCTGGCAGTTCCCGACCGTGTCGATGGGCCTCGGCCCGATCATGGCGATCTATCAGGCGCGCTTCATGAAATACATGGCGGCGCGCGGCATCGCGAAGACCGAAGGCCGCAAGGTCTGGGCGTTCCTCGGCGACGGCGAGACGGATGAGCCGGAATCGCTCGGCGCGATCGGCATGGCCGGCCGCGAGCGTCTGGACAACCTCGTGTTCGTCATCAACTGCAACCTGCAGCGTCTCGACGGACCGGTGCGCGGCAACGGCAAGATCATCCAGGAACTGGAAAGCGAGTTCCGCGGCGCCGGCTGGAACGTCATCAAGGTCATCTGGGGCAGCCGCTGGGATGCGCTCTTTGCGCGCGACAAGACCGGCGCGCTGATGCGCCGCATGATGGAAGTGGTGGACGGCGAGTATCAGACATACAAGTCGGAGTCGGGCGCGTTCGTGCGCGAGCACTTCTTCAACACGCCGGAACTGAAGGCGCTGGTCGCCGACTGGTCCGATGAGGACATCTGGAACCTGAACCGCGGCGGCCACGATCCGCACAAGATCTACGCCGCGTTCGACGCCGCGACCAAGACGAAGGGCGCGTCCACCGTCATCCTCGCCAAGACCATCAAGGGCTACGGCATGGGCGAGCACGGTCAGGCGATGAACATCACGCACCAGCAGAAGAAGCTGCCGATCGACACGCTGAAGAAATTCCGCGACCAGTTCCGCCTGCCGCTGACCGACGAGCAGATCGCCGACGTGCCGTATCTGACGTTCGAGGAAGGCTCGAAGGAACTGGAGTACATGCGTCAGAAGCGCATGGATCTCGGCGGCTATCTGCCGGCGCGTCGCGAGAAGGCGGAATCGCTGCCGGTGCCGGTGCTCTCGCTCTCCGCGTTCGAGCCGCTCCTGAAGGGCACGGGCGAAGGCCGCGAAATCTCCACGACGATGGCATTCGTGCGGATTCTCAACATCCTCTTGAAGGACAAGGCGCTCGGCAAGCGCATCGTGCCGATCGTCCCGGACGAGTCGCGCACCTTCGGCATGGAAGGCCTGTTCCGCCAGATCGGCATCTGGAATCAGGACGGCCAGAAGTACATCCCGGAAGACTCCGACCAGCTGATGTTCTACAAGGAATCGGAGACCGGTCAGATCCTGCAGGAAGGCATCAACGAAGCGGGTGGCATGTGTGACTGGATCGCGGCCGCGACGTCGTACTCGACGCACGGCGAGATCATGATCCCGTTCTACATCTTCTACTCGATGTTCGGCTTCCAGCGCATCGGCGATCTGGCATGGGCCGCGGGCGACATGCGCTCGCGCGGCTTCCTGCTGGGCGGCACCGCGGGCCGCACGACGCTCAACGGCGAGGGTCTGCAGCACGAAGACGGCCACTCGCTCCTGTGGGCGGCGTCGATCCCGAACTGCGTGAGCTACGACCCGACCTTCGGCTACGAGCTCGCCGTCATCATGCAGGACGGCCTGCGCCGCATGGTCGCGGATCAGGAAGACGTGTACTACTACATCACGGTGATGAACGAGAACTACGAGCACCCGGCGATTCCGCAGGGCGATGCCGTGGCTTCCGATATTATCAAGGGCATGTACTCGTTCAGGAAGGCCAACGCGGCAGGCAAGGCGCACGTCCAGCTGATGGGCGCTGGCACGATCTTCAACGAAGTGATCGCCGCCGCCAATCTCCTCAAGAACGACTGGAGCGTCAGCGCCGATCTCTGGAGCGTGCCGAGCTGCACCGAGCTGGCCCGCGACGGTCAGGCATGCGAGCGCTGGAACTTGCTGCATCCGGCGGAAAAGAAGCGCGTGCCGCACGTCTCGGCGCTGCTCAAGGGCGCGAAGGGGCCGGTGATCGCATCGACGGACTACGTCCGCGCGCTCGTCGACCAGATCCGCGGCTATGTACCGAACAAGTTCATGGTGCTCGGCACCGACGGCTACGGCCGCTCGGATACGCGCGAGGCGCTGCGCCACTTCTTCGAAGTCGACCGCTACTGGGTCACGCTGGCCGCGCTCAACGCGCTGGCCGACGAAGGCACGATCGAGCGCAAGATCGTCGCAGAGGCGATCAAGAAGTACAACCTCGATCCGTCCAAACCCAACCCGATGACCGTCTAAAGGCATCGCCCCCGAGTGTTGTGACGCGGCTTCTTTCCGAAGCGGAAGGAGGCCGCGTGCAACCCAGGAGACACTAATAATGAGTCAAGCGATCGAAGTCAAAGTGCCGGACATCGGCGATTTCAAGGACATCCCCGTGATCGAAGTGCTGGTCAAGGTGGGTGACACCGTCGAGCCCGAGCAGTCGCTCGTCACGCTCGAATCCGACAAGGCAACGATGGACGTGCCGAGCTCCGCAGCCGGCACGGTGAAGGAAATCAACGTCAAGGTGGGCGATCACGTGTCGGAAGGCTCGCTCATCGTCGTGCTGGATGGCGGTGGCGCGGCTGCCACACCGGCCGCTCCGGCCGCGAAGCAGGAAGCCGCCGCCCCCGCGCCGGCTCCCGCACCTGCTGCCTCGGGCGGCGGTGCGGTTGAAGTGAAGGTGCCGGACATCGGCGACTTCAAGGACATTCCGATCATCGAAATCGCGGTCAAGGTCGGCGACAAGGTCGAGAAGGAGCAGTCGCTCGTCACGCTCGAGTCCGACAAGGCGACGATGGACGTGCCGAGCCCCGCATCGGGCACGGTGAAGGAACTGAAGGTCAAGGTCGGCGACACGGTCTCCGAAGGCTCGCTGATTCTCGTGCTCGAGGCCGGCGCCGGTACCGCGGCTCCCGCGCCTGCACCTGCTCCCGCGAAGCAGGTCGAACTGCCGTCAGATGCGCCCGTGAAGCCGGTCCCCGCGAAGGAGCCGCCGTCCGCGCTCGCGCAGGCGCCGGTGATGCCCGCCGGCGACGGCACGCGCACGTCGAGCCATGCGTCGCCGTCGGTGCGCAAGTTTGCCCGCGAACTGGGCGTCGACGTGTCGCGCGTGCGCGGCACCGGTCCGAAGGGCCGTATCACCCAGCAGGACATCACCGGCTTCGTGAAGGGCGTGATGTCGGGGCAGGGCGCGGCGCCCGCAGCCGCCGCGGGCGGTGGCGGCGAGCTGGGTCTGCTGCCGTGGCCGAAGGTCGATTTCACGAAATTCGGCCCGGTCGATCCGAAGCCGCTTTCGCGCATCAAGAAGATCTCGGGCGCGAACCTGCATCGTAACTGGGTGATGATCCCGCATGTCACGAACAACGATGAAGCGGACATCACCGAGCTGGAAGGGCTGCGCGTGAAGCTCAACAAGGAGCACGAGAAGGCGGGCGTGAAGTTCACGATGCTCGCGTTCGTCATCAAGGCCGTAGTCGCGGCGCTGAAGAAGTTCCCGACCTTCAACGCGAGCCTCGATGGCGACAATCTCGTGTTCAAGCAGTACTACCACGTCGGCTTCGCGGCGGATACGCCGAACGGCCTCGTCGTGCCGGTGATCCGCGACGCCGACAAGAAGGGCCTCGTCGACATCGCCAAGGAGATGAGCGATCTGTCGAAGCTCGCGCGCGAAGGTAAGCTCAAGCCCGATCAGATGCAGGGCGGCTGCTTCTCGATTTCGTCGCTGGGCGGCATCGGCGGGACGAATTTCACGCCGATCATCAACGCGCCCGAAGTCGCGATTCTCGGCCTGTCACGCGGCCAGATGAAGCCCGTGTGGGACGGCAAGCAGTTCGTGCCGCGCCTCACGCTGCCGCTGTCGCTGTCGTATGACCACCGCGTCATCGACGGCGCCGAGGCCGCGCGCTTCAACGCTTATCTGTCGGCGATTCTGGCGGATTTCCGTCGCGTCATTCTTTGATCGGGACGCGCGCGATCCCAGCCGACGGCGGAACCGCGACGTGGAAGGCGTCCGGTTCCATCCGCTCATCTCTTAGGGCAACGCTGAACAAGCCGTTGTATTCATCGATTCGGTCGCAAACAGAGGCGGGGTCATCGTGAGTAAAGCTTTGCGCCTGCATTTCTTGCCCACCTGGGCGTTGCGCACGGGCCTGCGGCC
>LFJH01000101.1 GCA_001189335.2 Candidatus Paraburkholderia schumanniana
CCCGGATACTTAGGGCTGCGTTTTCGGTGCGACGTACGGCGCGGTCGGCAGCGGAGCGGTCGGGCCGCCGAATGGCGAGTATTCGTCGGGCGAGGGCATGGTCGAAGCGGCGCCGCCGGTGCTGCCCGTGCTCGAGGCGGGCGCCCATTCGTCCGCGGCCGTCCGGGGTGCCGCTGCCGCGCCCGCGCCCGAGGCGCCCGATGCCGCACTCGCGCGCTTCTTCGGCGGGGACGTGCAGATGTTCTGAATCGCTGCGATCCGCTGTGCCGTGAGCGGGCTCTTCGAGCCGAGCGTCTGCGCGCGCTTGTACGATTCGCTCGCGAGACGCAGATACAGATCGCCGAGGTTGTCGTAGGCGAGCGCATAGCCGGGGTTCGCCTTGACCGCGGTTTCGAGTGCGACGCGCGCGTCCTCATAGCGTCCCTTCTTCGCATAGAGCGCGGCGAGATTGTTGTACGGCTCGGGCAGTTCGGGATACGCCTGCGTGAGCTCGGTGAACGCAGCGATCGCGTCTTCGTCGCGGTTCAGGCGCGCGAGCACGGTGGCGCGCTTGAACTTCGCCTGCACGTCGCGCGGGTTGCTCGCGATGCGCGCATCGAGATCCTTGAGCGCGGCGTTCCAGTCCTTGCTGGCGATGGCCGCATCGATCTGCGGAGTATCGTCGCGCGTGGCGGGCGAGGTCTGCGCGAACGCAGCGCCCGACGGCCCGATGCACGCGGCCACGCCGACGGCCGCGATCGCGAGCGTGCGCGCAGCGAATGTGCTGAAGGTCCGGGGAACGAGCCGGCAGGAGAGTTGCAGAGGCGTGCGCGCTGGGAGTTGCAGAGGCGTGCGCGCTGGGCGATGAGTCACTTGGAATCGATTCAATGAATGATGCAGCGAAAGAAGCCGGGAAAGCGGCGGAACAGTGGGCGCATGCTTCGACGCACTGACCGGAACGCACGCTGAAACGACCGATGCGGCACCCTGTCCGTCCAGGCTTTCCGCCCGGCCGGGAGCGCGGCTTGCAACGCCCGCCGCGCGGCCGCCTGGGATTTCATAGGCTCAGATCCCGATGTTATACTCCGATCCATTCTAACAAAAGGTTTGCACGTCCTGCGCACGTGTCTTGCACCTGTCTCGCTTGCCTGTGCGAGCAGGGCAGGCGGCGGCGCCAGACTGTCTTTTGCCACTCGTGGCCGTCTCCGTCCTGGTCGCCTGACCGTCGTGTTCGCGCTCGCGTGTGGGTCTCGTTCGCTCCGGTGCGCATCGATCGAGCACGGCGCCTGTTGCCCCGGCACACGGTTGCTTCGGCCTACGCTTCGCCTTCTATGAATTCGCTGCGCATCTACAACACGCTCGCCCGTGACAAGCAAACCTTCACGCCGCTTCGCGCCGGCGAGGTATGCATGTATGTCTGCGGAATGACGGTATATGACTATTGTCACATTGGTCATGCGCGCGTGATGGTGGTGTTCGACATCGTGCAGCGATGGTTGCGCACGCTCGGCTACAAGGTCACGTACGTGCGCAACATCACGGACATCGACGACAAGATCATCCGCCGCGCGGTCGAGAACAATGAGCCGATCAAGTCGCTCACGCATCGTTTCATTCAGGCGATGCACGAGGACGCCGATGCGCTCGGCGTCGCGCGTCCGGATATCGAGCCGCGCGCGACCGAATTCATCCCGCAGATGCTCGGCATGATCGATGCATTGCAGGCGAACGGCTACGCGTATCACGCGAAGGACGGCGACGTGAACTATGCGGTGCGCAAGTTCGCCGACTACGGCAGGCTTTCGGGCAAGTCGCTCGAGGACCTGCGCGCGGGCGAGCGCGTCGCCGCGAACGACGCGAAGCAGGATCCGCTCGACTTCGTGCTGTGGAAGCAGGCGAAGGCCGACGAGCCCGCCGACTCGGGCTGGGACTCGAAGTGGGGCCGCGGGCGTCCGGGCTGGCATATCGAATGTTCCGCGATGGGCTGCACGCTGCTCGGCGAACAGTTCGACATTCACGGCGGCGGCATGGACCTGCAGTTTCCGCACCACGAGAACGAGATTGCGCAGAGCGAAGGCGCGACCGGCAAGCGATTCGTGAACTACTGGATGCATAACGGCTTCGTGCAGATCGACAGCGAGAAGATGTCGAAGTCGCTCGGAAACTTCTTCACGATCCGCGAGGTCCTCGAAAAATTTGATACCGAAGTGGTGCGCTTCTTCATTGCAAGAGCACACTATCGTTCGCCGCTGAATTACAGCGATGTGCATATCGACGATGCGAAGAACGGACTCACGCGTCTATATACGGCATTGAAGGATGTCGAGCCGGACAATCAGCAACTTGACTGGAACGAGGCGAACGCGCAGCGTTTTCAGTCTGCGATGAACGACGACTTCAACACGCCGGTGGCCGTGTCGGTGCTGTTCGATCTCGCGAGCGAAGTGAACCGCACGCGCGCCGCCACGCTCGCTCGCCAGCTGAAAGGTCTCGCCGGCGTGCTCGGCCTCCTCGGGCGCGAGCCGCGCGTCTTCCTGCAGCAGGCGGCCGGCACGGGCGCCGAGCAGGGACTGTCGCCGCAGGAGATCGAAATGAAGATCGCCGAGCGCATCGCCACGAAGCAGGCGAAGAACTATGCCGAAGCAGACCGGATTCGCGCCGAATTGCTCGAAGCCGGGATTGCGCTTGAAGACAAACCGGGTGGGTCGACCGAATGGCGCCGCGTTTGAGCGCGGCCCTTCGAACCCTCTGATCGACTCACCAGGCAGGAGGCACGATGGCAAGGGCCAGGAAGGCGCCGGTCAAACGACCCGCGTCTGTTAGCGATGCGTCGGGCGCAACGAAGAGAACGCGCGGCGCGCAAATGAAAACGAACTCGCAGAAGATCGATGGCGTGGCGCCCGGCCGCAAGACTGCGGTCAAGCGCGCGGGCGTCGGCGGCAA
The DNA here is from genome assembly GCA_001189335.2 of Candidatus Paraburkholderia schumanniana. Lineage (GTDB taxonomy): Bacteria > Pseudomonadota > Gammaproteobacteria > Burkholderiales > Burkholderiaceae > Caballeronia > Caballeronia schumanniana. Next base: position 2,923 of record LFJH01000101.1, read on the forward strand.
GCCGGCGAAGAGTGCCGCGCTGAAGGCCGCGAAGCCGGAGACGGCGGGGCGCCTGAACGGGGCCTCGCGTGCATCGAAGTCGGGTACCGAGGAAGCCGGCGCCGGCGCGTCGCCCGTGAAAGGCGATGGCCACGCGGTCTCGGCGGATACTCCGAACGCGCAGGCGCTGGTGCCGGATGCACACGCGGGCGAAGTCGTTCGCAAGTCGCGCGTCGTCACGTCGGATGCGGCGGTGCCGGTGCAGATCGGCGGGCTCACGCGCGAAATCGTTCGTCCCGACTACTGGGACCGCGCGTGCGCCGACCTCATGAAGCGCGACCGCATCCTCAAGAAACTGATTCCCAAGTTCGGCGAGATCCACCTCGTCAATCTCGGCGATCCGTTCTCGACGCTCGCGCGCTCGGTGGCCGGCCAGCAGATTTCGACGAAGGCCGCGCAAGCCATCTGGGAGCGCGTCAAGGGCGCATGTCCCGAGATTCATCCCGCGCAGTTCATCAGGCTCGGCCACGAGAAGCTGCAGGCGTGCGGCCTGTCGAGGCGCAAGGCCGAATACATTCTGGATCTCGCGCAGCATTTCGAAAACGGCGCGCTGCACGTCGACGCATGGACTTCCATGGACGACGAAGCCGTGATCGCCGAGCTTACGCAGATCCGTGGCATCGGCCGATGGACCGCGGAGATGTTCCTCATCTTCAACCTGTCGCGTCCGGACGTGCTGCCGCTCGACGACCTCGGCCTGATCCAGGCGATCAGCGTCAACTATTTCAGCGGCGAGCCGGTCACGCGCAGCGAGGCGCGCGAAGTGGCGGCGAACTGGGAACCATGGCGCACGGTCGCGACCTGGTACATGTGGCGCAGCCTCAATCCGATCCCGGCAGATCACTAAAGAGCACTGAAAACACCCCCGCGCAGTACGCGCGTCGCAGGCGCGATTTGGCGAGCTATCGTTGTCTTATAATCGATAGTTCCCGCGCGAATTTTTGAGGGACGGACGCGGTTAAAATACGCGCTGCCCGATGTTCTAGGACTCGAACACATGAAGACCACGTTTCTGGATTTCGAGCAGCCGATCGCTGAACTCGAAGCGAAGATCGAAGAATTCCGCTTCGTTCAGGACGATTCCGCTGTCGATATTTCGGAAGAAATTGAGCGGTTGTCGAAGAAGAGCCAGCAGCTCACGAAGGATCTCTACGCGAATCTGTCGCCCTGGCAGGTTTCGCAAATCGCGCGTCACCCGCAGCGTCCGTACACGCTCGACTACGTGAGCGAGCTGTTCACCGATTTCCACGAATTGCACGGCGACCGCGCTTTCGCCGATGACCTCGCCATCGTCGGCGGATTTGCGCGCTTCAACGGCCAGCCGTGCATGGTGATCGGTCATCAGAAGGGCCGCGACACAAAGGAGCGCGCGCTGCGCAACTTCGGCATGCCGCGTCCGGAAGGCTATCGCAAGGCCGAGCGCCTGATGCGCACGGCCGAGAAGTTCAGCTTGCCGATCTTCACGTTCGTCGATACGCCGGGCGCATACCCGGGCATCGGCGCGGAAGAGCGCGGGCAGTCGGAAGCCATCGGCCGCAATCTGTATGTGATGGCGGAACTCAAGACGCCGATCATCACGACGATTATCGGCGAAGGCGGCTCGGGCGGCGCGCTGGCCGTGGCCGTCGCGGATGTCGTCATGATGCTGCAGTTCTCGACCTACTTGGTCATCTCACCGGAAGGCTGCGCGTCGATTCTCTGGAAGAGCGCGGCGAAGGCGCCGGAAGCGGCCGAGGCGCTCGGTCTCACGGCACATCGCCTGAAGGCGCTGGGTCTCATCGACAAGATCGTGAACGAGCCGCTCGGCGGCGCGCATCGCGATTCGAAGGGCATGGCCGCGCTGCTGCGCCGCGCGCTCGCCGACTCGCTGCGCCAGTTCCAGGGCATGAGCATGCCGGACTTGCGCGAGCGCCGTTTCGAAAAGCTGATGGCTTACGGCAAGTTCAAGGAATCGATGCCGGGCGCGTAATGCGCTCATCTCGATCACTTCTTCGTTCTCTCACGAATTCGTCGTGACATCCGACAGCGAAACCCCGGCCGGCCGCCTCGTTATCGAGGCGGTGCGCGCGGCGGTTTCGGATGCCCGGCTTCCCGCAGAATCCCTCCTCGCCATCGCGTTGAGCGGCGGACTCGATTCCACCGTTCTGCTCGATGCCGCCGTGCGTTGCTTCGGCGCGCAGCGCGTGATCGCGTTCCATGTTCATCATGGGCTGAGTCCGAACGCAAACGCCTGGGCCGCGCATTGCGAGCACTTCGCCGCATCGCTCGACGTGCTTTACGCGGCGCACCATGTCGATGTCGCGCGCACGGGCGGCGAAAGCCTCGAAGCGGCGGCGCGCGATGCGCGTTATCGCGCGCTCGACGAACTCTGCAACGAGCACGGCGCGAGCGCACTGCTGATTGCGCATCACGCCGACGATCAGGCCGAGACCGTGTTGCTGCAGTTGCTGCGCGGCGCGGGTGTGGCGGGCCTCGCGGCGATGGCACCGCAGCGCGCGGACGGCGCGGCGCCACGTCTGCGGCCGCTCCTGCGGCTGTTGCGCGCGCAACTGGAGCAGTACGCGCACGAGCGCGACCTGACCTGGATCGACGACGAATCCAATGCCGACACCCGCTATTCGCGCAACGCGCTGAGGCATGACGTGCTGCCGGTGCTCGCCGTGCATTTCCCCGGCTTTCGGGATGCGCTCGCACGCACCGCATCGCATGCGGCGTCGGCGCAGCGCCTGCTGGATCAGCTCGCGCGCATCGATCTGGAACGGGTCGCCAGCGCGGACGAGCAGGGCGCGCTCGCGCTCGACGCTTTGCTCGCACTCGACGATGAACGCGCGATCAATCTGATGCGCCACTGGATTCGCGCGCGGGGGCTGCAGTCGGCATCGACCGCGCGCATCGCCGACATGCTGCGCCAGCTGCGCGATGCGGCTGCCGCCCGGGACGGCCACGCGTTGCGCATCGATCACGCGGGTCACTGCCTGCGCCTCTATCGCAATGTGTTGTTCTGGGAGCCGGGCGACAGCGGCGACGCACCCGATCTCGACGAGGGCGCGTCCACACCCAGAACCGCGATGGAGCTGCAATGGCAGGGCGAAGAAGTCTGGCGCCTGCCGCAATGGCGCGGCTCGTTCGTGTTCGAGCTGGCCGCTGCGCCCGCGGACGACACGGTCGGCGAGGGCGTGCTGCGCACGGCGCCGCTCGTCGCGCGCTCGCGCGCGGGCGGGGAACGCATGCGCGTCGCGGCGCAAGCGCCGAGCCGCACGCTCAAGAACCTGTTTCAGGAGCGCGGCGTGCCGGCGTGGAAGCGCGATGTGCCGCTGCTTTTCATCGGCGAGGCGCTGCTATTCGTGCCGCACGTCGGCGTGAACCGGGAAGCGGCGCCGAGCGCGGCGCACGGGTCGCTGTGCCGCATTTCCTGGCGGCCGGACCTGCTGCTCACCTGAACCCGGCGAAAGCCCTTGCGGGAAGCGTTGCGCCGAAGCCGGTAAAATCGCGGTCACAGGCGCTTCATCTTGTAATTTCAGCCTCGATCGGGTACGGTAACTCATTTTCGCCTAGGTGCGTTTTTGCGCGGCATCTGCGTTCAAAAGACTCGATTTCGCCCGCAACGACACATCCGCGCGCGCCGCATTCAAACCTTCCGGCCAGCGCGACGGGCATGCGGCAGCGTCCGCGGTTCGCAGGCTTCACGCAGGCTTCAATATCCCCGAAGCGATCGAGCGCGAGTCTCAAGCGCTGCGCGTTGAGCGCGTGAAGCGCGGTTTTCCCTCCAGTTCAAAACGACAATGGCACTCATCGTACATAAATACGGCGGCACCTCGATGGGCTCGGTCGAGCGCATCAAGAACGTCGCCAAGCGCGTCGCCAAATGGCACCGGGCCGGCCACAAGATGGTCGTCGTGCCCTCGGCGATGTCCGGCGAAACCAATCGCCTGCTCGGCCTCGCGAAAGACATCAAGGCCGATCCGGACCCGCGCGAACTCGACATGATTGCCTCCACCGGCGAGCAGGTAAGCGTAGGGCTTCTCGCCATCGCGCTGCACGCCGAAGGCCTCGACGCCGTAAGTTACGCCGGCTGGCAAGTGCCGATCAAGACGGACAGCGCGTTCACGAAGGCGCGCATCAGCGAAATCGACGGCGAGCGCGTGCGCAAGGATCTCGATGCGGGCAAGGTCGTGGTCATCACGGGTTTCCAGGGTGTCGATCCGGAAGGTCATATCGCGACGCTGGGCCGCGGCGGGTCGGACACGTCGGCGGTTGCGATCGCGGCCGCGATGGATGCGGACGAGTGCCTCATCTACACCGACGTCGACGGCGTCTACACGACCGATCCGCGGGTCGTCGAAGAGGCACGCCGGCTCGACCGTGTGACCTTCGAGGAAATGCTGGAAATGGCGAGCCTGGGCTCGAAGGTCCTGCAGATCCGCTCGGTCGAGTTCGCCGGCAAGTATCAGGTCAAGACGCGCGTGCTCTCCAGTCTGACCGATCCGCTCATGCCGCTCGACGACGAGATGCACTCCGGCACCCTGATTACTTTTGAAGAAGACGAGAACATGGAAAAAGCAGTGATTTCTGGCATCGCGTTCCAGCGCGACGAAGCGCGCATCGCGGTGATGGGCGTGCCCGACAAGCCGGGCGTCGCCTATCAGATTCTCGGACCGGTCGCCGATGCGAACATCGACATCGACATGATCATTCAGAACCAGAGCGTGAACGGCAAGACCGACTTCACGTTCACGGTCGGCCGCGGCGATTACCAGCGTGCGCTCGAAATCCTGAACAATCAGGTGAAGGGCCACGTGCAGGCGGAGACCGTGCTGGGCGACCCGAAGGTGTCGAAGGTGTCGGTCGTCGGCGTGGGCATGCGCTCGCACGTGGGCATCGCGAGCACGATGTTCCGCACGCTGTCGGAAGAGGGCATCAACATCCAGATGATCTCGACGTCCGAAATCAAGATTTCCGTGCTGATCGACGAGAAGTACACCGAGCTCGCCGTGCGCGCGCTGCACAAGGCGTTCGAACTGGACCGCGCGTAAGCGCCGTGTGTTTGGATGTGACACGCATGTGAAGGCTCGCGCGGGCCTTCGCGGCGTGGGCGGTTCGCCAGGCGCATTCTCGTTCTTGCATCGACGGATTCAAAAAAATCGTCATGCGAATTTGACCGGCGCGTGCGAACATGCTATTATCTCAATTTGGTTGCGCTGCACTCCTGGCGCATCGAAAAGTTTGGGAGACGTAGCCGAGAGGTCGAAGGCACTCCCCTGCTAAGGGAGCATCTGGCTAAAAACTGGATCGAGGGTTCGAATCCCTCCGTCTCCGCCAGCGTAGTAAGAAAAGCCCCGCAAGGTAAAAAACTTGCGGGGCTTTTTGTTTTTCGTCCCGTTTTCCATGTAAGTTATCGTGTGATCGCATTCGTTAGTCGTCCTGCATGAAGCGCGCCTCGTCGCACCGGTTGCAAAACATGACGAATAGCGTCCTGTTTTAAGACGTTTCGCCTTTCTTTGTTGTCCGCGAATAACTAACCTCGCGTTCCACTTGTGTCATTTGCAACGCGGCCTCAAATCTGAAGTGCAACACCTGTTTCGTATAAGGTGTTGCGATGCACGAAAGAACTCAGTATCAGCAGCTTCAACCCGAAGAGCGTCTGACCATTGCAAGCCTGCATTTGCA
>LFJH01000102.1 GCA_001189335.2 Candidatus Paraburkholderia schumanniana
AGGCCTCGCGCCACTCACGCCTTCCATTCGCCGCTCGAGGTCTTCGCCGCCACACTCGCTTCCGCAGCTCATCCTCATGGCTCTAAACATTAAACCCGCTGTTGCGCTTCAACCTTGAAACCGCCCAAGCAAAACGGAACGCAACGCAGGTTTTCACGGTTATCAATTTAGTCATGGCAGGCATCAAGAAAGTCTTCATTCCGCTGGTCGTCGCGCTCCTCGCGACTGCACACACTCAGGCCAGCGAATTCGCGGGTCCTTATGTCGGCGCGAAGGCCGGCTTGAATTGGTCCGACGCAACGGGCCACCACTATCAGGAATCGACGCACACGACGTTCTTCCCCGGTCTCACCGCCGGCTACAACTACGATCTTAATCGCTTCGTGATTGGCGTCGAAGGTTTCGCGGACTTCCATGCGGGATCCACCACGAAGAACGACGGCGGCATCGATGCCAAAGTCGGCACAAGGTCATGCCGTACGCCCGCATCGGCTTCACGGGCACCTGGCCGGACACGCGCCTGCATTACGGCGCGGGCGTCGAGTATAAGTTCGCCCGGAACTGGAGCGTCGCGGGTGAATACACCGGCGACACCGCGCACTACGACGGCGGCCATCGCCGCAACGATAGCCTGACGTTCGGCGTGCACTACTACTTCTTCTGATCCTTCTCTTAGCCGATGCGCGCGCTCATGAGCGTGTCACTTTCCCGACGCGATCCGGTCCTGAATGTGCTTTGCCCGCGCCGGTGACTACGGATGCGAGTCGAGCAGGCTCGAATGCCCGCCGTCGATCGACGCGAGCTTCTGGAACGCCGTGACGAGTCCCGCCGGGCTGTATCCCTTCTTCTTCTGCATGTCGAACGAGTAATCGTCCGCGGCGCTTTCCTGCGACTGCGAGAACTGCGCGTTGACGAATTTCTCGGTCAGATCACCGAGCTGCGAGCCGGAAATGCTCGCGATCATCCCCGAACCCGACGACACCACCGAGCGCGCCGCCGATGTCGCATAGGCGACCTGCATCGCCTTCTTGGTGTGGCCCAGCGCGACATGCCCCATTTCGTGCCCGACGCCGCCGCGCACTTCGTCACCGGTCATGAGGTCCATGAGGCCGCTATAGACGCGCACGCAGCCGTTGGCCATCGCCCAGGCGTTGACGTCCTTCGTCATGTAGACCTTGTAGTTGACCGGCACGCCGTTGATGTTGTTACCGAGCTGTGCGGCGATCTTGTTCAGGCGCTGCGTGTACGGGCTGTTCGCCGGCGCGATCTGGTTCTCGCTGTCCATTTGCACGCACGACTTGTCGGAGAGCGTGCGTACATCGCCGTCACTCAGCATGAGCGCCTGCGAGGCGAGCTGGCCGGATTGCGCGAGCGAACTCGGGTCGAGACTGCTGATGCTGCTGCACGAAGCAAGCGCGGCGACGGCGCAGCACGCGGCGCCCAGACGGAAGATTGACTTCTCTTTACGTTGTGGTTTTCGAAACCCGCGTCGAAACGGGTCGGCGAAATGCTCGATGTAGATCGATTGATCGACTACCCGAAAATTCCGATTTTCCTTACAAAACCTGACAACGGGAAGACAAGAAAGCGAACCAGCGGCGCGCGCTGAGCGAATCAGTCGCCGTCACGCTTGCCGGCGGCGGCAGGCGGTGCGCACGCGGGCGGCGATCGATACGGCGGGCGCAGTGTCCATCGCGATCGTGGCGGCGTCCGGCAGGGCCTCGGCGGCGAGTTGCGTGAGCGTCTGGCCAGGCGGCAGTTCGACGAACACGCTCGCGCCGAGTTCGGACAGCGCGATGGTCGATTCGTGCCAGCGCACCGGATGGCGAAGGTTGGTCGCGAGGTCTTTGCGGATGGCGTCGGCGCGGCGCAACACGCGTGCCCCGCGGTTGCCGATATACGGGATGCGCGGCGCGTCGATGCGCACGTCGCGCGCCGCATCGATGAGCTGTGCGGCGGCATCTTCCAGCAGCACGCGGTGCAACGGCACGCTGACCGCGAGCCGCTCGGCCTTGCGCGCGCCCCGCGCCAGCGTGATCTCGCGGACCTTCGCGAGCGCGGCATCGCTGCCCGACACGACGATCTGCCGCGGCGCGTTCAGATTGCCGATGAATGCATCGGCGCCGCTGTCGGCGATCGCGCGGGCGATCTCGCGCTCGTTCAGACCGAGCACCGCGAGCATGCCATAGCCGTGCGGATAAGCCTCTTCCATCAGCCTCGCGCGAAGACGCACAAGCTTCAGTGCATCGTCGAAGGCGATCGCGCCCGAGACGACCGCCGCGCCATACGCCCCGACCGAGAGTCCCGCCACGGCTTGCGGCTCGATGCCTTCCGCCGCGAGCGCGCGCCGCCGCCACGCCCGCGACGACGAACGTCACCTGCACGGCGACGGTCGAAGCGAGCGCGAGCACGTCTTTCGCCAGTACGTCGGATGTTTGCGCAAGCGTTCGCGCGATCGACGGATGCGGATTGCCGCCGCCCAGCCGATGCAGAAACCCCGGCGTCTGCGCGCCCTGCCCGGGAAAGAGATAGGCGATCATGCATCCGCACACGGATCGTTGACGAGGCGCGGGCCGTCGGCGTGACGCAGCATCACGCGCAGGTTGGCGCGTACGAATTCGGCGAGCGAAAAGGCGGCCTGTGGCGTTTCCATCTGCACGTCGATGCGCGTGCCTGCGCCGCGCGGCCTGCGACAGTGCCTCGAAGAGCGCGGAGGCATCGGTGCGCGGCAAAGGCACAGGCGCGCGCACGACGATATCGAGGTCGCTGGCTTGCGTGACCGTCGGCATTGCGCTGGCGAGCTCGAAACCGGCGCTGCCGGCGGGGCCCCAGTCGAGGCCGTACGCGTCGATGATCGAAGCAACTTTGCCCAGCAGCACGAACGCGGGCAAGCCGGCGCGTTCGGGATCGGGTTCGCGCGAGCGCAAATCTTCCGGCGCGAGCATGGTCTCGATCCAGCGCGGCTCGATCCACGTCCCGAAACGCTCGCTGCGCGCGCTGCCGCGCACGCCGGCCGGAATCGCATCGCCCGGTCGGGGCGCGCGCCGCCCCGACCCAGTCGGGCGCATCGGCAAAAGGCGGCGTGCCGGGCGCGAGGCGCAGGAGGTCGTGCGGACGCGGCGCGTGCTTCATCACGTGTTCCATTGCTCGCGCATCCGCCGGCGTACTTCGATCGACGCGGCGCGCGTGCGTTTCGCGTCGGCGGAAGCGAGCCGGTTCGACAGATCCCGCGGACCGTTGCGCGCATCCGTCCCCGCCGCCGCGAGCGACGCCTTCACGCGATCGATATCGGCGAGAGGGGGCATCGGCATCGACGCCTTCGATCAGCTCGTGCAGCAGCCCGAGCTTCGCGTATGCGCTCATCTTGTACGACATCGGCAGGACGGTGTCGCCGAGCGCATCGAGGTTCTAGACGCTGCGTCGCGTGACGCGCGCGGCGGCTTCCTTGCTCATCGCGTGGACGGCGGTGCCGGGCGCGTCGAGCGCGATGATGCGGTTCGCCTGATAGCCGTGCGCGAGATAGGCGCCCGATATCGCCGGACCGACGATCAGCGCGATCACCGGATGTCCGGCGAGCCGGGCGCTCGCGTAGGCGTCGACGGCGGCCGCGCAGGCGAGATGGATGCCGAGCAGTTCCTCGCGGCGTCCGTACGCCTGGCTCTTCACGTCGACCACGGCGACGATCGGGCGCTTCACGTCCGCATCGCGATCGGCGTCGATGACCCGGCGCACGGCGCGCGCGAGCAGCCAGCCCTGTTCGAGGCCGACGACGTTGTCGGTCGCGCGCGGGAAGCGGTTCCCGGGATCGGGCACGACGGCGAAGAAGCTGGCGCGCTCGCCGTCGAGGTCGCCTTCGCGGGCGCGGATCGGGCCGCTTTCGGTTTGGCTGGCGGGGAAGGTCAGCGCGTCGAGCCAGCACTCGCCGCGGGAGAGATTGGCGCTCATGATGTGCTCCACAGGTTGCGCAGTGTGTCGGGATCGATGGCGTCCGGGTTCACTCTTGCGCCAGCCGCGCAATGAAGCCGTCCACGTTCTCGGTGCGGTGCTGCCTCGGTACGCCGCGCCCAAAGGCGGCGAGCACGGCATGGCGCACGTGATCGATGTCGTCATCGACGAGCGTATCTGCCAGCCCGACCGCGACGCGCTCCTCGCCGCCGATCATCGACCAGATGAGCCGGCGGTCGCCCGCATCGAGCTCCTCGACGCCTGCTTCCTGCTCGATCACTTCCGGCCCGTTCATGCTGAGCCGCGCCTGACGCGTCATCACGAGCTCGGTGCACAGCGCGCCCGCGAGCGACATGCCGCCGAAGCAGCCGACCATTCCTCCGATCACGCCGACCACTGGCACGTGACACCTGAGCGCGACGATCGCCGCCTGGATTTCCGCGATGACCGCCAGCCCGAGATTCGCTTCCTGCAGACGCACGCCGCCGGTCTCGAACAGCACGACAGGGTGGATCGCGCGTCCGGCTTCGATTTCGCTCAAGGCCATCTCGAGCGCCGCGGCGATCTTCGCGCCGGATACCTCGCCGATGCTGCCACCCTGGAACGCGGGCTCGATCGCCGCGATCACGGCAGGCTTGCCGTCCAGCGTGCCGCGCGCGATCACCGCGCCGTCGTCGGCCTGGCAGACGATGTTCTGCATCGCGAGCCATGGCGATTCGAGCCGGTCGAAAGGGCCGAGCAGTTCGCGGAACGTGCCCTTATCAAGCAGCGCCTTTGCGCGTTCGCGCGTGCCCAGCTCGATGAAGCTGTGCCGCGCGAGGAAAGTATCTTGCGCGTTCATGCCGGATCTCCTTCGCTGGCTTCCACCGCTTCGTTCAGGCGGCAGCATCACGACGCCGGGCGTCGCGCCAAAGTCGTTGAGCTCGATCTTCGCGGCGCCGTCGTAGCGCTGAAAGAAGCGGTCGAGCACGCTTTTCCACACGTGTCCGTAGCCATCGACGCTCGTGCGGATCACGACTTCCGCGTTCGCCATTTGCGAGGGCGACAGCAGCACCTCGAGATCGCCCGAGCCGACCACGCCTACGTATGCGCGGCGCGTGACGGCCCGTTTGGCGGGATATTCGTATCGCATGTGTTCCATCGTTCGTTCCTCTTCGATGCGCTTCGTTTTGCACTTCAGGCGAGGCGCCTGAGACTGTCGAGAAAGAGTGTCGTCGCGAGCAGATAGGCGGCGGCGCCGGGCGATGCGTTCAGTGCCAGCAATGCGGCATCGAGTTGCGCGAGGGCGGTGCGGCCTGCGTCCGTGCCGGCGCCGCCGCAGTCGAGCACCTTTTCGCGCCGCGCTGCGCCGTATCGAGCGCGTTCCTTCCGCCGCGATGCAGGAGACACGTATCGTCCAGCGACGCAATGATCACGATGAGCGCATCGAGCCGTGCGCCGGTTTCATCGAGCCCGCGTCCGCGCGCGGCGTCGAGTGCGGGAAGGCCGATGCGCCGCGCGTGCGGAAAGCCGTCGTGCGCCTCGCCGCGCGCGCCGTGACTGTTGCTGGCCGATGCCGGCGCGTAACGATCGTCGAATCGCGCGATTGCGGCCGCCGTTGCGCAAATGGCTTCGCTGTCGTGCGGCGCGTGCATCGCCGCGCCCGCGCATAGCAGGCCGACGATCCAGATGGCGCCGCGATGCGCGTTGCTGCCATTGGTCGCGCGCATCATCGCCGCTTCGCCTTCTTGGCCGATGCGCGCGAGCTGCTCGCGCAGCGCTTGCGACGGTCCGGCATTCGACGCGGCGCGCGCGATCGCGAGAAAAGTCGGTTGCAGCGCGCTGGCAGAACACAGCATCGTGTCCAGATCGAGATCGCGATGCGCGCCGCTGCCGCGTTCGTCGACGAGCGCGGGCTTGGGCGTGAGACGCGCTTCGGCGATCAGCGCATCGACGGCGTGCGTCGCGATCGCAAGCGGCGAAGCCGCGTATTCGCGGACTTCGTCGCGCAACAAGGGGAGGGCCGCGGTTGTCATCCTCGTCATCGCGCTCACCAGCTTCTGAAGCGCGCGGGCGGCGCGTAGAGTCCGCCCGACCACGCGACCAGATCGTCGATGCTGCGCGCCGCGAGCAGCGAGCGCTTCGCTTCGCCGCGCCGCATGCCGAGATCCTCCGGATACGCGACGATGCCGCGCCGGCGCAACGCCGCCGTCTTCGAAGGATCGGCGCACATGCCGATGGGCATCACGCCGGCGACTGCCGCGAGCGCTACGCGCCGTTCATCGACGCCTTCGGCCGCATGCAGATACGTGATGCCTTCCTCGGTCACGACGTGCGTGACGTCATCGCCGTAGATCATCACGGGCGCGATCGGCATTCCGCTCTTTTCGCCGACGGCGATCGCATCGAGCGCCTCGACGATGGTCGGCTCGCCGCCTTTCTTGTACGTCTCGGCCGTCTGCACGACGAGCTTGTGGCCGCACGCGATATTCGGATTCGGGCCGTCGTCCTTGAGCAGCTTGAGCCACGCCTCGCTCGAATGGCGCCGGCCGCGCGGATCGTGTCCCATGTTCGGCGCACCGCCGAAGCCGGCCAGACGCCCGAGCGTGACCGTCGATGAATTCGCGTCCGCGTCCATCTGCAGGGTCGAGCCGATGAACAGATCGACGCCGTATTGCCCCGCGAGCTGACAGAGCACGCGGTTCGAGCGCAGGCTGCCGTCGCGTCCGGTGAAGAAAACGTCGGGACGCGCCGCGATGTAGTCCTCCTGTAGTCCTCCATGCCGACTTCGCTGCCGAAGCAATGCACGCTTTGCACCCAGCCGGACTCGATCGCGGGGATGAGCGTCGGATGCGGATTGAGCGCCCAGTGCGTGCAGATCTTGCCCTTCAGGCCGAGCGATTCGCCGTAGGTCGACAGCAGCAGCTCGATCGCGGCCGTATCGAGCCGATGCCGTGATTCAGCGCCGTGACGCCATAGCGGTCGTAGATGCCGCGGATGGTCATCATCGCCATGAGAATCTGCAGCTCGCCGATGTGACGCGGATCGCGCGTGAAGAGCGGCTCGACCGCGAACGGGCGATCCGACTGCACGACGACATCGACCCACGAGCCCGGGATATCGACGCGCGGCAGCTCATCGACGATCGTCGGCGTGTCCTCGGTGTTCGCGCCGGTGTAGAGATTGCCGTGGCGATCCGCCTGCATCGCGCACACCAGCGCGACCTGTGGCGTGAGGTCGATGAACATGCGCGCATACAGTTCGATGTACGTATGTTCGATGTACGTATAGATCGCGCCGACCTCCAGCATGCCGTCTTCGAGCAGCTGCGCCACGCGCAGACTCTGCGGCCCGGCGAACGCGAAGTCGACCTTGCACGCGATGCCCTGCTCGAAAAGCGCGAGATGCTCTGGACGGCTGATGCTCGAAATGAGCAGATGCACGCCGTGCACGCGCTCGGGATCGAGCCTGGCGAAAGAGCGCGAAAGGAAGTCGGCCTGCTTCTGGTTGTTGCCTTCGAGCGCGACGCGATCGCCGGTGACGATCAGCGCACCCAAGGCATCGACGATGCGTGCGGGATCGAGCACCGGGCCGTCGAGCCACGGCTCGATCAGCTTCAGAAGCCGCGCCTTTTCCTGCGCGCGCGTGCTCCAGTTGCGGGTGGTGGAGAGAGCGTCGGCGGGTGTGGGCGAGTTCATCGGTCTGCCTGTGAGGGAGTCATTGGGGTCGTTCGCGCAGATGAGGAAGCGCGCGAGCGGCGCTTCTTTCTGACGTGGCTCGACTGGGCGAGCGCTTGCGCTTCGGCGAGAAAGCGGTGGATCAGTTCGCCCGTTGCGAGCAGATGGCGCGCGACGAGCGTCTGCGCCTTTTCGATGTCGCGCGATGCTCGGCATCGGACGAATCCTTGTGAATCGACTGCCCGAGCTTCAGATGCAGATAGCGCTCGCCGCGGCGATGCATCTGGCCGATCAGCTCCATCAGGCGCGGACGGTGCGCGGGCGCATAGAGGCACATATGGAACTGCTCGTTGCGCACGACGTAGAGCGCCGGATCGGGCTCGTTCTCCGCGGCTTCGAGCAGGCGCTTCACTTCGGCGAACGTCTCGGGCGTGTGATGCTCGATCGCGATGCCGATGGCCAGGCTCTCCAGCGACGCGCGGATCTCGTAGATCTCGCGCGCCTCATCGGCGGATTGCTGGCTGACGGCCGCGCCGCGGTTCGGCTCGATCGTCACCCAGCTCTCGCTTTCGAGCTGGCGGAACGCTTCGTGCACCGGGATGGCGCTCACGGAGAATTGCCGCGCGATCGCGTCCTGGCGTAGCGGCTCGCCCGGCAGAAGCGAGCCTCCGACGATCGCGGCGCGCAGCGCATCCGCGATGAAACGCGACGTGCTCTGACGCGGTTCGAACTGCGCGTCGCGGAATGAAGCCGGAGTCTGCGATCCGGCGGAGAGATCGATCGGCATGGCTAGGTGAAAGTGCGGAGTTGTCGTGTGTCGATGTTCAAATTTTATATATAAAAACGCGCACCGAACCCCCGGTGCTTTCCCTAGACGCCACAACTAAGGAACCTCTGCCAAACTCCCGATCCTGGCACCTGATTGGACTATCCTGGAAAGAAGAGAAATTCCAGGACATCTTCGATGACGCAACTTGGTCTTGGTCTGGATCTTTCAACGAAACGTAC
>LFJH01000103.1 GCA_001189335.2 Candidatus Paraburkholderia schumanniana
AGTGATCAACTGGACGCGATCTACGATCGGATCGAACGTCTGAAGGCGGGCATCCGCGCGAAGGTCGAACACCCGTTTCGCGTGCTCAAGCGGCAATTTGGCTACACGAAGACCCGGTATAGGGGGGTGATGAAAAATACTGCGCAGATCACAACGCTGTTTGCGCTGGGCAATTTGTGGATGGCACGCAAGGCCTTGCGAAGCGCTTGAAATGCTTGAAGCGCTTGAGGATCGAAACGCGAGACTCAGAAAACGAGGCCGCCACGGTTCAAAAGTTGACTAATCACCCGCAGGCCATCGTCGTGATCGATACGATGCGAAGCGTAAAACGTCAGCGCTCTGAAATCGAGTTGTGCAGATGTTCCCCCTAGATCACCCGCAGCAGCCAGCGATATCCGACCACGCGCAACTCGCGTCGGAAGAGCTGCTGGAACAGCGCGGCGGTCAGCAGGTAGTAGGCGGCGAAGGTGACCTGCCGCAACGGCTGCAGGAATTCCGATGGCAGCATGCGGCCGAGCCACTGCATGTCCCAGCCCATCGCGTTGGCGCACAGCCGCAGGTTGCCGACGAGCCATACCGCGAAGATCACATACGTCCATTCCTGATTGATGAGCGCCGTGACGAACACGAAGACCGCGAGCGTCAGCAGCCCGCCGGCGATGAGGCCGGAGCTTTCCTGAAAATCAAGCGCGGAATTGCGCAGGTCCTGCGATTCCCACGCGAACGCATTGATTTGCGCCGGTCCTAAAAACGTGCCCCGGCAGAGAATGTTTTTAGGTTCTGTTATCCGACCGACCTGAATCGAGAAACCCGCCTTGACCCCGCGCATTTCGCCGCTCACACCCTCGCGGTCCGCACGGCCCAGCGGCGCCAGCGTGTCCGCGTTCCAGCAGGCAAGCGTTTGCGCGTAACGGGACGGCAATTCCACGATCGTCGACGAGTCGGAACTCATGCTGGGCGTGGTAAAGCTGAACCAGATCGGTTTTTCGGAGAGACGTGTGCCGTAGCGCGAAACGGGCGTGGCGCCCCGCAGCACTTCGAGCGGCGCTTCGGCGGGGTCGGCGATATCGCCTCTATTCGCGACGACGCGCAATGCGAGCGGAACCGCGCCGCGCGACTCATACTGACGCGGCAAAAAATAAAGCGTCGCGAGCGTACCGAGCAGAATCAGGACCGGAACGGCATAAACCGCGACGGCATAAACCGCGTCGTCGATCCACGAGCCGGACCGTCTGAATCTCGATAACGAAGCTGGAATAACCGACGCCATACCTGGAAAAACCCCCATATGCGCCCGCGCCCAATGCGCGCGCGCAAGCGGCGGCGGTGCCGCGCAATCCCCCGGGCGCCGCCGCGTTTGGCCAACCGGACCGCTCCGTGATCCGGTTTTTCGCTATTACCGTCCTTGAAACTTTTGCAGTTACCTGCCGTAAGACACCAACGGAGCCTCCGGGCATCGTACCGGTTCCCAATCAAAAGATAAATCTACAGAATGCAAATCGATGTCCGGATGATGCGTGTGCACCATGTAGTTGAAGAGCGGATGACGGGCTTCCTCCCAGCGCTGGCGCGCCGCGGCGACGTCTTTCGCCAGCACGCGATGCGGCAGGCCGCCGACGTGCGACATCGGCAGGAACTCATTGATGCCGAAATATCCTTGAAGAGCATCGCCTCGTGCTCCCGGTCCAGCGGCGAACGTGCCGTGATCACCATGTAATCGATCCCGTGCAATTCACAGAACATCCAGAGCGCCTTGCACAACGCCACTTTCACCACGCGCCCCACCATTCCGCCGGCGACGCCGAGACGCGTCGCCTCCGCGAGGCGGCTCATCGCCAGATGATCGGGCAGATGTACCGATTGCTCGACCGCCAGCGGACCGTACGCATTGGTCTGGATGCGCATGGTGCCGAGCGGCGCGCCGTCCAGCTTGGACTCCGCCAGCAGCACGACCGTGCCGCGATCGCGATCCGAGGACTCGATCATCATGGTTTCGGCGAATTCGGGCAGGTGCCGCCCATAGGCCGAACGTCTGATCGATACGACCTTTTAAAGTCCGACATCATCGCGGACGATACGGACAGTAAACGGCATCCGCTCCGTTTTCTGAAGTGCGGGCACGACCGTGAGAGTCGGCCGGATCGCCGAATCGAATTGGCTAGTGGCGGCGTTGTTGGCAAGGTTCAGACGTTCCATTTGTAAACCCCATTTTTTCTTGGCGCTTGGAAAGTGCCGGGTGTCGAGGACTGTCTTGGGTAGGGTCCTCACACACGGCGTGTCGAACCTCTCACGAAGTCAAAAAACGGGGTGCGCGCTTGCCGCTGTTTCTCAGCAAATTTCAGGCTAAACCATTGGAAGAAAGCTTCTAATCGACGAACCCATCGCCGGGTAACCACCGCAAATCGAAAAATGCATATGCCGAACGAGAATATGCGTGCCGGAAAGGGTGAAGAGAAACGAGGGCGAGCAGCCACCGGTTGCGAGAGAGGCTTTTGGAAGAATAACCTTCGCACAACTTCTGCGGCGCGTTGTGCAAATACCTGGAAAACACCAATAAGAGCGACACGGTAACGTTTGCTGACTGCGCCGGTTCGCATAATCTGCGAAGCGTGCTGTCCGGCGAAATGGGATCAGCGCCATACTGGCGCACGTAAAAAACAGGCGCCCCGAAAACCGGGGCGCCTGCTTAGCACCACATAATCACGACGGATGTATGACACCCGCCGATTCCGATTGAAGAAATCAGTCGTCTTCGTCCAGCCAGAGAATGTCCACGTCGGTAATGAAAGCGACCATCGCGAGCGCTCGGCCTTCCTGGCGGCCGATATTGCCGTCGGCGCGTTGCCATTCACAGCGGAAAACCGTCGCGGGCGTGTCGGCAAGCAGGGACACCGTGCGGATCTCATCCGGATCGTTTTCCTCCACCGGGCCGTCCAGCGACACCAACAACTGCTGCGGCCAGATGCCGTCGGCGGGATCGTAGATCTTGTCGCCGTCGTGAATGGCGACATGCGCCTCCACGCCCATCGTCGCCGATGCCTCGACGATCATCTTGCCGAGCGCACGCAGGACGGCCGTGGCGCGGCTCGAGTTGGCCTGGCGGATCGCGAGATCGCCGCGCGTGAGGGCCTGTTCGAGTTTGGGATTGGTTTTCTGTTGCGCCATCTATCTCTCTCAAATGGTTCGTTGCAGCTTTCGACGAATCGCGCCCGGCCCAGGTTGCAGGCGAAACGTATCGCTGCAACAACAAAGATAGGTCGCGGCGGCGTGGCCGGCAAACCCGGACGGCGTCTTCCTGTATGCGTCCGGACGACTCGCACGCTCAAGTTTACGCACGCCCGGCCGATATTGGGGACATTTCCACCGAAACGCGTGACTGCCGTGCCGTTCATCGACCTGTGTGCTCTTCTCTGCGTTCGTCTGCCGGCGTTCGCTTTTCGTACGCCGTCACCGAGCGCCGCACGGGCGGCGCCGGCCATCATCCTCTGAAAGTGCCGAGCGCACAGTCGGAGGTCGTCGACGGCATCACGCTGCGCATGCATCTGCAGCCGATCTACAGTCTGCCGCATCAGCGCGAGGTCGGCTACGAGGCGCTCCTGCGCGGCGATGCGGCCGGTGGCGCGCTCGTCGGACCATTCAATCTGTTCGGGCGGGCCATCGTCGCCGGCAAGCTGCGCGAGCTCGACCGCATGAGCCACGTCACGCATCTGCGCAACGCCGCTCCGCTCCTGCCGGACGCACAGTGGCTCTTCATCAACATCAATCCGGCGACCTTCACCGATCCGGGTTACGCCGCGCGGCTCGCCGCGGCGGCGCGCGAATCGGGTCTCGCGCCCGAGCGCGTCGTGATCGAGGTGCTGGAATCCGGCGGCACGGATGTCGCGAAAATCTCGCGCGCGACGCATGCCTTTCGCGCGCAAGGCTTTCTCGTCGCCGTCGACGATTTCGGCGCGGGGCACTCCAACATCGACCGGCTGCTCACCCTCAGGCCCGATACCGTCAAGCTCGACCGCAGCCTCGTACGCACGAAGAGCGCCCACATGCGCGACACGCTGATGCCCAAGCTCGTCGACCTGCTGCATGAATCGGGGATGTTCGTGGTCGCGGAAGGCATCGAAACCGGCGAGGATCTCATGTTCGCCGCGCGCTCGAATGTCGATTTCGTGCAGGGCTATCTGTTCGGCATGCCGGCGGCGCATCTGGCCGAGCGCCTCGCGGGCGATCTGCTGCTGTTGCCGTATCGCTCGAATCTGACGCTGGCGGCTCGGCGATTCGCGGCAGGGGCGGCGACGGAAGCGGCCTGCGCCGATCTTCTCACGCTGCCCTGCACGCTCGGCTGCTTTTTCTCGATTCGGCCGGCCGTGAATTCACGCCAGGTCTCGCCGGCGCCGCGGCGAAAGCGCCGAGCGCGCGTTTCGCGCCGATCTCCGATTCGTCGACCGGGCGCTGGGACAATCGTCCGTATTTCGTCGCTGAGCACGCCAGCCCGCAACAGGTGGTCACGAGCGCGCCGTATCTCGTGACAGGCACGTCCCTGTGCGTGACGCTCACGATCGCGACGCAGCGCGGGGCGAAGCCGGTGGTCATCGGCGCGGATCTCGACTGGCTTCGGCTGACCGAAGCGGCGCCCGCGACCGTCTGAACACGGCTGCGCCCGTCAGGCCGTTTCAGACAGCCGCATTCCGGGTTTGCGCGATGGCGTCGGCGAGCGCTGCCGCGCCAGCGCGCAATGCCGCGAGATTGCCCGGCTCGAAGGTCCGGTCCAGTGTCCCGCCGCGTCCACGACGGCCAGCTCCGCGCTGGGCCAGCGCGCGGCGAGCGCCAGCGCCTGATCGGCCGGGCACACCATGTCGAAACGCCCATGCACGATTCGGCAAGGCAGATGCGCGATGCGCGTGACGAGCGGCAGCAGCGGCATCGGCGGAAGCTCGTTCGCCATATAGTGACGTTCGAGCAGCGCCATCGAGATGGCCGCGGCGTTGGCTTCGGCACTCGGGCGCTTCTCTTCTTCGTCGGGCTCCTTCTCGGGCTTGTTCACGACCGAGAGCGTCGTCTCGTACTGCGTCCAGGCGCGCGCGCGGCGCCTCGGTGAACTGCAGGACGTCGTGCGCGCTCTCCGGACGCTTGCCGGAGGCCACCTCGATCGCATCGAGAAACGCACGGTGCGCTTCTGGGAATACGCGGCGCACGTCCCACAGGAACCAGTCGATGTCCTCGCGCCGCGCGAGAAACACGCCGCGCAGCAGGAATCCGAGACAGCGCTCCGGATGCGCGACACCTCCGGATGCGCGACACCATACGCGAGCCCCAGCGTCGTGCCCCACGAGCCGCCGAAGAGCGCCCACTGTTCAATCTTCAACGCGATGCGCAGCTTTTCCATGTCGCCGACGAGCGCATCGATGCCGTTGTGCGCAAGCAGGCCGAAGGGCGTGGATTTGCCGCAGCTGCGCTGATCGAAGAACACGATGCGCCACTTGTCCTGCTCCAGCACTTCGGCCCATTTCACGTTCATCGCGCCGCCGGGGCCGCCGTGCACGACAAGCATCACGGGCGCGTCGCGCGGGCCCTGCGCGCGCCAATAGATGGTGTGACCGTCACCCACGTCGAGCATGCCTTCGTCGAAGTCCTTCGGCGGTTGAGTTTCCATTGCGTCGATTCCTTACTGGATCTGTTTCGTCGGGGTCCATTGTTGCATCGCTTGCGTGACGCCGCATGGCGCGCGCTGCCCGACGTGAAACAGCGGGTTTTGCCCGATACGTTATGCTTGCGGTTTCCCGCCGTTCGTCACCCGTCCGTCACATTACGAATCCGATGCGCCGCACCCTCATCAAGTGGCTTTTCGCCACGTATCTGCTCGGCAGCGGCACCTTGTGGTCGATCCTGATCCTGCCGCTTTTCCCGTTCGTCGGCCGCAACGAGCGCTACCGGCTCGCGCGCCTCTGGTGCCGCGCGATGGTCTCGATGATGCGCGTCATCACCGGCGTGACGTGCTCTATCGAAGGACTGGAGCATCTGCCCGCCGGGCCGTGCATCATCCTGTCGCGGCACGAGTCGACCTGGGAAACGCTGTCCTTCATGGCGCTTTTCCCGCGCCGCATCAGCTTCGTCTTCAAGCGCGAGCTCATGAACATTCCGTTCTTCGGCTGGGTGCTGAGAGGACTCGACATGGTGAGCCTCGATCGCGGCTCGATCCGCCAGGCGCATACGGCCGTGACCCGCGAGTGCGCCGCGCGACTCAAGCGAGGCAACTCCGTGGTGATCTTCCCGGAAGGCACGCGCGTCGCGCACGATGCGCCGCTCAAGCTCGCCTCGGGCGGCGTGCGCCTCGCCTGCGCGACGAAGGTGCCGGTCGTGCCCGTGGTGCACGACGCCGGTAAGGTCTGGCCAGCGAAAGGCTGGCCGGATCGCGGCGGGCATATCCGCGTGATCGTCACACCTTGCCTGCCGCTCGATTGCGAGATCCCGCAGGAACTGAACCGCCTCGCCCAGGCGCAGATGGACGCAGCGCTGGCCGAACTGCGCTAGGGTCTTCTCAGTACAGCGGCCGCTTTTTGGCGGCGCACAAACGATTGACGGCGGAGATGAGCGTCTCCATGTCGACGGGCTTGCGCAGATAGCCGTCGTAGCTCACGAACGCCGGCGGATTCGGATGCCCCGAGATCATGAGAAAAGGAATGTGCGCAAGAGACGCGTCGTTCTTCATGGTCTGGCAGAGCAGCGCCCCGCCCAGCCCCGGCATCACCCAGTCCGACACGACGATATCCACCTTCCGCTCGGCGAGAATCGATAGCGCTCCGTTGCCATCGAACGCGCATAGCACGTTGCAATCCTCGCCCTGCATGCAGAGCGTCCAGGCTTCGATGGTGGCGGGGTCGTCGTCGACGAGCAGTACGGTCTTCATCTTGCAAACATGGTCGGGTGCGATGCTTTCATACGGCCGATGAACCGGGACGAGGCCCCGGGCAACGTACTTGTGACCGCCGCTGCACGCGTTTGTTGCAGTCACTCCGTTCCCTGAGGTCTTTCGTCATAGTATTTCTTTCCCGCGAAATCTGCGCGGTAAATGCTGCTTAAGCAACTTGCGCGCCGCCCGCGCGCACCGGTCATTTGCTCCCGGCGCGCGAACGCCCGGCCTCGCGCAGCGCGTCGACGAGCGCCTCCTCGACCGGCGTGCGCGCGGCGTCGTTGCGGCGGATCAGCCCGATGGGCTCGTCGGTGCCGGCGAAGGGCATCGGCAACGCGGCCAGCAGGCCGAGCACGATGTCCTGCTCCACCGCGCCCGCCGGCACGAACCAGACGGCGTCGTTGTTCAGCGCGAGCGAGCGGCCGAGCGACACCGACAGCGTCTCTACGAGCGCCGTCAGCGCATGCGCGCCGAACGCGGTCAGTACGCTTTCAGCCGACTGACGGATCAGCGTGCCGAAGGGCGGCACGACGATCGCGAAGCGCGCGAGCAGCGCGAGCGTAAGCGGCGTCTCGAGCGTGAGCGGATGCGCGGCGCACCACCACCGCGAGCGGCTCGCGGTAGATCTGCTCGAAGGACAGCGCGTGCATCGCCTCGGGCTCGAAGAGCCGGCCCACGACCAGATCGACGTCGCCTGCCTTGAGCTTCTCGAGCAAGAGCGCGTTGGAATTCGTCCACACGGACAGCGACACCGCCGGCCATTGCTGCCGGAACGACGTCAACGCGGGCGACAGGAGCACCGGCGCGACCGTCGGCAGGATGCTGATGGAAATCGACCCCGGCACGTCGCCGCGCTCGCGCAACAGCATGTCGACGCCCTCGCGCAGCGACGCCACGCACGCGCTCGAGTGCGGCGCGAAGAGCCAGCCTTCGCGCGTCGGCGCCGCGCCGCGCCAGCCGCGCTCGAAGAGCCGCACGCCTAGAATGGATTCGAGTTCGCCGATCGTTTTCGAAACAGCCGGCTGCGTGATCGACAGGCTGTCGGCTGCGCGCTGCACGCTGCCGAGCTGCGTGACAGCGAGAAAACACTGTAGATGCCGAAACTTGACACGGGTGTTGGTGAAGTCGGTATCCATGACGATCCATTATGCAAGATGGCACGAAACATCATTTTCCATAACTTGCACCGTTCTATAAAGTAGCCGTCAGAGACATCCTATTCAACTTCCACAAAACCAGGAGACAGTCGACATGACTTCCCCCATCCTCACGCTGCGCGACTGGGAATCCCATCCGCCGTACCTGTCGCCGGGCTACAAGTCGTCGATCCTGCGCAGCCCGAGCCTGCCGCTCGTCCCGCTGAAGGAAAACCTGCGCAACCGCCGCGTGCCGGTCTATGGTGCTGAAGATCTGGGCGTGCTCGACAGCGATCTCACCCGCAACGCCGTCAGAATCTATGGTCCTCCCCGTTTTTGCAACGTTGATATCGATGTTGTGGTTGGCTTGCGTGAATCTATTCGGCGTCTTGAAGGGGATTCCTCCCTGCGCCACGATGAGAGTCGCACCCAACGAACCT